>JBFIBB010000008.1:0-30070 GCA_041582695.1 Rhizobiaceae bacterium
ACTCAACGAGGCGTTTGCTTCCGTCGTTCTGCGCTACATGCAGGCTTTCGACATTCCGCACGACAGGATCAACGTCAATGGCGGCGCCATTGCCATGGGCCATCCGCTTGGCGCGACCGGAGCCATGATTTTCGGCACCGTGCTCGACGAACTGGAGCGGCGCGATCTCAACACGGCGCTGGTGACGCTCTGCATCGGCGCCGGCATGGGAACGGCAACCATCATCGAGCGGGTGTGACATTCATCCGGTGTGAAGGATTTCGCACCGGCCCGCGCATCGTGTCAAAGCCCTCCGCGAAAGGGGGCGAAACCTCAAATACTGGAACGCCAAAATGAGCAGTTACAAGAATTTCACCGTGAAAACCGACAGCGACGGCATCGCGCTCGTCACCTGGGATTCGCCGGGCAAGAGCATGAACGTCTTCACCGAAGAAGTCATGGACGAATTCGACAAGATCATCGACCAGGTCGTCGCCGACGACAAGATCAAGGGTGCGGTTGTCACGTCGGGCAAGGACAGCTTTTCGGGTGGCGCGGATCTGACGATGTTGAACAACATGTTCGAGACCGTTGAGGCCGAGCGCAAGAAAAACCCGCAATTGGCGATCAAGACATTGTTCGACGGCGCCGGGCGCATGTCGTGGCTCTGGCGCAAGCTTGAGACTTGCGGCAAACCCTGGGTCTCGGCCATCAACGGCACCTGCATGGGCGGCGCTTTCGAATTGTCGCTCGCCTGCCACGCACGCGTCGCCGCTGACAGCAACAGCGTCAAAATGGGTCTGCCCGAGGTCAAGGTCGGCATTTTTCCCGGCGCCGGCGGAACGCAAAGGGTGCCCCGTATGACGGGAACCCAGGAGGCGCTGCAGATGCTGACGACGGGCCAGACGCTTGTTCCCAAGAAAGCCAAGGCCATGGGTCTGATCAACGAGATCGTTCCGGCCGGCGATCTTGTGGAAGAAGCCAAGAAGATGATCCGCGACGGGCTGGATCCGGTACAACCGTGGGACAAGAAAGGTTTCAAGGCACCCGGCGGAAAGGTCTATTCACCGGCTGGCGCCAATCTATGGCCGGCGGCGACAGCGATTCTGCGCCGCGAGACCTACGGCAACTACCCGGCCGCGATCGCCATCGTCAAATGCGTTCATGAAGGCCTGCAGTTGCCGATCGACACCGCACTTTTGGTGGAGCAGCGTTATTTCACCGAAATCCTGCAGACGACCGAGGCGCGCATGATGGTGCGGTCGCTGTTCGTTTCGCTGCAGGAAATCAACAAAGGCGCACGGCGGCCAGCCGGCATCGAACCCACAAAGTTCAAAAAGATCGGCGTTGCCGGTGCGGGTTTCATGGGCGCCGGCATCGCCTATGTTACGGCGAAGGCCGGTATTCCGGTCGTCCTGCTCGACCGCGATATGGAATCGGCGGAAAAGGGCAAGGCTCATTCGGCCGGTCTGATGGCCGGCCTGATCAAGAAAGGCCGCGCCACGGAAGCCGAGAAGGAACAACTCCTTTCGCTGATCACGCCGACCGCCGACTATCACGACTTCAGCGGTTGCGACCTCGTTATCGAAGCCGTGTTCGAGGATTCGCAAATCAAGAAGGCGGTGACGGAAAACTCCGAAGCGGTGCTGGCAAAGAACGCCATTTTCGCTTCCAACACTTCCACCATTCCGATTACCGGTCTGGCAAAGAACTCGAAAAGGCCGGCCAGCTTCATCGGCATTCATTTCTTCTCGCCGGTGGACCGCATGATGCTGGTCGAGATCATTCTAGGCAAGAAGACCGGCGACAAGGCGCTGGCGGTTGCGATTGACTATGTCAGGGCAATCAGAAAAACGCCGATCGTCGTCAACGACACGCGCGGCTTCTACGTCAACCGCTGTGTGCTTCGCTACATGTCTGAAGCGTTCCAGATGCTGATCGAGGGAGTGCCTGCGCCCATGATCGAGAACGCGGCGAAAATGGCAGGCATGCCCGTCGGTCCCCTCGCGCTGACCGACGAGACCGCCATCGACCTCGCGCAGAAAATCATGAAGCAGACGATCCGCGACCTCGGCGAAAAGGCGGTCGACAAGGACCAGTTCAATCTGATCAATACGATGGTCGACAAGCACGGACGTCTCGGCCGGAAGAACGGCAAGGGCTTTTACGACTATCCCGAGAAGCCGGCCAAGAAACATCTTTGGCCAGGACTTGCCGATCTCCATCCGCAACGGGATCCCGACAAGATCGACGTGGAAGAACTGAAACAGCGCTTTCTCGTCACCATCGCCCTCGAAGCGGCCCGCGTAATGGAAGAGGGCATCGTAACCGACCCGCGCGAGGCGGATGTCGGTTCGATCCTGGCTTTCGGTTTCGCGCCGTACACTGGTGGCGCACTTTCCTACGTCGACGGTATGGGCGCGGCTACCTTTGTCGATCTGTCCAAACGATTGCAGAAGAAGTACGGAAAGCAGTTCAAGGCGCCGAAGCTTCTTGCCGACATGGCCACCAAGGGCGAAACTTTCTACCAGCGGTTCAATCCGTACGCGTCTGCTGGAAAGAAAGCAGCCTGAACTTCGCAGTACCGCCGACGCTGACAACGGCGTCGGCGGCTCAGCTAACCCCCGGCCTGTTTATCGCGGGATATGCCGCGAACGTGATTTCTGATTTGCCGTTGTGCTGATATCGTCGCAGTCGAAACGATCCCAGGGACAATCATGCCGGCAACAATTGATTACTACTACACTTCCATCTCGCCGTTCACCTATCTCGGCCATCAGGCCCTGATCGAGACTGCATCGAAACACGGCGCATCAATCGCCTACAAACCGGTCAACCTGGCCGGTTTGTGGGAGGAGTCCGGAGCGGTACCACTCGGCCGACGCCCGGCGGTGCGGCAACGCTACAGGTTTGTCGAACTGCAGCGAATCGCGGAACGGCGCGGCCTGCCGATCAACATCCGGCCGAAATATTTCCCCGCCGATCCTCTGCTCGCCGATCTCTGCACAATCGCTATTGTGGAACGGGGAGCGGATCCCGCCGCATACATGCAGAACATATTTTCCTGCGTGTGGACAAACGACGAAGACATCGCGAGCAGGGACATTGTCCGGCGCTGCCTGGAAGTTGCCAGTCACGACGCCGACGCGATCCTGGCTCGCGCCGGAATGCCCGAAATCGCAGGAATCCGCGAGGAGAACACGCGCCAGGCCATTGCCGCGGACGCTGTCGGGGTGCCGGCATATGTGCTTAACGGCGAACCGTTCTGGGGGCAGGATCGCATCGACTATCTGGATTTTGCGCTGGAGACCGGCCGGGGGCCATTCAAGGCACCCTAAGTCGCGCCGACAACAAGTGACCCGAATTTCCGATAGCCGCAAATTGCTCCGGAGTTTGCCGGTCCCCCGGTTTTTCCGTTTTTCGTATACTTCGCATCGATCCACTTTTGTCGTGTCGCGATCTGGACTCGCCAATCGCTCGACAATAGTATTGTCAGGACTTTTTTCCTGTAACGGGCAAATCGGGCGATGGACAACTCTTCACACGGCAAGGTTTGGGCCGCCATAGATGCACTTGCCTCGAAGCATTCCCTTTCCGCGTCCGGACTTGCGAAACGTGCGGGACTAGATTCCACTGCATTCAACAAGTCCAAGCGGCAATCGGCAAATGGCCGGCCGCGCTGGCCCTCGATGGAGTCGATCGTGAAGATCGTCGAAGCAACCAATTCGAGATTGAGCGAGTTCATCGCGCTGGTCGAAACCGGCGGACATTATACATCGGATGCGCTGCCGCTTGCCCGGCCCACCGTTCCCCTTGTCGGTTTTGCCCAGGCGGGCGCCGGCGGTTTCTTTGACGATGCAGGTTTTCCGGCCGGTCAGGGGTGGGATCTCATCGAAGTGCCCTCGGGCACAACAGAAGGAACCTATGCGCTTTCGGTGCAGGGCGACTCCATGATGCCGCTCTATCGCGACGGCGACATACTGATCGTCGATCCGGAGGCTACAACCCGCAAAGGGGATCGGGTCGTTGTCAAAACCGGCGGCGGCGAAATCATGGCCAAGATCCTGTTCCGCCGGACATCGCGGCATATCGAACTGTCATCCCTCAATCCAGATCATCCGAACCGGGTGTTCGAATCCCGCGAGATCGAATGGCTTGCCCGCATCGTGTGGGCCAGCCAGTAGCGGGAAACACGCAAAGTGCGTGGATTTCTGATGGCGGTCGGCATCGTCGTTCTGGCGATTGCCGGCGGTTATGTGATCCTTGCCGGAGGAAAAGAGACCCCTCCCGATGCCACGGCACCAGCCAGCCGAACCGAACCGCCGCCGGGAATCAGGGAAGCCGCCACAGCCGTTGTTGATGAATCACGGCCGGACGGCTTGGCCGATCGCGTCGTCGGCGCAAACCTCGTCGCGGTGCCGGATGTCAATCCGTCCGAACTTGAGCGGCTGCCTCCACGGGAATCTTTGAGTCAGTCGTCCGACCAAAAGGACGGAGCTCACTCCGGAACCCGTCTGCTGCACCGACCGGTCGCCATTGCCGCCGGACTGCTTGAGGCAGAGGAACATCTCATCCGGCTTGCCGGGATTGATCCTTTGCTGCCCGATACGATTTGTGGAATTTCGCCCGGAAATGCAGTGCCATGTGGAAAACAAGCGCTAACCGCTTTTCGCGCCTGGCTGCGCGGACGATCCATCGAATGCGTTCTCTCCGCACCTGACGCCGACGGCGTGGTCGTAGCGCCATGCCGCCTGGCCGGCAAAGATGCGGCTTCTTGGCTGGTGCAACAGGGCTGGGCGCGGGCCCAGGCCGGAACCCGATACGCCGACCTTGAAACTGTGGCGCGTAAAAACAAGCGCGGAATTTTTTCGAGATCGGAGTAGTCTTCTCAGGACAAGGTCCCGTCGAGCGCCTTTCTGATCATCCCGCAGGTTTCCGGGAGGCCGTAGAGCGCAACGAATGAGCCGAAGCGGGGCCCGCGTTCCTGCCCGAGCAGAACCTGCTAGAGCATCTGGAAGAAGGCCACTGACACCCCCGGGCCGCCATCCGGCCCGGTTTTCTTCAGATCCTGATAGCGCTCGACGCCTCTCGCTACATCCAGCAACGCATTCTGGATCGCGGTTCCATCCGCATCATCGGGCAACGCTTCAAGCGCCGAGAGTACCGCATCGAGCGTGGCGCGCTCGACATCGTCCGGCTGCCGAAACGTCTTCGTCGGGCGGACGAAATCCTCGAAATACCGAATTGCGAATCCCGCCAGTTCGTCGAGTTTGGGATAGCCGTCAGCATCGACGCCCGGCGCATAACGGCTGATGAACCCCCAGAGCACCTGCCTGTTTTCGGCATTGGATGCGCTGACGAGATTCAGGAGCAGGTTAAACGACACGGGCATCGATTCCCGCGGCGGATGGCCGCCATGGATATGCCAGACCGGATTAGCGAGGCGCTGAGCCTCGTCCTGCCGCCAAAAGGCGTCGAGATGTGCGAAGTACTCGTCGACTGCGCGGGGAATCACGTCAAAAAACAGGCGCTTTGCAGTGCGCGGTTTCTGGAACATGTAAAGCGACAGGCTCTCGGTCGGCGCGTAGGCCAGCCATTCATCGATCGTGAGACCATTGCCCTTCGATTTCGATATCTTCTCGCCCTTGTCATCAAGGAACAGTTCATAGACAAAATGCTCGGGCGGGCGGCCGCCCAACGCCCTGCAGATTGCATCATAGACCATCATGTTGGGGCCGTGGTCCTTGCCGAACATCTCGAAATCGATGCCGAGCGCCGCCCAGCGCGCCCCGAAGTCCGGCTTCCATTGCAGTTTCACTTGACCGCCGGTAACGCGCTGCGTCAGCTCCTCGCCATCCTCGTCGACATAAGTAACCGTGCCATTGGCCGCATCCACTTCCTTCATTGGAACGTAGAGGACGCGACCGGTCTTCGGCGAGATCGGCAGGAAGGGCGAATAGGTGGCCCGCCGTTCCTCGCCCAGCGTCGGCAACATGATGTTCATTACCGCTTCGTAGCGTTCGGCTACACGCAGCAGGATATCGTCGAAACGGCCTGACTTGTAATAGTCGGTTGCGCTCGCAAATTCGTAGTCAAAACCGAAAGTGTCCAGAAAGCGGCGCAGCATCGCATTGTTGTGGTGGCCGAAGCTTTCGTAGTCGCCGCCGAACGGGTTTGGAACGCTTGTCAGCGGCTGGTGGAGGTACGGCTCGAGCGCTGCCCGGTCCGGAACGCTATCCGGTATCTTGCGCATGCCGTCCATGTCGTCGGAAAAGCAGATGAGTTTTGTTTCGACCTTGCCGTCAGTGAGCAGACGAAACGCGTTGCGCACCATCGTCGTTCGAGCAACTTCGCCGAACGTGCCGATGTGAGGCAATCCGGAGGGTCCGTAGCCGGTTTCGAAGAGCACGGTTTTCGGGAAACCGGATTTCTCGTAGCGCCTTATGATCTTCGCGGCCTCCTCGAACGGCCAGGCGCGGCTTTCCCGCGCCGCTGAAACGAGCGCAGGGGCAAACCGGCCATCCGCCAATTCCGATAACGTCATGATAGCAAATCCCGAAAACCAGCCGGCCCTGCCGGCGACGCGGCGGAACCTATGCGGCCCGGACTGCAAGGTCAACAATTGTGCAACAGGGGACTTGTGATGCCGGCTCCCTGACCATAGGTTCCGGCGACCCAACAAAAGCGAGATGAAAACATGAAAGAGATTTCGCCGCAGGAAGCCCTGATTTACGTCATGATCGTTACTTCCGCCGCAGACAGCAACATGACAGATGCGGAGCTTTCGCGGATTGGATTGCTGGTAAGATCCATACCGGCGTTTAAGGACTTCGACCGCGAAAGGTTGACCGCGATAGCGGGCGAATGCCAGCGGATGCTTCAGGACGACGACGGGCTCCAAAACGTCCTGGAGGCGGTCAAGGCGGCGCTGCCGCAAAAGGCATATGACACCGCCTACACACTCGCTGTCGACGTTGCTGCCGCAGACCTGACTGTCAACCAGCTCGAATTGAGGATACTGCAAATCCTGCGTGATACGCTCGACCTGGACAAACTGACCGTGGCGGCCATCGAACGCGCCGCCCGAGCCCGTTTCCGCATGCTGTAGATTACCCGGGGTGGGGTTGAAGCGATTGTGATTTGATCAATCACACCCAACCACTATTTGTGGACCGTAGTTCTGGGAATAGACCATGAATATTGGCGACTATTCGGAAGCAACCATCCGGTTTGCCGCATTTGTCGCCATTTTTGCGACCATGGCGCTGCTGGAGTTGACGCTGCCGAGACTCCAGCGGCCCGAGTTGTCTGGCGCCCTGAAGCGGCAGCGCTGGCTTACCAATATCTCGATGGTCATCCTGTCGTCGGCGTTGCTGCGCCTGGTGTTTCCGGTCGCCGCGGTGGGTACCGCTATATGGTCGGAAACAAAGGGATACGGACTGTTCCACCAATTCGGTGTAAACCCGTGGATTGCCGGCGTTACCGCCTTCATCGTCCTCGATTTCGCCGTGTGGCTCGAACATCTGGCCAGCCACAAGATCGGCCTTCTGTGGCGCATTCACCGAATGCATCATTCCGACGCAGGTTTCGATGTGACGACGGCTTTGAGGTTTCACCCCCTCGAGATAATCCTGTCCATGTTCTGGAAAGCCGCAATTGTAGTCGCGCTCGGCGCTCCGGTGGAAGCCGTACTGATTTTCGAGATCGTGCTGAACGGGACGGCGATGTTCAATCATTCCAACTACGACCTGCCGCAACCGGTGGACCGGATATTGCGGCTTTTCCTGGTTACGCCGGACATGCACCGGGTGCACCATTCAAGCAATCCGCTGGAAACCGACACAAACTATGGTTTCAACTTTCCGTTCTGGGACCGGCTGTTCCGGACTTACTGCGCCCAGCCGCGCGCCGGCCACAAGGCCATGGATATCGGGCTTAGAGAATACTCCGGCCAGAATACCGGAAACTTCATTTGGGCGCTGGCGGTTCCGTTCAAGCCTTACAATCCGCGCTTGCGTACCACTGGCGGCGAAAACAATTCCCGCTGACTGAACCATCCCGTTAAAAAAAACCGACCGGAAAATAGCGCAGGTAAAGTTCCGAATAGACGCCCTTGGACTGCAATTCCCTGAGCGCAAAATTGAAGGCGTTGATCAACTCATCATTGTCACCGGCGGCAACGATTGTCAGGCCCTCGCCCAAGTATTTGTCGGAAATGTACGGTCCGCCAGAGAAAGCACAGCAATCCGCCGATGCGGGGCTTCCCATCCAGAACGACAACTGCATGCCGTCGCCGAATATGCCGTCAAGCTTGCCTGCCTTCATGTCGGCATATATCCATTCGGACCGCGAATAGGTTACCGGCCTTGCCTCCGGGAAGTAGTCGCGCAACATCGCCTCATGCGCCGAACCCGCTACAACGCCGATCCGCTTCCCGCTGATGCCGGATGCCGATATCGACGGCAACTGTTGGCCATCGGACATCACAAACCGTGCCGGAAAACGCATATAGGATCGGCTGAACAGGAGTTTTCCGCGTTTTTCCCGGGTCGGCGCCAGACCGGCCATGATGGCATCGCCCTCGCCGTTCAGAAGCGCCGTTTCCAGTTCATCCCACGGCAACGCCTGAATGGAGCATCTGTCGACCGCATTCAACGCATCGCAGATCGCTTCGGCCAAATCGATGTTGAACCCAGCCAGCCGGCCGCTGCTGTCGACATAGTTGAACGGTGGAAAATCAATGGTCGTCAGGATACGGATGCGCGCGACGCTTTCAGCGTGCGGTGTCGTCATCTGTTCCCGCTCGTCCCAGAAATTGGGTATATCCGGCTCTGCTGCAGGAGAGCCGGTGACCGCAAACAGAACGGACAATATGGTCGGGATCAATACGCGAAAAATCATGGGATCGGCTTATAACTCTCAAATCCGGCCATCGGCAAGGAAACTGGAGCACGCAATTGCACTCCCGCTCTGATTTTAATGTATCAGGACGTGCATGACTGTAGAGTATTCTATTTTAAGTTCAGGTAATTGCCTTGCCCGTTTGAGCTATGATAAGATTGTCTTCATCTAATCGGGGGCTTCGAAAGAATTGGGCCAATTCGACGAAACGCTGAACTATATCAATAAGGTACAGTATGCACCGACGGTAGAGCAGGTCTGTATCGAACTACTTTCGGTCACATCACAGTTCGGCCTGACCTCGCTTCTGGCCGGAACCGTTCCCCACCCGAATACCCCGCTGGAAGAGCAGAAGCGACATGTGCTTCTGTGCGACTGGCCTAGTGGCTGGCTGGAACGGTATGTCGAACGGAATTATGTCGATTCCGATCCGGTCGTAGCGCGCATGAAGCGGTCGCTGTCGTCGTTTCAATGGGTAGAAGCCAATCGGATGGCGCGGGAAGATCCCGCAGCCCTTGAGGTTATCGGCGATGCAAGCACCTTCGACCTCAACGACGGTTATGCGTTCCCGCTGATCACGCTCGACGGCACATGTGTCATGGTTTCGCTGGGTGGACCGGCCTTTACGATCTCGGAGGAAAATCTTTCCATGCTGTCGCTGGTGTCGACCTATGCGATCGGCCGGGCGATGCAGCTTTGCACCGAAGCAGACTACGACGGCCTGCAACGCCCACTGACAAAGCGCGAAACAGAGTGTCTCAAATGGGCCGCCGTCGGAAAATCGGAATGGGAAATATCGCAAATCCTCGGGATATCCGAGCACACCTCGGAAAAGCACCTTCTGAATGCAAAGGCGAAACTCGGCGCAGCCAACAGGGTTCAAGCCGTGGCCGAAGCTATCAAGCTCGGCTATATCAATTGATTCGACTACTGCGTGATCACGTAATACCTTAATTAACAAGTCGCGTTAGTCTTCCAAGGTTACAACCAAGGAGGCTAGCGATGTTTGTTGCCCTATCCACATCTGAACTTTTCGAGCGCCCCAGCCTTTGGCAGGCGGTGCATCAACTGCGATACAGGGTCTTCGTTGAAGAAATGGGTTGGGACGATCTGGCCCGGCCCGACAAGCTGGAGATCGACCAGTTCGACCACGAAGAGGCGGTTCACCATCTGGTCCTGAGGGATGGCGAACTGGCCGGATATCAGCGCATGCTGCCCACGACCAGGCCGCATCTCCTGACGGATGTGTTGCAGGATCTCTATGAAGGCGTACCGCCATCGGGTCCGGAAATCTTCGAACTGACACGCTACGCGGTCGCCCCGGGCTATCGCGACGGCCGTCGCGGTGTCTCCACGGTCGGCACAGAACTCATCGCCGGCTTCATCGAGTGGGGAATGTCGGTTGGCGTGAACAAGGTCATTATCGAATTCGAACCCATGTGGGTGTTGCGCGCCTTGCAACTGCATTTCCTGGCAACTCCGCTCGGCTATCAGCGCACATACGGGCGCCAGCAGGTCGTGGCCACGCTGCTCGAATTCAATCAGGACACCCTCGACACCGTGCGCGCGCGCCGAGACCACTTCCGGCCGGTAATGACCGCTCTTCCGGAGGTGCAACCGGAGTATCGCCTCGCCTCATGAATCCAACCCCATGGGCGCCTCCTCAAAGTGGACCCGCCCAGAAAGATGGGAGATTGAAATGACAAATCAGACCCAATCCACGGTCGAAAACCACGTGCAAACGATCGCAATCACCGCATCCGAGGGCCAACCGGTTCTCGATCGCGAATCCTACCAGGAGCTCACCAGGCTGCTGCGGCAATCGGCCGTCAACCCGGAAGTGCGGGTTGTCGTTCTTCGAGGCTTCAACGGCTGTTTCTGCAAGGGCGGCGATTTGACCGAATTTCTCGACCACACCAAACATGACGTCCTGATTTCAACGGTTACTGACCTTTTCCAGACATTGGCGAACTTTCCAAAAACGCTAATCGCCAGCGTCGATGGCGATGCAATCGGCGTGGGATGTACGGTCCTGTTTCATTGCGACATGGTTTTCGCGTCCGAACGCAGCACCTTCCGGGTGCCATTCGTCGATTTCGGACTAATACCCGATGCTGCAACCAGCATGCTCGCGCCATTGCGCATGGGGTATATGGATGCATTCCGGTTCTTCTGTCTCGGACAGACCCTGGATGCAGCCGCCGCAAAAGCCTGCGCGATCGTGTCCGACCTCGTGGACTCCGGCGAAATCGCCGAGCGCACGACTTTCGTTGCGCGCCAGCTTGCCAAGAAACCACAATATTCTCTGAACGAGACCCGAAGTCTGTTGCGGGGCGATCGTTCGCTTCTTCACCACAGGATCGACCAGGAAATCGAACTGTTTCGGCAGGCGTTACAGGATGAGGCAACCATGAGGCGCCTGTCCAGAATTGCGCGCATGGCTGCATAGGTAAAAAAACAACATTCAGCGGGGGGCGAATGTGGACAGGGGGCAGCAGGAATACCCGCCTGGTGCGGGTATGGGTCCCGGTTGGCTGAGCGGAGCAGGTTATACAGTCCGTGTAACGCCACCGGAGGAAGAAGGTATCCTGGCCGATGCGGTTGCCGCGGCCGGGCTAAGCGGAGACTCCTGGCCAGAAGTATTCGCTGCCGCCGGTTTCAACGCGCGCGCCGTCAATGCGTTGAGCCGAGTAGCGAAAAGGCATGGAACCGGTATCCTCGACGAGCTGGTTTCCGCAAGCCGCGCCGTTGAAGACCGGTTTTACCGGGCGCTCGCTTCGGTTCTGGGCGTTCCCTACCGCGAGACGGTGAATGCCGAAAAACTGGTTATCCGCGACAAGGACCTTTTGAACATCATCGCCGATTCTTCGGGCCCGCGGATCGTCTTCAGCCAAACACCGGAAGCCGGAAACGAAGTGCTGATCTGTCCATCGTTCTTCCGTTTTCCAGCGATGCTGGAATATTTCGAGCGATATCCCTCAATTGCCGCGCGCGTTCGGGTCGTCTCGCCGCGCACATTGCGAAAAGCTCTGCTCGAAAGGGCAAAGCCGTTGCTCGCGGAGCGGGCCACGTCTGCCCTATTCGAGCGGTTTCCCCAGTATTCAGCAAGAATTGTAGCCAATGCGCCGCAGGGTTTTGGCCTCGGGCTGTTCGCGGCAGTGACCGTTACCGGACTGTTTCTTTACCCATCAACGATCATTGCGGTGTTGCATTGCCTGTTCTCCCTCTGCTTTCTCGCATGTGTGGCGTTACGGCTGTACGCCGCGGCGCACACGCGGCCACCCATAGTAAAGTTTGACATCCCGGAGCACCCGGAAAACCTGCCTGTCTATTCGGTGCTGGTCCCACTGTACAAGGAATCGGAGGTCGTTCCCGATCTCCTTGTCGCGCTCGGACGACTTGCCTGGCCCAGGAGCAAGCTCCAGATCAAGCTGATCGTTGAAGAGGATGATCATGAAACGCGCCAGGCCCTGGAAGCGCAAGAATTGCGCTCGAATATCGAGATTCTCAACGTGCCCAACCACGGACCAAAGACCAAGCCCAAGGCACTTTCTTTTGCAATGCCCGTAATAACAGGCGAGTTTGTCGCAGTGTACGATGCCGAAGATGCGCCGCACCCGGGACAACTGCTAGAGGCCTGGAACAAGTTCAACGCGAGTGACGAACGCCTTGCCTGCCTGCAGGCGCCACTTCGTATCCGCAACGGACGCCGCAACGCGCTAACCAGGCTGTTCGCATTCGAGTATTCGGCATTGTTCAACGGATTGCTGCCGGCGCTTGCGAAAAGGAAACTGTTTTTCCCGCTCGGCGGTACCTCAAACCATTTCCGCACCGCGGCTTTGCGGAAGATCTGCAACTGGGATCCGTTCAATGTGACAGAGGACGCCGATCTTGCCGTTCGCCTGTGCCGGTTCGGATACCGGATGGATGTTATAACCTGTCCGACACTCGAAGATGCTCCGGACAGTCTTGCTGTGTGGATACGTCAAAGAACGCGATGGTTCAAAGGCTGGATGCAGACCTTTCTGGTTCACTTTCGTAACCCACGAGCAACTTTATCTCAAATAAAAACAGTATCTTATATCATTTCTCAGATTCTTTTGTTTGGAATGATAGTATCCTCGATGTCTTTTTTAGTAATATCTGTAGTATTAATTTATCTATTTTGGAAGTTTCATGTTTTTTATTCGCTTTCTCATTTTGAGATTGCGCTCTTGGTGGTTGACACTTCTAACATCTTGCTGGGCTTCTCGGCGTTCCTGTTGTTGGGATGGCGTACGCTGCACATTGAAGAGCGCAGCGGTTTCTGGAAAACAGTGCTGTGTACGCCGCCCTACTGGTTCATGATGTCAATCGCGTCGTGGCGTGCCGCTTGGCAACTCTATCGCGAACCTTTCCTATGGGAAAAGACCCCGCACTACAGGTGGTCTGATTCAGCCAGGACGATTGCAAAGCCCGGTCCCGCGATGCGCAGAAATCCCTAACTGCCCGCGATGAGCAGATCGCTCCGTGAACCGATAATCGCAGGATCGGCAACTCCCAAGGCCTTTTCATTCTTGTTCGCGTAAGGGAGCGCTGACAATATGTGGCGGACCACTTCGATGCGGGCGCGCCGCTTGTCGTTCGACCGGACCACAATCCACGGGGCATGAGCGGTGTCAGTGGCAGCCATCATCTCGTCTCGCCTTGCCGTATAATCGTCCCATTTTGTGATACCGGCCACATCGATCGGCGAGAATTTCCACATCTTGAGACGGCTGTGCCGCCGGTCGTGGAAGCGCTTCAATTGCATTTCCCGGCCGATGTTAAGCCAGAACTTGAAGAACCGGATGTCCTCCCCAACAACAATCTTCTCAAATTGGGGCGCATCCACCAGGAAGTCTCGATGCTGCTGCTCACTGCAAAATCCCATTACCGGTTCGACGCCAGCACGATTGTACCAGGAGCGGTCGAACGTCACGAACTCCCCTGAAGTGGGGAAATGGCTCACATAGCGCTGGAAATACCATTGGCCCCGCTCCGCCTCGGTCGGCTTCGGCAGCGCGACGTTTCGTGCTGTGCGGGGATTCAAGTATTGACGCACCGCTCCGATCGTGCCGCCCTTGCCCGCTGCATCCCGGCCTTCGAATACAACCATGATCCGCTCGCCGGTTTCCTGTTGCCAGGTCTGAACCTTGACGAGTTCCTCTTGAAGCGCTTCGAGTTGTTTCTCGTATTTCTTCCAGTCGAGCTTTTTCTTGTAGGGATAGCCGGCCGATGTCATCGCATGGTCCGAGATCCAGTCGGGTAGATGCGGATCGTTAATGTCCCAAAGGCGCTCCTTGCCCGAAGCAACAAGCGAAACAGGTTTCAAGTCAACCAGAAACTGCGGCACGGACTGCATGGCCATCAATCATCTCTCCGAGATACACCGGATCGTAGCGGGGCCATGGATAGGCGTCCAGACCGGCTAAGGCTGGTATTGCCGCACGATGAATACTCAACGGGAACTTTACAGGGCCCGGTTCACCGCTGCCGGCGGCGCTCCGCTGGCGGCTGAAATGCCAGGCTTGCATGATAGGTACAATAGGGCCCGTTCTCGCCGGAATCATTCCCGCAGAAATGGAATTCCTCGCTCAACGGATCACCGATGGGCCATTTGCAGGTCTTCTCGTTGAGTTCGATAAGCGACAGGCGCTTCGAAATCGGAACGACCACATCGGCCGCCGGTCTGATCACCGGATTGGCAACTGCGTCGGCTACAAACTGCTGCTGCAGTGCGGTCGCGCCTACGACGGTATTGATGGTTCGGCTACCGCCAGGACCGCGCCCGCCAGACCGGCCCACAGTGCCCGTTCTGGACGTCTTTTTTTGTCTCGGCTGAGACGTGGTGGCACGCCCCCTGCTCGACAGTTTAAGGCGATGAACCTTTCCAATGACAGCGTTTCTGCTCACTCCGCCGAGTTGGGCGGCAATCTGGCTTGCGCTCAACCCTTCAGCCCAAAGATTCTTGAGCATTTCAACCCGCTCGTCGGTCCAGCTCATCTGTTTTGCTCCTGATCCCCCAATCAAACCCCGAATCCGCTCGCGGTCCCGAAAAACTCCGGAACTGCACCGCGCGATACTCGGTTGATTGGGCTCGCCGCACTAATGGCCTTGTCTGAGGTGCAAACTACAATGGCCGTTGACTCGCTGACAAGAGTCAGAAACAGGCTACGAATCTTCTTTTCCCGGTTTTCCCCAACTTGCCGACCGAAGATCAAACTTTGCAGCAATCTGGCAATACGCTTGCAAACCGTCGAACATTGACAAGCTGATCGAAACCGACAATATGCATAGAGGCCGCCCCGTGGGCGGTTTTTGTTTTCCGGGGCAGCGCTTTGCGCTCCGACATGGCAACGATTTCCGACAAGCAGAACCCGAAAATGGACAGTTCAGCCCTATTCCAGACTTTCTCTCGTGCTCCGATCGAATTCGAACGGGGTAAAGGCTGCTGGCTGCAAGCGACAAACGGTGAGAGATATCTGGACTTCGGTTCCGGCATCGCCGTCAGCAGCCTGGGTCATGCCCATCCGCACCTGGTGGCCGCATTGCAGGAGCAGGCGGGCAAACTCTGGCATGTATCCAATCTCTATCACATTCCGGGTCAGCAGCGGTTGGCCGAGCGGCTTGTTGCAAATTCGTTCGCCGATCGCGTCTTCTTTGCAAATTCAGGCGCCGAAGCGCTCGAATGCGCCATCAAAACCGCCCGCCACTACCATTTCGCGGCCGGACAACCCGATCGCCACCGGATCATCACCTTCGAGGGCGCCTTCCACGGCCGGACGCTGGCAACCCTTGCCGCAGCGGGTCAGGCCAAGTATCTGGAGGGTTTCGGCCCCCGCGTCAGCGGCTTTGATCAGGTGCCCTTCGGCGACTTGAAGGCCGTTCGTGCCGCGCTCACTGATGAAACGGCCGGGATCCTTGTGGAACCCTTGCAAGGCGAGGGCGGTGTCCGCGAGGCGCCTGAGGGTTTTCTCAAGGGGTTGCGCGATATATGCGACGATCACGGGCTGCTGCTGATGCTCGACGAGGTGCAAACCGGAATTGGCAGGACGGGCAAACTGTTCGCTTACATGTGGGAAGGAATCGAGCCCGACATCCTGGCCGCCGCAAAGGGGATTGGCGGTGGTTTTCCTGTCGGCGCTTGCCTTGCATCCGAGCGGGCGGCGGCAAGCATGACGCCCGGCACACATGGCACAACATTCGGTGGCAACCTTCTCGCCATGGCCGTCGGCAACGCGGTTCTCGATGTCGTTCTGGAGGACGGTTTTTTGGAGGACGTTCAGCGCAAGGCACTGTCCTTCAAACAGAAACTTGCATCCATTGTGGACAGATATCCGTCGGTGTTCGAGGAAGTGCGCGGCAAGGGACTGCTACTGGGGCTCAAATGCAAGCTGCCGAATACCGATGTGACCACCGCGCTTCGGCAAGAGCACCTTCTCGTGGTGCCCGCCGGCGATAACGTGATCCGGGTCCTGCCTCCGCTCGTTGTTTCCGAAGACGATATTGTGATCGCAGTTTCGAAAATCGAGGATGCCGCCGGGAAGCTTACGGCTTAGAGGCGTGACCATGATCAATCCTCGCCATTTCATCGATCTTTCTGACATGCAGTCAGGCGATTTGCGGTCGATCATCGATGACGCCAAGCGCATCAAGTCGGAATTGTCCGCCGGTGCGGCAAAACCGCTTGCAAACAAGTTTCTTGCGATGATCTTTGACAAGCCGTCGACGCGGACCCGCGTGTCTTTCGATGTCGGCATGCGCCAGCTTGGCGGCGAAACGATTATGCTGACAGGCGCAGAAATGCAGCTTGGCCGTGACGAGACGATCGCCGACACCGCAAGAGTGCTGTCGCGTTATGTCGATGCCATCATGATACGCACCACCGAACATGCGAGGCTCGTTGAATTGTATGAAGCCGCGACCGTTCCCGTGATCAACGGCCTCACCGACGATACACATCCCTGCCAGATAATGGCCGATATCCTCACCTACGAAGAACATCGCGGAGATGTACGCGGAAAGGTGTTTGCGTGGACCGGCGACGGCAACAATGTTCTGCATTCGCTGCTCGAGGCATCGGCTCGTTTCGGCTTCACGCTGCGCTTCGCGGTCCCCGAGGGCAGCGAACCACAGGAGCGTATTGTCGATTGGGCGCGGGCCAATGGCGGAGAGGTCGAGAGAATGCCCTCCGCGCAGGAAGCCGTGTCCGGCGCCGATTGCGTCGTTACCGACACATGGGTTTCCATGGGACAGGAACACCGGGCTCGCGGCCACAATGTTTTCAAGCCGTATCAGGTCAATGAGGCGCTGATGTCGCTTGCCAAGCCGGATGCATTGTTCATGCACTGCCTGCCCGCACATCGGGGCGAGGAGGTGACGGACGGCGTCATCGACGGTCCGCAATCGGTGGTTCTCGACGAGGCCGAAAACCGGCTGCATGCGCAAAAGGCAATCCTTGCCTGGTGCATGCTGGACAAATGAATCACATACGATGACGCTCAGATCACTTGGCGAAATGGATTATGCCGGCGACGACCGTGTCGTTCCCTTTCATGTGGAATCGTTGGACGTGCGCGGCCGGGCTGTACAGCTCGGGCCTATGCTCGACAGCATTATCACACGTCACAACTATCCCGACGCGGTATCGCATCTGCTGGCCGAAGCGGTGGCATTGACGGTGCTGCTCGGCACTTCGCTCAAATTCGAGGGCCGGTTCATCCTGCAGACCCAAACCGACGGGCCGGTCAGCCTCATCGTCGCTGATTTCTCATCTCCGAACGCCGTGCGGGCATATGCCCGGTTCGACGAAACCGCGATTGCCGAGATGTCGGAGAACGGAATGCCGGCAAGCGAAGAACTGCTCGGAACTGGAGTACTGGCGCTGACAATCGACCAAGGCCGGCACATGCAGCGATACCAGGGCGTGGTTCAACTCGACGGAACAAGTTTCGAGCAGGCCGCAAGAACCTATTTCCGGCAATCGGAGCAGTTGCCGTCGGAAGTTCGCCTGAGCGTGGCCAAGCTGGTTCTGTCAGGTCCGGACGGACCCGGGGAACAGTGGCGCGCGGGCGGCATGATCGCGCAATTTCTACCCGACGCGCCCGAGCGGATGCGTCAGGCGGACCTGCCGAGCGGCAATGACGAGCTCGATGCATTGACGGAAACGCGTCCCGACGATTCCTGGCAGGAAGCGGTTGTGCTTTTGGACACGATCGAACCTTCAGAACTACTGGACCCGTCCGTCGGATGTGAACGGCTACTCTACCGGCTGTTTCACGAGCATGGAGTGCGGGTCTTTGACGGGGTAACGGTCGAAGACAAATGTTCCTGCTCGCGCGACCGTATTGCGCAGATCATCTCGGGTTTCAGCGCCGAAGAGATCGACGAATGCACAAAGGATGGCCGCATTCTGGTCAATTGCGAATTCTGTTCGACGGCTTATGGCTTCGATCCAGCCGGGTTCAAATAGGCTGCAGACGGGGCCCCGCGCCGGCAACTACCGCTATCTCATTGCAAAACTGTAACTTGTCTTGAACGGTTGTTGCTATATTTCTGGGTAAACCGCTCAGGATCGCCGCATGCTCAAAAAGCTCGAACCCGACGCAGGGGCGGATATCGACCAGCAGCCACGGCGCTCGCGGGTGGTGGTTTTTGCGCGCGCTTTCGTGCAGTTTTTCGCGATGATTGCGGTCTTGGCCGGGTCTGTCTACGGCATGAACTGGCTAATTGCCACTTCGCCTGAAAAGCCGAAGCGCCCTCCCTTCAGAACAGTTTACTCGATTGCCGCCCAGACTGTCGTGCTCTCCGATCACAGGCCGGCAATCCGTGTGTTCGGCCAGGCGACCGCAGAACGGTCGGTCGAACTGAAAGCCCTGGTTGGCGGGGAAATCGTCGCCGTCAACCCTTCCGTTCGGGCCGGAGCGCGGATCAAAAAGGGCGACAGACTGCTCGAAATCGACACTTTCGACTATGAAGTGGCGTTGTCGGAAGCAAACATCAATCTCGCTCAAACAAAGGCGGCTGTGGCCGAAATCGAAGCGCGCCTGGTGACCGAAGGCGACCAGCTCGAAATCGCACGTGAACAGCTGGTGCTGGCGGAAAAGGACCTCGAAAGGGCCAAATCGCTTGAGAGTTCAGGATCAGTTACGGCAAAGGCGGTGGAAGACCGCATGCTGATCGTTATCCAGCGCCGGCAATCGGTCAATCAGCGCGAAAACAACATCCTTGTCGCGGAAGCTCAAAAAGCGCAGCAGATCGCGGCGCTCGAAAGGCTGGAGTGGAAAGTAAAGCAGGCAAGGCGCAAACTCGATGACACAGTGCTGCGCGCGCCGTTCGACAGCATTGTCCGTTCGACTGCGGCGGAAGTCGGCAAGACCGTCAGCACGAATGAAGTGCTGTTCTCGATCTACAGCGCAGACAGTCTGGAGGCCCGCTTTACCGTAACCGACGCGCAATTCGGCCGGATCACCGCCGACACCGAACCGCTCATCGGTCGCCCGGTATCTGCGATCTGGACAACCGGCGGCACCGACCACGTTTTCTCCGGCAATGTCGTCCGCATCGGTTCGGACATCGTCTCTGACCGGGGCGGAATCGAGGTCTTTGCCAAACTTGATACTCCGCAGACCGGCATGAAAATGCGGCCCGGAGCCTTTCTGGAGATCACGGTAGCCGATCGCCTCTATCGCAACACCGCTTTGATTCCCGAAAGCGCGGTCTACGATTCCAAAACCGTTTATGCCGTGATCGATGGCAAGCTGGAACAGCGTTCGGTCACCATCCTCGCCTATGACGGACAGAATGTCATCGTTTCCGGCGATGTCCGCGACGGCGACGTCATCATGACCACACGGCTCTCGGAAGTCGCCCCCGGGCTGGCGGTCGCCGTCAATCCGGCCACCTGATCAAATGCGTTCGCTCGGAACAGCCACCGGTCTGATACAAAGCTTTGTTCGGCATCCGAATGCCGCCAACCTGCTAATGGCACTGCTACTACTGTTCGGCGCCTTCGCTTTTGCACGCATCAACACGCAGTTTTTTCCGACGGTAGAAAGACCGAACGTCACTATCGCTGTCAGTTGGCCGGGCGCCAGCGCCGAAGACATCGAGACAAACATTCTCGCTATCGTTGAACCCGAAGTGCGCTTCATCAATGGCGTGGATGAAATCGTATCCTACGCCCGCGAGGGATCGGGAACAGTGGTCCTCGAATTCGAGGAAGGTTCCGACATGCAGAAAGCGGTGTCGGACGTCGAAACAGCGGTCAAGGCAATCGGAAACCTGCCAGAGGACGCTGAGGCTCCGGTCGTTTCGCGCTCGCAGTGGTTCGACGGCGTTGCCAAGATTTCGGTCGGCGGCGACATGCCGGAAGAAACGCTTAGAACCTGGGCCAAGCGGATACGCGACGATCTGGTCCAACGAGGCATCGACAAGATCGAGTTCACGGGTTTGCGCGACCGCGAAATGACCGTCGAAATTCCCGAACGCGAGCTGCGCCGTCTGGGAATGACCGTGGCCGATGTATCGCGGGCGGTATCGGCCAACAGTCTCGACCTTCCGTCCGGCAATATCGGGGGCGGGATAGACCGGCAGGTCCGCGCGTTGTCGGATGTCGATTCGCCGTCCACACTTCGCGCCCTCGAGGTCAAGTCCTTTCCCACCGGCGAAATCATTACGTTGAACGATATCGCCAAGGTTGGCGAAGGATTTGACGAAGACACGGTTCAGGGCTTCTCGAATGGCAAGCGAGCGATCGAGCTATACGTTCAGCGCTCGGCGACGGCCGACACGTTGACGACCGCGCGAATCCTGAACGACTATCTGACCGAAATCCGGCCGCTGCTGCCGCAGGCTGTCGAACTGCAGATGTATGAGGTAAGCGCCGACCGGCTTGCCGAACGGATACTGCTTCTCGTCAAGAACGGTCTTGGCGGGCTGGTTCTGGTCGTCGGTATCCTGTTCCTGTTTCTCAATTTCCGCATTGCCTTCTGGGTGGCGACCGGCATTCCGGTCGCCATACTGGCGACGATCGGGCTGATGTACATGACGGACCAGACGATCAACATGTTCTCCCTGTTCGGGTTGATCATGATGACGGGTATCATCGTCGATGATGCGATCGTTGTCGGTGAGCACACAGACACCCGGCTGCGGTTGGGCGATGATCCGGTGACCGCCGCGGAGAACGGCGTCGGCATGATGCTCGTCCCGGTGTTGGCGGCCATGACAACGACCATCGCAGCATTCGGGCCGATAACGCTGATTACGGGTGTCATCGGCCAGATAATGTTTGTCCTGCCGCTCGTCGTCATCTCGGTCATCACCGCGAGCCTGATAGAATGCTTCTTTATCCTGCCGGGCCATCTGGCGCATTCGCTCGCCAACCGCAATGGCCGGGGAAATTGGTCTTTTGCCCGGCAGATGGTCATCGCGCTGCTGATCGCCGCATTCCTGATCGGCGCTCTGGACCGGTTCAGCGGCGAAGGATTGCCGGAGCCCGTCGCCGGAGCCTATGCCGTTCTCGGGGCATGGAAAAGCGGCTATCCGACCTGGCTCTTCTCGCTGCTTGTCGCGGTACTGTCCCTGGCAATAGCCTTCTTTGTCGAGGGATTTATCGGACTGTTGCGGCGCAAGGGCGGGGCCAGTTTGGATGTAGATCCCGCCGAGCGCGGCATTTCCGAGAAAGACGAAGGCAAGTTCCGCCATGCGTTCGACCGTACATTCGGCGCTTTCCGCGACGGACCGTTCCGATGGTTCGTGCGGCTGTCGTTCAACTGGCGCTATGTGACCATTGCAATTGCCGTCGGGCTGGTGGTCGTAATCGCCGCAGGCCTGATACGCTCCAAACGCGTCGAGTTCGTTTTCTTCCCGTCACCGGAAGCGGAAAACATTCGCGGCTATCTGACGCTCAATGCCGGAACGCCCGAGGCGGACGCCTTCGCAGCGATAAAGACGATCGAAAACGCGCTTCGCGAGGCGGAAAGAGAGATCGGCAACGGCGAGCACCTGGTTAACGCAGTTTTCGTGAAGTACGGCCAGTCGGGCCGCAACCAGGGCGACAATCTGGCCGAACTGCGCGTCGAACTGACTTCCTCGGAAGTGCGCATGATCAGGACACCGGAAATCGTCCGCGCCTGGCGGGAAGCCGTTCCCGACATACCGGACGTTCGGCGTTTCGCCATCACCGAAGTACGGGGCGGACCACCGGGGCGCGATATCGAGATCCAGTTGCAGGGCGCGTCTGCAAATGTCCTGAAGCAGGCGGCGGGCGAGGTCAGCGATCTGTTGTCCGGTATCTCGGGAGTCTCGGGAGTTGGCGACGATCTGCCGTACGGCAAACCGGAATTGCGCATGGAGCTCTTGCCCAGAGGAGCGGCGCTCGGATTTTCGATCGAGGATGTCGGCCGTCAGGTCCGCAACGCTTTCGAAGGCGCCATTCCGCGCCGCTTTGCCGTTGGCGATGACGAGGTCGCCATCAGGATCACCCAGAAGATGCGGGATGAAGGTTCGGCATCACTCAGAAATTTCGAGTTGCGCAGTCCACGAGGCGATTTCGTACCGCTCACCGAAGTTGTCCGTCTGTCGGAGTCCCAGGGATTTGCGGCAATCCAGCGCCGCGACGGCAAGTCGACGCTGGCGGTTTCGGGCGATATCGACAATACGGCGAACACCACCGACGGTGTGATCGAGGAGCTGCGTGACGGCGGCGAACTCGACCGTATTGCCTTAAAGCACGGCATCTCATACGAGTATGGCGGCCGCGCAGAGGAACAGAAGACCGCGTTTGCGGACCTTTATGTCGGAACCGGGGTCGCATTGTCGGTCATCTACATCATCCTGGCCTGGGTGTTCGGCAGTTACTGGCGCCCGATCGCGATCATGTTGATCATACCGTTCGGCATCGTTGGGGCGGTATTCGGCCACTGGATTCTCGGCTACCAGTTGACGGTGCTGTCGCTTATCGGGCTGCTCGGGCTTGCCGGTATCCTCGTCAACGACTCAATCATCCTTGTGACTCGGATGGACGAGCGGCTTGCCGCCGGGCAGAATCTGGAAGAAGCGGCCACCGGCGCCAGTCGCGACCGGTTGCGGGCCGTCCTGCTGACGTCACTCACGACGATCGGCGGCCTGGCGCCGCTGATGTTCGAGAGGAGCCTGCAGGCGCAGTTCCTGCTGCCAATGGCGATCACCATCGTCTTCGGGCTGGCGCTTGCTACTCTGCTGGTTCTGTTCCTGGTGCCGGCGCTCATAGGCGTTGGCGCCGATATCGGGCGCACGCTCTCGGCGATCTACGGCCAGGGTTGGCCGGAACAGCCGCGTAAAAACCTCAGTTGATTGTCCGCATCCGGTTGGGAACGTCGAGCGAGAAGGCTGGTATCGCGACATCGAACATACGACCGCTCATGTCGGTCATTGTGTAGTGGCCGACCATGATACCCGAAGGCGTCGATAGGGGGCATCCGGAAGTGTACTGGTAGCTGTCTCCGGGACGCAGTTCGGGTTGTTCGCCGACAACGCCGTCTCCGGCGACTTCTTCGACCTTTCCGTTGGCGTCGGTGATGTGCCAATAGCGGCTCAGCAACTGCGCAGCCGATGTTGAATTGTTGGCGATCGTTACACGGTACGCCCACACATAGTGGTCTTCGGAAGGGTTCGAACGGTCTTCGAGATAGAAGGGTTCGACAACCACTTCGATTCCCTCTGTTTCCGCCCTGTACATCGACTACCCCGCGTATTGCTCATGAAAGTTTGAACAAAACATACTCTATCATCGCCTTGACAGCACACTCAACTCGAGGCGAAGCGATGCAGAACCAAACCGCCACAGGACCGAACGGAAATTTCATGCTCGACGGATGGGCCAGGAAAAAGATTGATCCGGCGTTGAACGGAATCGCGGCATATCTCGTGAGCAGTC
This sequence comes from Rhizobiaceae bacterium, assembly GCA_041582695.1. GTDB lineage: Bacteria > Pseudomonadota > Alphaproteobacteria > Rhizobiales > Rhizobiaceae > JAWKWH01. The sequence continues at coordinate 23,822 of JBFIBB010000008.1, forward strand.
CGGTCACGCCGAACATGATCACAATCGCGGGCGGCGCGATCGGTATCGTTGCAGCCGGAGCGATCGCGCTTCAGCACTATTGGCTTGGTCTTTTCCTGCTACTTGCCAGCCGGCTGGGCGACGGGCTGGATGGTGCGCTTGCCCGCTTGACGCGGAAGACGGATATCGGCGGTTATCTGGACATCGTGCTGGATTTCGTCTTCTACGGTGCGATCCCGATGGGGTTTGTACTGGCCGATCCGGCGCAGAATGCGGTCGCCGGCGCGGCCCTGATCCTGTCGTTCTACATAAACGGCGCCAGCTTTCTCGCCTATGCGACGTTGGCCGAGAAACGCGGCCTGCAGACTTTGGCGCGCGGCTCCAAATCCATCTATTTCACCACCGGCCTAGCCGAAGCGACAGAAACCATCCTCGTATTTGTCGCGTTCTGCGTTTTTCCGACCTGGTTTTCCACGCTTGCCTGGATTTTCGCGGTCATCTGCCTTTACACGGCGGCTGCACGCATTGTGCAGGCAGCCGCCACATTCAGGGACTAAGCGGCTGCAAGCGCCCGATCGAGATCGTCGATAAGGTCGTCCGCATCCTCCAGACCCACAGACAGGCGGACGATGCCGTCGGAAATGCCCAGCTCATCACGCGCTTCCTGCGCCAGGTTCTTGTGGGTTGTGGTCGCGGGATGGGTAATCAGGCTCTTGGCATCGCCGAGATTGTTGGAGATCGCCACCAGGCGCAGCGCGTTCTCAAACGCAAATGCAGCTTTCTTGCCACCCGCCAGTTCGAAGGCGACCAGGCTGGAGCCGCCGCTCATCTGCTTTGCAACGATATCCGCCTGAGGGTGGTCGGCCCGCCCGGGGTAGATGACCCGGCTTACCTTTTCGTTCCTGCCGGCAAGAAAATCGGCGATCTTTGCCGCGCTTGCGGTCTGCTGGCGGACACGCAACGGCAGCGTTTCTATCGCCTTCAGCAGTGTCCAAGCGTTGAACGGCGACAGGCTCGGGCCTGTGTGGCGGAAATAGTCGTGCAGATTTTCGTCGATCCATTCCTTGTCCGCAAGGATAATACCGCCCAGACAACGCCCCTGGCCGTCTATGTGCTTGGTTGCCGAATAGACGACAATATGAGCGCCGAGTTCGAGCGGCCGCTGGAAAAGCGGCGTTGCGAAAACGTTGTCGACGACGAGCTTGGCTCCGTTGGCCTCGGCCAATGCCGCGACGGCAGCGATATCGATCACCTCCAGCGTGGGGTTGGTCGGGCTTTCGAGGAATAGCACCCGGGTATTCGACCGCATGGCCCGTTCCCATGCGCCGATATCCGTGCCATCGACCAGCGTGCATTCGACACCGTAGCGCGGCATCAGCGTTTCGATAACCCAGCGGCATGATCCGAACAGCGCCCGCGCCGCGACCACATGATCACCGGCGCGAACCTGGCAAAGCAGGGATGCCGACACGGCCGCCATGCCCGAAGCGGTTGCGCGTGCGTCTTCCGCTCCTTCGAGCATGCACATGCGCTTTTCGAACATGTCCACGGTCGGGTTGGCGTAGCGTGAATAGATAAAACCCGGCTCTTCGCCCTTGAAGCGCGCTTCCGCGGCTTCGGCCGAGTCGTAAAGAAAGCCCTGAGTCAGATAGAGTGCTTCGCAGGTCTCGCCAAACATCGAACGGTTGGTTCCGCCATGGACAAGCTGCGTTTGCGGCCTCAAGCTTCGATCGCTCATCGTGCCAAATCCTTCGCACAAAAAAACCGGCCGCGAAAAATCGCTAACCGGTCCCTGATCGGCCCCTTTTAGCGACTTGTTTAACGTGGCTGCAAGCCGGCCGGCCAAATCACCACGGGATAATCGGTCATTAGAGCTTGCGCATTCTTGCGTCAAGCTGCGACTCGATTAAACGTCAAGCGAAAAATCGGGAACGACGACGTTGCGCGATACCGGAATTCTGCCCGACAGCCATATTGCCCGCCTGTTTGAGGGCGGCGCGCTTTCGACGCCGGTCGAGCTCGACAACAACCAGATTCAGCCGGCGAGCCTTGATCTAAGGCTTGGGAAGAAAGCCTGGCGGGTGCGCGCCAGCTTCCTGCCCGGTCCAGAGTCCCGGGTCGATGAAAAGCTCGACCGGTTGCGCCTCCATGAAGTCAGCCTGGAGAATGGCGCGGTTCTCGAGACGGGTTGCGTCTACATCGTGCCGCTGATGGAGCGCCTTTCCCTGCCGGCTGATATTTCGGCTTCGGCCAATCCGAAAAGTTCCACCGGCCGGCTCGATATCTTCACGCGGGTCATGACCGATCGGGGGCATGAGTTCGACAAGATCGCCGCCGGATATTCCGGCCCCCTTTATCTCGAAATCAGCCCAAGGACCTTCCCCATCGTGGTTCGGACCGGATCGCGATTGTCTCAAATCAGGTTCCGGCGCGGACTGGCGCTGCTCGATGAAACGGAGCTTGGCGCGCTGCATCGCCGCGAGACGCTCGTCGCCGCGGAGCATCCGAGCATATCGGGCAACGGCATTGCCCTGACCGTGGATCTTGGCGGGGACGGCGAAGGACTGATCGGTTATCGAGGCAAGCACCATACCGGGCTTGTCGACGTGGACAAACGCGATGTGCACGCAGTGCTGGACTATTGGGAGCCGCTATACGGGCGGGGAAAACGCGAGCTGGTTCTGGACCCGGACGAATTCTACATCCTGATGTCGCGCGAGGCTGTACACGTGCCGCCTGACTATGCGGCGGAGATGACGCCGTTCGATCCGCTTGTCGGCGAATTCAGGGTTCACTATGCGGGATTTTTCGATCCCGGCTTCGGCCATTCGGCAGCAGGCGGCACTGGCAGCCGTGCCGTGCTGGAAGTCCGCAGCCACGAAGTTCCATTCATCCTCGACCACCAGCAGATCGTTGGCCGCCTCGTCTACGAGCACATGCTGGAACGGCCGAAGGCGCTATACGGCACGGATCTCGGATCTAACTACCAGGCACAAGGCCTCAAGCTGTCGAAACATTTCCGGTCAAACGGATAACGATCCCCTATGCGAGCGGGCGATCCGCCCATTTAGCGACGGCGGAATCCCGCAACTCGCTCAAGTTGCTCAGACCTTCCTTTTCCGCATGGCGCTTAAGCCCCAAGACGATGCGTGCCGGCAGGGCGGGTCCGCCATAAACAAACCCTGTGTAGAGCTGCACCAGATCGGCGCCGGCCCGGATTTTTTCAAGTGCCGTCTCAATCGAGTCAACGCCTCCGACGCCAATCATCGCCAGATCCGGCCCGCAGCGTCGGCGCATCTTCGCCAGCACCGCGGTCGATTTCTCGAACAGAGGCCGCCCCGAAAGCCCGCCGGGCTCACTAGCGTGCGCCTTGTCCTGCAACCCAGTTCTGTCCAACGTGGTGTTGGAAACGATCAGACCTTCAATCCGACGGGTTTCGATCTCCTCGGCCACATCGTCGAGGTCCCGTTCGCCAAGATCGGGGGCAATCTTGAGAAATATCGGAACCGCGCGGCCAGTGTCGGTTGCTTTCCGGTCGCGCCGCTCCTTCACGCGCGACAGCAGTTCGGCCAAATGTTCGCGGGTTTGAAGATCGCGTAATCCGGGCGTGTTCGGCGAGGATATGTTTACGGTAAAGTAGGATGCGACATGCGCGAAAACGTCGATACCGGCTTCGTAGTCGGCGATCCTGTCTGTGCTCTGCTTGTTGGCGCCGATATTGACACCAACAATATGGCGCGGGTCGTGCCCGGCCTCCAGCCGTTTCAGACAGACGGCATGGCCCTCGTTGTTGAAGCCGAGGCGGTTGATGACGGCGTGATCGGATTGCAGCCGAAATATGCGCGGACGCGGATTGCCCGGTTGCGGCAAAGGCGTCACCGAGCCGATTTCGGCGAATCCGAACCCGAGCCTGATCAGTTGGTGCGGTACTTCGGCGTTCTTGTCATAGCCTGCCGCAATTCCGAGGGGATTCGGAAAATCGAGCCCCGCGACCTTGGACCGAAGGTGCGGTGTATCCGATTGCGGACGCACCTTCAGCAAACCCGATTTCAGGGCAAGGATCGACAGTTGATGGGAGGTCTCCGGGTCGAGCGCGAACAACATGGCGCGCAATATCGCGTTCATTTGCTGCGGCCCGTCAGCAGATCGGGAAACATGTGGCTGCCGTTGCTTCCGAGCGGTAGCGGCGCATGCCAGATGACCGCCGACATCGGCAGGCTGCCATAAAGATGGGGAAACAGATCACCGCCACGGGACTGTTCGTATTTCAAGGCATCGCCAAGCCGCCCCGGGTCGATTGCCGCGAGGATCAGGTCGTTCCTGCTGCCAAAATGCCGTGAAGCGGTTTCCGCGACCTGGCTTGCGGTTGAAAAGTGAATGTACCCGTCGGCAAAATCGACCGGCGCGCCTTCGAATATGCCAGCGGCCTCGGCCTTCGCCCACAAGGAAGAATCGCAGATTTTGTAAATAAACCCGTCCATGGCCGACCCTATAGAGCTTGCGGCGCGCCATTGAAAGACGCCTGACGCCGCTGTCCCATTTAGGGCGCAAAGAGGCGATATTCTGTCGACAAAACGGAGCGATGCCATGATCAGACGACTGACTGCCGTACTCGCCGTCGCGTCGATATCCGCCATTCCGCAGGTCTTGGCCGATGAGAGCCGGTACCAGCTTGAAAAATCTGGGAACGGTTTCGTCCGGCTTGACACGCGAACCGGTGAAATGTCGATCTGCGAGCAAGTGGACCGTCAACTGGTGTGCCGGTTGGCCGCAGAGGAGCGAGCCGCTTTTCTGAGCGAAATCGAACGACTAGACCAATCGGTTGCCGATCTGGAACGGCGCATCGCCGTTCTGGAGAATGGCGGTGGAGCCGCGAAAGAACTCCCCACCGAGGAGGAGTTCGAACGTACGCTCGGTTTCATGGAGCGCTTCATGCGCCGTTTCATGGATATAATCGAGGATTTCGATCGAGGGAGTGAAGACGACAAGACCAGCGTCGACCGCACCTGACAAAGTCGCCGTTCAGCGGCCAGCCAAACCTGGCAACTCGACAGGCTTTTGCGTTTCGAGAACAGGGATCAGCGCCAGCACCAGGACAATCCGGACGGCATCGGCTCACAGTACCGTTTCGTTGAGCAATCGCCGATGTCGATCCTCGCGGATTGCCTCGAAGAACGGCTTGGACATTTCGGCCGATTTGTGGGGCAGATACGAAAGCGCGATTATTGCAATCGTTGCAACGGCCATGCCCGTGACTGCGGATTGGGCCAGCGTCAAGTTCAGCATGAATGTGAGAACCGGGCTTGGACCGCTGATCAACACCGTTGGATCGATAACCCCCTGCCGGGCCAGCCAGACGCTGATGACGACTGAGGCACCACCAAGCATGCCAACGCTTGCGGCCATTGCGCTGCATCTGCGCCAGAATATGGCAGCGACAGTGGCCGGGAAAACGCCGGCTCCTGCCGCAAGAAGCGCCGGAACTGCCGGCGCCAAAGCGGCATGACTCCACGTCAGTACGACCCAACCGGTTGCGGCCGCGGTCAACGGAACGGTAGCGCGCGCCGCAATCAGCCTGCTGTTTTCCGAAGCCTGCCGGCTCAAAACACCATGATAGCCAACAAATGACAGCAAGCCGGCGAAGCCGGCCATGTGCACCGCGCCGGTGGCAATCATGGCATGAAGCAGCGCAGATGCGGCAAGGTCTATCAGAATCCTGCCGCCGGAAAGCTCCGGCAAGGTTGCCGCGGAAAGCGCCTTTCCGGATGGTACGACCAGATATGCCACCGCCAAGATCGCTACGAGCGCGACCGATACAGTGACGGCGGTATTGAGCGTTCGCGAACCCTTTGCAGCCATCGGATGAAACAAGGTCGTGATTGGCAGGATTGCGACGGCACCCGCCATCGCAACCACAAAGGCAAGCGCTTGCGTCCGGCTGTCACCGGAAATGCCGGCTTCGCGGAGAAACGGCAGCGCGTCGGCTGCCGATTCCGCCATCAACCGGGGCTCGGCAAACAATGGAGCGACCGAGCGCAGGAAATCGAAATCGAGGAGCGAGTACATACAAACAAAAGCGATAAGCATGCCCGCAAGCGAAATCGCGCCTGCGATCAACGCGCCGCGAACACCGGGCAGCCAGACCAGCAATGCCATGACAGCAATTGATGCCACCATGCCGGCATTTGCCGGAATGCCGAAGCGATATTCCGCCAGTGTTCCGAAGGCGATAACCTGTCCGCAGATCAGCAGAAAAGTAGGTACCGCCAC
>JBFIBB010000009.1:0-29450 GCA_041582695.1 Rhizobiaceae bacterium
CCTGCGTTCTGCTCGGCACGGGAGCGGGCATCGCCTTTTTCATGGTGATGGCGAACCGTACGCGCGATGCCCGCCTTGTTGCGCACACCGCCGGAATTGTCGTTACGGCCGATTTTCTTTTCACCGCGACGGCTGTGGTCGTGCAACCCGTCACCGGCCTTCTGCTGGCGGAAACCGTCGGCTGGCCGCTGACCGAAGGGTGGATACTGGCTTCGCTGGCGCTCTACGTGCTCACCGGCGCGTTCTGGCTGCCGGTGGTCGCCATACAGATTCGACTGCGCGATCTCGCCCGAATGGCGGCACGCGAAGGGACCGCCCTCACCCCGGCCTACCACCGGCTTTACCGCATCTGGTTTGCCTGCGGCGTGCCGGCCTTCCTTTCGGTCCTGGCGATCATCTGGCTGATGCTGGCGCGGCCGGCAATCGGGTTATAGGAGCCGGATGTGAACCCGCTGCTTGCCGGAACCGCCTATTTCGCGATTGTCTTCGCTGCCGGATTTATGTTCGGAACACTGCGCGTGCTGCTGGTGGCCCCGTACGTGGGGCCGCTTTTCGCAGTGCTGATCGAAATGCCGTTCATGCTGGGCATCGCATGGTTAGTCTGCCGCACGCTGATGCGGCGGATGAATGCGCCGAATGTTCGCACCGCGGGGATCGTCATGGGCGCCACCGCATTTGTCCTGTTGATGGCCGGCGAATACCTGCTCGCACTTGGTTTCAACGGTGTTACCGTCAGCCAATACATGGCGCAAATTGCCACTCCGCCTGGGTTGCTCGGCCTTGCCGGACAGGTCGCGTTTGCAGCCTTTCCGGTCCTGCAGACAAAAAAGCGTGTTCAGACAAGTTCCACATCGACCACGCCGGGCACCGAGCGCAATGCCGAGGCGATGCGCGGCGACACCTGATAGCTGTCGGGAAGCGCAACCTCGATCTCTCCCTGAGACTGGTCCCGTATCAAGATGACGCTGACCTGACCGGAACCAGAGCGGTCGAGCTGGCTCTGAAGCGCCTGCACCGGCCCGGCGTCGCGCACGAAAATGCGCATCGACTTCTGGATGCGGCTTGCCTCGTCCTCAAGCGAATGGACGCGGTTTATCCGCAGATTGACGCCCTCGGGGCGATCTTCGGCGGCAACCTCGATCACCACTGAAGCTCCCGTCTCAAGCAAATCCCGATACTGGGCCAATCCCTCAGAAAAAAGCACCGCCTCGAACTGGCCGGTCGTATCGGAAAACTGGAATACCCCCATGCGGTTGCCCGTGCGGGTCTTGCGTTCCTGCCTGGCGGTAATCGTGCCCGCAAGCCGCCCGGCCGTCGCGCCCTTCTTCACTGCCGCTTCGAACGTAGCCCAGTTCTGCACTCGCATCTTTTCAAGCACGGATTTGTATTCGTCCAACGGGTGCGCAGAGAGATAGAAGCCGACGGTCTGGAACTCACGGTGCAGCATTTCGGCCTGTTCCCACGGTTCGACGGCAGGCAGGCGGATTTGCTCGTGACGGTCGGAATACCCGGCGCCGAACATGTCGACGATCCCCTCCTCGGCGTTTTTCTGCGCCCGCGCTCCAACGCCGGTCAACAGTTCGATCCCCGCGGTCATCGCGGCGCGATCGCGGCCGAAGCAGTCCATGGCGCCGGCAGCGATCAGGCTTTCGAGCACCCTCTTGCCGGCAATCCGCGGATCGATCCGCTCGCAAAAATCCTCCAGGCTTGCGAACGGCTTTTCGGAGCGTTTTTCCACTATATGGCGCACGGCGGCGTCGCCGACGCCCTTGATGGCTGCAAGCGAATAGAAAATGCAGTTTTCGCCGACTTCGAAATCGCGGAAAGAGGTCATGACGGACGGTGAGACGACCTCTATGCCGAGGCGGATGGCGTCCTGCCTAAAATCGGAGAGCTTGTCGGTGTTCGACATGTCGAGCGTCATGGAAGCGGCCAGGAATTCGACCGGGTAATGGGCTTTCATGTACGCGGTCTGGTAGGAGACGATGGCGTAAGCGGCGGCGTGCGACTTATTGAAGCCGTAGTCGGCGAACTTGGCAAGCAGATCGAAGATCATGTTGGCCTGCGGCTTGCCGACACCGCGTTCGACCGCGCCGTCGACGAAACGCACTCTCTGCTGGTCCATTTCGGCGCGGATCTTCTTGCCCATGGCGCGGCGCAGCAGATCGGCTTCGCCGAGCGAATAGCCGGCCAGCTCCTGCGCGATCTGCATCACCTGTTCCTGATAGACGATGACGCCCTGCGTTTCCTTGACCAGATGGTCGATCCGGGGGTGGATCGAGGCCATCTCCTCCTCGCCATGCTTGCGGGCGTTGTAGGTCGGGATGTTCTCCATCGGCCCCGGCCGGTAGAGCGCCACCAGCGCGATGATGTCTTCGATGCGGTCGGGCTTCATGCCGAGCAACGCCTTGCGCATGCCCGCGCTTTCCACCTGGAACACGCCGACCACCTCGCCGCGCGACAGCATCTGGTAGGTTTTTTCGTCATCGAGCGGTATCGTCGCCAGATCGACCTCTATGCCGCGCCGGCGCACCAGACGCACCGCGGTCTCCAGCACAGTCAGGGTCTTCAGACCGAGAAAATCGAACTTCACCAGTCCTGCCTGCTCGACCCATTTCATGTTGTACTGGGTGACCGGCATGTCGGAGCGCGGATCGCGGTACATCGGCACCAGCTCCGACAGCGGCCGATCGCCGATGACGATACCGGCGGCATGAGTGGAAGCATGGCGGTAGAGCCCTTCCAGCCGCTGAGCGATGTCGAGCAGCGTTTCGACGATCGGCTCACGGGCCATTTCCTCGGCAAAGCGCGGTTCGTCCTCGATCGCCTTGGCGAGCGACACGGGTGCTGCCGGGTTCTGCGGCACCATCTTGCAGAGACGGTCCACCTGGCCATAGGGCATCTGCAGCACGCGCCCGACATCGCGCAGCACGGCGCGGGCCTGCAGAGTTCCGAATGTGATGATCTGCGCCACCTGGTCGCGGCCGTATTTCTCCTGCACATAGCGGATCACCTCGTCGCGGCGATCCTGGCAGAAGTCGATATCGAAGTCGGGCATCGACACGCGGTCGGGATTGAGGAACCGCTCGAACAGCAACGAGAAGCGCAGTGGATCGACATCGGTAATCGTCAACGCCCAGGCGACCAGCGATCCGGCGCCCGAACCACGGCCCGGACCGACAGGAATGCCTCTGGACTTCGCCCACTGGATGAAATCGGCAACGATGAGAAAATAACCCGGATACCGCATGCGCTCTATCACACCGAGCTCGTATTCGAGCCGTTCGCGGTAGTCCTTCTCCGCATATCCGTCGGCCATGCCGAAAGTTGCCAACCGCGCGTCGAGCCCCTTGCCGGCTGCCTCCCTGAGCGCGGTTGCTTCCGTGGCGAGCGCCTCTTCCGGATCAGCGCCGGCGCCGGTGAACCGCGGCAGAATGGGCTGGCGCGTCTCGGGAAAATAACTGCAACGCCGGGCGATCTCGAGCGTGTTGGCGACGGCCTCCGGCAGGTCGGCAAACAGGTCGATCATTTCGCGCTGCGGCTTCAGGCTGTGGTCCGGGGTCAGCCGCGGCCGGTCGTCGACGGCCACCACCGACCCGGATGCGATCGCCATCAGCGCGTCATGTGCGTCGAAATCGCTACGGGCGGGGAAAAAGGCATTGTTGGTGGCAACCAGCGGCAACTCGAGCCGGTAAGCGAGATCGACCAGACTTGCCTCGATCTCGCGGTCATAGCCCTCATGGCGCTGCAGTTCGACATAGAGCCGGTTGCCAAACACCGCGGCGAGCGCGCAAAGCACATCACGCGCATAACCGGGATGGGCCGAAGCGAGCGCCGCATTGGCGGGTCCACCCGGACCGCCGGTGAGGCAGATGATCCCTGCCGCACTGGAGCCAAGCGCATCGAAGGCAACGTGCACCGGCGCATCGGCAGGCTTGTCCAGATAGGCGCCGGATACGAGCCGGACGAGATTGGAGTATCCCTCGCCGGTCGCCGCGATCAGGACGAGGCGAGAAAATCCGGTGCGGCCTTCGCGGCTGTGCGCCGCGGTTGCGACCGCCTCGCCCATATTTGTGAAATCGACATCCATCTGGCAGCCGATTATCGGCTGGACGCCCTTGCCGGACGCTTTTTGAGCGAACTCCAGCGCGCCGAACAGGTTGTTGGTATCAGTAACCGCGATTGCGGGGCATTCGTCTGCCACCGCATGGGCGATGATCTTTTCCAGCGGAAGCGCGCCCTCAAGCAGCGAGTAGGCGGAGTGGACGCGAAGATGCACGAAATGCCGATTGTCCGCCATGCCGGTCTGCTCCATCCCGTGCCGTTCCGCCTCGATGCCGTTCAGCCGATCGGCCGCGCAGACGAATCCTGTTGGTCATCGCGGATTGTCACGGCTGCCGCTTCGGCTGTCCAGTGCGCGCAACGTTTGCCCACCATTTGCTGACGCCAATCGACGATGGCAGCGCTTCGGATGGCGATCATCCGGCGCGGATGGCCGGAAATCAGAACGCGCCGATCCACATCGCCATGGTGACGAGGAACATGCTGACCGAAACGAGCGAGATGACATCTTTGGCGATTTCAAGCATTTTTAGCTCCTAAATGTCCGTTTGATCACTTTATGTTCCATATTTGTTCCAAGTTTGTCAATAGGGTATTTCCCCCGAGGGCAAACCAAACCGGTTTTCGGCAATGTCCCGGATTTAAGATTAGATGTGGATTCCGATTCTTGGCAGCAGCCAGATCGTGACAAGATAAAGCGCTATCGTCAGCACGCAGCCCGATCCCAGGGCAGGCCAGAACCCGATGCCGGCGCGCAGCATAGCGGGTACGGCAAGGAACATCGGCAGCGATGGCAGCACGAACCAGAAAGTCGCCTCTGCATGGGCGGCGATTCGTATCGCGTCACCCGTGTCCCGCCAGAGCCAGATGATGGCGAGGATCGAAACCAGCGGCAGCGATGCAATCAGTCCGCCAAGCCCCGGGCTGCGCCGGGCGACTTCCGAGACGATCATGACAATGACGCCAGACAATGCCGCCTTGATGAGCAGATAGGTCATGGGACCTCAATGAACAGCGCGAACTGCTCCATCCATAACGCAAAGTTCCCCTCGTTTCCACGCCCGCCGGAACGTGGCTTGTTTTCAGTCCGCGGAAATGGAACCCGCGCTAAAACCGGCGGGCGCTTCCCGCTTACACCGCCATGTATTTGGTCAGCAGCGACGGATCAGCGGCCAACGCGGCGGTATCCACAACTTCGCCATTGCGGCCGTTTTCGATAAAGGCGACACGATCGGCGATCGACAGCACCGCATCGACGCGCTGCTCGACGAGCAGGATGGCAACCCCCTCGCCCTTCAGCCGCACCACCACCTGGCGGATTTGCTCGATCATCGAAGGCTGCAGGCCTTCGGTTGGTTCGTCCAGCAACAGTACCTTCGGCTCGATGCACAGTGCCCGCGCGGTCGCCAGCATCTGCTGTTCGCCGCCTGACAGCGTTTCGGCCACCTGTGTCATGCGCTCGCGAAGCCGAGGAAAGATGTCGAGGACGCGCTCGCGCAACTTCATGCCGCCGCCGCTGACCATCAGCCCGGTTTCGAGGTTCTCGGCGACCGTCAGTTCGGCGAACAGCCTTCGCCCCTGCGGCACGTATCCGATGCCCTTGCGCGGTATCTCGTAGGCCGGCAGCTGCGAAATCCGTTCGCCGTCAAGCGTGATCTCGCCGCCGGATAGCCGGATCAGTCCCATGATCGCCTTCATCGTGGTCGTTTTGCCGGCGCCATTCCGCCCGAGCAGGCAGAGTATCTCGCCTGCAGAGACCGATAACGATATCTCGCGCAATATTTGCGCGGCGCCGTATCCGGCGTTGATGTTCCTGACCTCAAGCATCGCTGCCGGTCCCGAGATAGGCGGATTGAACATCTGCATTGTTGCTGATCGCTTCGGGCGCACCCTCCGCCAGCACGCGCCCGAAATTCAAAACAGTAATGTAATCAGCGATTTCCATGACGACATTCATGTTGTGTTCAATCAGCAGGATGGTGGTACCGCCGGCCATTGTTCGGATCAGCCGGTTGAATCCGGCGATCTCGCTGTCGGCCAACCCTTGCGTCGGTTCGTCGAGGATGAGCAGTTTCGGCCGCTGCGCCAGGCCCATGGCGATTTCGAGCAGACGCTGGTGACCGTAGGAAAGATCGCCGGCAAGTTCATAGCGCCGGTCGAGAAGCCCTACCTGGTCCAACGCGCCAGCGACCCCGGATTCAACAGAAGTCCTTGTGGCGCCAGCGACGCGGCGGGCCGCCAAGGCCACGTTCTCGTCCAGCGTCAGGCGCTCGAACACCGATGTGATCTGAAAGGTATAAGCCATTCCCTTGGAGATGCGCTTGTGGGCCGGCAGGCCGGTGATGTCCTCGCCGAGAAAAGCGACGGAACCGGCTGTCGCGTCAATCCGGCCGGAGAGCAGGCCGACCAGAGTCGATTTGCCGGCGCCGTTCGGACCTATCAAAGCGCGGACCTGCCCCTGAGGGACTGCGAGATCGACCTTGTCGACCGCCAGAAGGCCGCCGAACCGTTTGGTCAGTCCGCCGGCCACCAACTGGTTCACGGTAGCCATGGCAGCCACCTCCGCCTGATTTCGCCAACGATGCCCTGACGGGCAAATAGCGTGAGCAGCACCAGAACCAGTCCCGCGATCGCCAGATAGGCTGTGGTAAAGCCGCTGGAAATATCGATCAGGTAGAACATGAACAATGTGCCGACCAGCGGCCCGAGCACGGTTCCCGCACCCCCGAGCAATACCCAGAGCAGCGGCAGTATGGAATACTGAACCGAAGCAAAACTGGCGCCCACATAGCCGAACAGCAGTCCGTAAGATGCACCGGCAACGCCGGAGACCGTGCCAGAAATCACGAAAGCGGCGAGTTTGTAGCGCGCAACATCATAGCCCAGCATGCGCGTGCGCTCCTCGTTTTCGCGGATCGCGACCAGCACCTTGCCAAAAGGCGATTGCACCAGCCGCGACAGCAGCACAAAGCATCCGGCAAACAGCAGCAGGCCGGCGAGGTAGCGGTTGGCTTCGTTGCTGAGGTCGATGCCGGCAAGCGCCCGCCTGGCCTGCGCGATCACGAAACCTTCGTCGCCGCGCGTCAGATTGCCGAAATAGAGAACAGCCAGGAAACCGGCCTGGGCGAACATCAACGTCACGATCATCAATTGTACGCCGGAGGTGCGCAACGCCAGGAAGCCGACCGCAGCCGATACCGCAAGGCTGGCGGCGAGCCCGGCCAGCAGCGCCTCACCGGCCGCCCAACCGAGATGCTGCATCGCAAGTCCCATGCCGTACATGCCTGCGGCAAAGAACAGTGCATGGCCGAGGCTGAGCATGCCGGCATAGCCGAAGGCGAAGTTGAACCCCATGGCGTAGACGGCCAGAACCATGATGCGGGCGAGATTGCCGTGGTGATAGGCGGGAAGCGCGAAATGCATGATCAGCAACAGCGCAATCACCGCGGCGTTCATTGCCATTGCCTTGTTCGCGCCGGTCATCCGCGGCTTCTTCCGAAAAGCCCTTGCGGGCGAAATACGAGCACAAGCGCGACCAGCAGCGTCGAAAGGATTTTGGCCAGCGTCGGCGAGAAGAACATCGAGATCATTCCGTCGCTCATGCCGATGAGTATGGCGGCTGCGACCGTTCCGGGCAGGCTACCGAGGCCGCCGATTATCACGACGATAAAGGACAGCAGCAACGGATCCGCACCCATCAGATAGTGCGCCTGCTGGATCGGAACGATCAATGTCGCCGCGAGCGCCGCCAGCCCAGCTCCGAGCCCGAAGGCGAGCGCGTACACCCGGTCGACATGGATGCCGAATGCGAGCGCCATCTCGCGGTCGAGTCTTGTCGCGCGCATCACCAGGCCGATCCTGGTGCGCGCCATCAACTGCCACAGGAGCACCAGCAGCACGATAGCCGAGGCGATCACGAACAGTTTGTAGCTGGTGGTTCCAAAACCCCAGGGCCAAACGAGCGCGAAACCATTCTCGCCCCACTCCGGCCAGGGCAGCGCCAAGCGCTGATTGAATGGCGGTTCGACGGGCCTTGCCTCGGGCCCATAGGTCATCAGCGTGATCTGCTGGATAATGTAGAGAAGGCCGATAGTGGCCACGATGGTGTTTTCCGGGTCGTAGTTCAAACGTTTGAGAACCAGCATGTCGGCGGCGACCGCCAGCGCGCCGACCAGCAGCGGAGCAATTGCGATTGCGAGCACGAAACCGAGAGCAGGATGAACGCCAACAACCGAGGCGATGACCCAGGCGAGAACCGCGCCGAGCATGAAAAATTCGCCATGGGCGACATTAACCACGCGCATCACGCCAAAGACGAGGCTCAGTCCCACGGCAGTCAGCGTCAGTACGCTGGCCTGCACCGCGCCTTCGAGCATGGCCAGCAGAAGGTAGGGTCCAAAATCCATGAGTTCATATCCCGGCCGTTACCGGCCGGGATTTCTTCGTACGAGAGATCAGAAAGGCTGCGCCGTGTAGTCGGCTTCGTCAGGATAGAAGGTATCCTCGATCGAGGTGGTATGCGCCACGATCAGCTTTCCGCCGGTCACCTTGGAAATGTACTGATGGCCGAAGACCTGGTGGGTCTTGCCGTTGAACAGCTTGGCGCCCTGCGGATGCTCGTTCGAATGCGGCATGTCGGTCATCGCTTCCACCGCCTCGATCAATTTGGCGCGGTCGCCCGGACCGGAATAGCCCGAGGCCTCCATGCCCGCCTTGATGACGTGCAGGGTTTCCCAGCATCCGAACATGTGCGCGTAGGTCGACACGTCCTTTGGATCGGAAACGGAAGCGCCGTTGGCGTCAACGCCGACCGCCTGCCGGAAGTACTTGTCGTATTCGGACTGATCGGGCTGGGCGTAGCGCGGATTGCCTTCCCAGAAATAGGTGCCTTCCAAGAACTCAAGCCCCGGGCTTGCCAGATCAACGGCTTCAAGACTGTCGATGAAGCCGAAGATTTCCGGCCTGCTCGAACCGAAGAACTCGCCCATTTCCTTTACGAATGTCAGGACGGCAGGTCCCACCATCACGTGATAGACGACCTCGGTTTCGCGAGGAATCTTCGGGAAGTACTTGGTGAATGACGACTCGGTCGGCGGCACGGCGATTTTCTCCAGAACCTGTCCGCCTTGAGCCTCGATCGCCGCGGAGAAATAGTCGCGGTGATCGTGGCCAAAGGCGAAGTCTGGGAAGATCATTGTGATCTTCTTGCCGAGATTGGAGGCCACGTACGGCGCCATCGCCTGCACCTGGCTTTTGACGTCAGTGATGCCGGGCTGCAGCGTATAGCGATTCAATGTGCCGCTTGCCACGTGGTGTCCCTCGGAGACCACGAAATACGGCAGTTTCAACTCTCCCGCACGCGGGGCCGATCCGATCACCACATGGCTGAACAATGTGCCGAATCCCACATCGCAGCCGTGCTGGTTTGCAAACTTTTCGACGACTTCGGCGCCGCGCTTGGGATCGGTGCCGTCATCCTCGGCGATGATCTCGAGCGGACGGCCGTTGATGCCGCCAGCGTCGTTGATCATCTTGGCTGCGGCTTCGGTCGTGCGGCCGTACCAGCGGCCGTAGGCGGCGCCGATGCCGGTCACGTGCTGCTGGAATCCGATCTTGATGGGCGCCGAGCTCTGCGCCTGCGAGTAGCGCACGAAGCCTGGCATCAACGATGATCCTGCAACAAGCGCCGACCCTGCGGCCATCTTTTTCAGGATTGAACGACGCGTCTCTTTCGGTTTGGAGAATCTGGCCATGGTCAATCTTCCTTTTCCCTTTGGTCCCTGCCGCATTCCTCACCACAATTTTGTATGCACACGAACATTTTGTCCAGCGGCATATTCGATGCGCTATGCGCCACGCGGCGTAGCGAGCAGCCACAGGCCGAATAGCGTATAGAGGATCATGAAGAGGGCAAGGGGAATTTGGCTGGCGAATGCCTGCCGCCGTGCGGCAAACAGCCTCGTTGCCTGAGCGTGGCCGACCAGCACCGACAGCACATGACCGAGCACCACGGCGCCGGCCTGGCTCAACCAGATGATCTCGACAGTGTCGCGGGTGTTGAAGAAACCCGTCGTTACATAGAAATTGCCTAGTCCCAGCAGATCTGCGCCAGTGGCAAACGGATCGGTCAGCGCTGCGGCGGCATACTGCGCCTGTACCAGAAACGCGGTCAGGTAATGCGCGACGTGATATCCCAGAGCGATCGGCAGGATCGCGAGCGCAAGGAGGCCGAAGGCCTCGCGGAAGGAAGCGCCGGTGCCTGCCATGCGCAGGCCCGTGCCGACAACAATGGCGAACAGCAGAACCAGAGCCAGGTTGGCCGCAAGCACTCCGGCGATTGTCGGAATTACCACCGCGGAACGGCCGGGAAACTCCAGCGGATTGATGCCTATCCAGGCAAGCCACCAGAAGGTTTCGTTCAAGCCGTCGAAACTGCCGGTTCCAAGGATACAAATCACGAGGACGGCACCGGCGTGCGAAGCCGGTTCGGCGTTTGCCAGGCGCCAGCCCGGAAGTCCGGCGCGTAATCTGTTACGCTCCCGCGCAAATACCGCCAGTTGTGCATAGCGCCGCAGGATCATTGTGAGGCACTCGGCCCTCGCCAGCCAAACGTCGCTGCCGAACAGGATCATTCCAAAAAATGTGAACAGCCAGTAGACGGCCACCGCCCAAGCGAGTCTGGCGGGATCGTCTGGCGCGATGTCGGCGAGCATGAAGCAGACAAACACGAAAAAGGCGGCGACGCCCGGCCAGTCTCCAAGACGCGCCGGAAGCGGCAGAAATGTCCGGCCGCCCCAAAGAGGCGCGAGCAGCCTGTAGATGCCGGTCCAGGGATTGAGCCAATGCCACAGATCGCCGAACACGGCCTGCAGGCAGATGAAGCCCATCCACCACAAGGTCCAGACCGTCAGCGGTAGCAGATTTTCGAGCGGGTTGCGCGGCCCGGAAAAACCAGTCCAAAGCAGAAAGGCCAAGAGGACGGTCGACAAAAGGCTAGTCGCATTCTCCAGGCCAATACGCGGCTGGGCGCCCAGGGTGACGGAAGCGAAGATGGTTCGGGCGGCACCGTGAGGCAGTGCGGAGATGACGATAATTGTCAGTGCGACCACACTTACGCCGGCCGCGGTGTAGAGCGAGGTCGGCAGCAGCAGGACGAAAGCCTGCTCGGAAGTATGAGCGAAGGCGGAAGCCGGCGATAGCAGCGCTGCCACTGCCAGACAGATTGCAGCGGCCGCATGGCGGTTTCGCGCCGGGATTTCGGTCTGGTTCGTTCCGCCCAACATCCGGCGATGTTTTGCATGCCCCGGCGGGACGCTCAAGCCGCGTCATCGCCGCAGGTTTCAGTTGCGCCTAAAGCGAAACCTGCTGCGCCAGGCCTCGTTCAGCGGCAACCTTCGCCGCGACCGAGGCAACCGCCAGATCCTGCAGCCCGACCCCGGTGCCGTCGAAAAGCGTGATTTCGTCATCACTGGTGCGCCCCGGATGCCTGCCGTTGATCACGGCGCCGATGGGCGTGATATCGCTTTCCGATATCAGTCCGCCGGCGACCGCGTGCTGCGCCTCGCCAATGGACACCGATTGGGCCACTTCATCGGTGAACATAGTCGCAGTAGCAACCAGCGCCGGATCGACCTCCTGCTTGCCTTTCGTATCCGTACCCATACAGGCGATATGCGTGCCGGGCTTGACCCAGTCGCGCATCAAAAGTGGGTCGTGGGCCGAGGTGATGGTGATGATCACATCTGCCTGTTTGCCCACTTCCTCCCTTTCAACGGATTCGAAAGCCAGACCGGTTTCCTTTGCAACCGCCCCCAGCGTAGCCAGCATTTCGGTATGCAGGTTCCATGCGACGACCTTCTCGAACTTTCGCTGTTCGGCGGCCGCGCGCAACTGGAAAGCCGCCTGGTGGCCGGCGCCGATCATTCCCAGCACTTTCGCATCCTTGCGCGCGAGATGGGCTATCGAGACCGAACTTGCCGCAGCGGTGCGGACCGCAGTCAGATAGTTGCCGCCGACAAGCGCCGACAACTGTCCCGTGTCCGGATCGAACAGGAAGACCGTCGATTGGTGGTTGGTCAGCCCCTTCGCCATGTTGCCGGGCCAATAGCCGCCAGATTTGACGCCGAGCACCAGCCCCGCACGATCGAACCCGGATTTGAAGCCGTAGAGCGCATCGGCATGGCCGATGGCCTCGCGCACGACAGGAAAGTTCCAGGCGTCGCCCTTGGCCATGGCGCCGAACACAGCCTCGACAGCGTCAAATGCCGCCCGCCGGTCCACGACCTGTTTGCAAACGTCTTCCGTTACGATCAGCATCCCGCGCCTCAATAAGCCTTGCCGCGGGCGGAGACCGGCCACAGCGTTTCGACCTTGCCGTTGCGAACGCCGACATACCAGTCGTGCACATTGCAGGTCGGATCGCAGTGGCCCGGCACCAGGCGCAGCTTGTCGTTGACTTTCAGATGGCCTTTCGGGTCTTCGATAACGCCATGCTCGTCGGAGCATTTGATGTATTTCACGTCATCGCGGCCGAACACGAAAGGCAGGCCTGAATCGACCGACTGGGCCTTCAGGCCGGCGTCGCAAATCGCCTTGTCGGGTTTTGCGTGGCTCATTATCGAGGTCAGGATAAACAGCGCGTTTTCCCATTCGCCCTGGTCGATGCGCTTGCCATCCTTGTCGAGGATGCGGCCATAGTCGGCATCCATGAAAGCGTAAGAGCCGCATTGAAGCTCGTTGTAGACGCCGGATGCGCTCTCGAAGTAGTAGCTACCCGTACCGCCGCCGGAAACCAGCTCCGGCTCCAGGCCTTCCGCCTTGAGCGCCTCGACGGCGTCCCTGACCATCGCAATGGCGATATCGAGCTTGGCCTTGCGGTCCTCGAACTTGTCGAGGTGCTGCATCGCGCCCTGATAGGCCTGAATGCCGGTGAACTTGAGGTTCGGCGCGGCGTCGACTGCCTTGGCGATCTTCACCACGTCTTCGGTGGTCGTCACTCCACAGCGTCCGGCTCCACAATCGATTTCGATGAAGACCTCCAACTCTGTTCCATTACGTACCGCCGCTGCGGACAGGTCGGCCACGTTGTCGATGTCGTCGACGCAGACAATGATGCGCGATCCGAGTTTGGGAAGCTGTGCCAGTCGCTCTATCTTCTGCGGATCGCGAACCTGGTTGGAAACGAGCACATCCTTGATGCCGCCTCTGGCGAAAACTTCCGCCTCGGAAACCTTCTGACAGCAAACGCCTACCGCCCCGCCCAGCCTTTCCTGCAGTTTCGCCACATCGACCGATTTGTGCATCTTGCCGTGCACGCGGTGGCGCATGCCGTGCGCCTTGGCGTAGTCGCCCATTTTCCTGATGTTGCGCTCCAGCGCGTCGAGATCGAGGATCAGGCAGGGCGTCTGGATATCCGCCTCGTTCATGCCGGGCGCGGCGGGGATGTCGTAGCCCACTTCGAGTCCGTTGAAGGTGACAGGTGCGTTCATGATTACCTCCTCAGCCCTTCATCCAGGGCAATTTGTCCAGATCGACGTTTCCGCCGGTTATGATGACGCCCACGCGCTTGCCGCGAAAGGCGTCCGGATTTTTCAGAATGGTGGCCAGAGGCACCGCAGATGACGGCTCCATGACCACACGGAGATGCTTCCAGGTGATTTTCATCGCGTCGATGATTTCCACGTCGGAAGCCGTGAATATCTCGGAGACATGTTTGGAAACGAAGTGCCACGTCAGGTCCTTCAGTGGCACCAGCAATCCGTCGGCGATGGTCTTCGGCGCATCGTCGGCGATGATGTAGCCGGCCTTGAAGCTGCGATAGGCATCGTCCGCCTGTTCCGGTTCTGCGGCAATCACTTTCGTTTCCGGCGCGAGCGTCGAGAGAGTCAGGCAGGTTCCCGAAATCATGCCGCCGCCGCCTATCGGGGCGACGACCATGTCCAGCCCGTCGGTCTGCTCGATCAGTTCCTTCGAACACGTACCCTGGCCGGCGATCACGCGCGGATCGTTGTAGGGGTGAACGAAATCACCGCCGGTTTCCGCCTGCACCTTGGCAAATGTCGCTTCCCGCGATGAAGTCGACGGTTCGCATTCGGTAATCTTGCCGCCATAACGGCGCACCGTATCCTTCTTGGCCTGCGGCGCGGTGCGCGGCATGACCACGTTGCACGGAATGCCGCGCAGCATGGCAGCGTAGGACAGGCACGAGGCGTGATTGCCAGACGAATGCGTTGCAACGCCCTTCTTGGCCTGGTTCTCATCCAGCCCGAAAACAGCGTTGGTGGCGCCGCGCACCTTGAAGGCGCCCGGTTCCTGGAAGTTCTCGCACTTGAAAAACAGTTGCGCGCCGCTCAACTCGTTGAGGTAATCCGAGGTCCGGATTGCCGTGCGCCGGATGTACGGCTTGATGCGCTCATGCGCCGCGAGCATGTCGTCATAAGTCGGGATGATCATGTCGGTCATGCTTTCCTCACTGCGCTGGTGTTCAGGCCGCACTCGCGGTCTGGCGATAGTATTCCTGGGCGGCGGCGACGCCGGAACCCAGTTCGACGGGATAGTCGAGATCCTTCATCGCCATTTCTATCGTGGCAAGGCCTGAAAGCGCCATGACATCGGTCAGCGAGCCCAGATGCCCGATGCGGAACGCCTTGCCCGCCATCTGGCCAAGCCCGACGCCGAAAGAAACGCCGTACTTGTCATATGCCAGATTGGTCAGCGCATTGCTGTCCAAACCTTCCGGCACGAAGATGGCGCTGACAGTATCCGAATAGAGGTCGGGCGTGCGGGCGCACAGCTTCAGTCCCCAGGCCGCGATGCCGCGACGAATGCCCTCGGCAATGCGATGGTGGCGGGCAAAGACATTGTCGAGACCCTCCTCCTCCAGCATATCGAGGCTCTCGCGAAGTCCGTGCATCAACTGGATCGGCGGCGTATAGGGATATCCGCCCCGCGCATTGGCGGCCCGCATGTCGCGGAAGTCGAAAAAGCAGCGCGGGCATTCAGCCGTTTCGGTCGCCTTAAGCGCCTTCTGGCTCACTCCGACGATCGCCATTCCGGTCGAGAGCATGAAACCCTTCTGCGAACCGGCGACGGCCAGATCGACGCCCCATTCATCCATTCGGAAGTCCATCGAAGCCAGCGAGGAAACGCAGTCGACATAGAGCATGGCGGGATGATTGCACGCGTCCATGGCCTTGCGGACAGCGGCGATGTCGCTTCTGACGCCGGTCGCCGTTTCGTTGTGGGTGACAAGGACTGCCTTTATCTCGTGTTTTTTGTCGGCGGCGAGGCGTTCGCCGTAGCGATCGGCCGGAGCGCCGGTTCCCCACTCGCATTCAATGACCTCGACATCCAGGCGATGGCGCTGGCAGAGGTCGATCCAGCGATGCGAAAACATGCCGAAACGCGCAACCAGAACCTTGTCGCCGGGCGACAATGTGTTGGTGACGGAAGCTTCCCAGCCGCCGGTACCGCTTGACGGGAACGTAATGACAGACCCGGTTTCGGTCTTGAATACTTTCTTGAGGTCCTTGAACAGCGGTTCGAAGAAATCGACGAAATCGGGAGCGCGGTGGTCCATCGTCTGGGTGTTCATCGCATGGCGCAGACGGTCCGGTATGTTCGTGGGCCCGGGAATAAAGACGGGATTCTGGCCGGTCATGGCGGCATCTCCAATTGAATTATAGAGAAATCCTACATGGAAGCTGCATTTTTGCAATTTTTCTGAAAATATTTTCCATTTTCATATTTCCCGTGATATCCTTATGATTTGAAACGGTTTTATGTTTTCAAATTCCGGAAGAATTTCCGGCGTGCAAAAAATAATCTGTCGCGAGGAACCGGCAAATGGCGGCTGATACTCCAACAAGGCGGCGGCGTGGCCGTCCTAAATCGCTTTTCCACGAACCCCAGTCGGGCACCGTACAGGCGCTGGACAAGGGTCTGGCCTTGATGACCGAACTGGCGAGCGCGCGAGGCCTGACATTGACCGAGCTTGCCGCACGATTGGACATGCCGCCATCTTCGGCGCACCGCATCCTGTTTACGCTGCAGAAAAAGGGTTTTGCCGATCTCGACGAGGCGAGCCAGGAATGGTCGATCGGCGTGGAAGCGTTTCGCGTCGGCAGTGCCTTTCTGGTGCGCACCAACCTTGTCGAGGCTGCCATGCAACAGATGCGCAAGCTGATGGAGGATACCGGAGAGACCGCCAATCTGGCGATCGCCGAGGCGGGCGACGTGGTGTTCATCGCCCAGGTCGAAACCCACAATCCGATCCGGGCGTTCTACCGGCCGGGCAGCCGCAGCCCGATGCATTCGTCCGGCATCGGCAAGGCGCTGCTTGCCGACATGCCGTCCGCGAAAGTCGACAAGATCATCCGCAATTCGGGTTTGGACAAGCACACGGAAAACACCCGCTCGACGCCGGATGCGCTCCATGCAGACCTTGAGAATATCCGCCGGCGCGGCTGGTCGCTCGACAATGAGGAACGATACGAGGGCATGCGCTGCGTGGCGGCGACCATATTCAACGCTTATGGCGATCCGGCGGCCGGAATTTCCGTTTCAGGCCCCGCGATCCGGTTTCCGGACGAAGCGCTGCAAAAGATCGGCGAAAAAGTAAGACAGGCCGCAGATGAGGTGACGAGGCTGATCGGCGGACGCCCGCCTTCGCGTTGACCTGACTGTCACATGCCGACGATCTTGGCGTCCTTGAGCGTAATTCGTCGGTCCATCCGTTCGGCGAGCGCATGGTTGTGCGTGGCGATCAGCGCCGCTAGTCCCGATTGGCGCACCAGCGCGGCAAGTGCGTCAAACACGTATGAGGACGTTGTCGGATCGAGATTGCCGGTCGGTTCGTCGGCCAACAATATCTGCGGCGCGTTGGCGACGGCTCGCGCTATGGCGACGCGCTGCTGTTCGCCGCCCGAGAGTTCGGACGGCCGGTGATCGGCCCGGTCGCCAATCTTCATGTATTCGAGCAATTGCCCCGCCCGCTCGGCAGCGGACTGTTTCGACAGTCCGTGCACAAGCTGCGGCAGCATGATGTTTTCAAGCGCGCTGAATTCGGGCAGCAGATGGTGGAACTGGTAGACGAAGCCGATATCGTTGCGCCGCCGCGCGGTACGGGCGTCGTCATTGAGGCCGCCGCAACTCTCGCCGGCGATCAACACATCGCCGGCGTCGGGCCGCTCCAGAAGTCCGGCAATGTGCAGCAGCGTCGATTTGCCGGCGCCGGAGGGCGCCACAAGCGCGACCATTTCGCCCGGAAACAGCGAAAAATCCGCGCCGTCAAGTATGACCAGCGTGCGCGAACCCTGCTTGTACTGGCGGCCTACGCCGGCAAGCTCAAGAATGGCATCGCCCGCCATCACTCGTACCTCAGCGCTTCGACCGGGTCGAGCTTGGCTGCGCGCCAGGCCGGAAACAGGGTGGCGATGAACGACAGGATGATCGCCATCGCGACAACCGAAATCGTTTCGCCGGCATCCATCTTGGCCGGCAACTGGCTGAGGAAATAGAGTTCCGGGTTGAACAACACGGTGCCGGAAAGCCAGGAGAAGAACTGGCGAATGGATTCCACATTCAGGCAGACGATGATGCCGAGAATGACGCCGGCAATCGTGCCGACGATGCCGATTGCGGCACCCGTCATCAGGAATATCCGCAGGATCGAACCACGCGTAACTCCCATCGTGCGCAGTATGGCGATGTCGTGGCCCTTGTCCTTCACCAGCATGATCAGGCCGGAAATGATGTTGAGCGCCGCTACCAGCACGATCAGCGTCAGGATCATGAACATGACGTTGCGCTCGACCTGCAATGCGGAAAAGAAAGTGCGATTGCGTTGCTGCCAATCGACCAGCAGAAGCTGGCGGGCGGCGGCATCTTCAAGCGGCTTGCGCAATTGATCGACATTGTCCGGATCGTCGGCAAAGATCTCGATCGTTTGGACGATCCCTTCGGAGTTGAAATACAACTGCGCCTCGGTAAGCGGCAGGAACACCACGGTGGCGTCGTACTCGGACATGCCAATCTCGAATATCGCGACGACGGGGTACGCCTTGACACGCGGTGTAGTGCCGAAAGGCGTCACGTCACCATCCGGCGAAATCAGCGTGAGCGAATCGCCAATTCCGATACCGAGATTGTCGGCCATGCGTGTTCCGATCGCCACCCCTTCAGCATCGTCGAAACCGTCGAACGATCCCTGCCGAATATTTCCGGCCACCATTTGCAGCTTGTCGATGTCGGAACCGCGAATACCCCGCACCAGTGCGCCGGTGCCTGCACCGACCCGGCCTGCGGCCAATGTCTGCCCCTCGACCATCGGAATGGCGAACTCGACCCCCGGAACCGTCTCGAACCGCTTCGACAGCTCATCATAATCGTGCAGCGGGCTGTCGACCGGCTGGACGATCAGGTGTCCGTTGATGCCGAGAATGCGGGAGAGCAGCTCGGCGCGGAAGCCGTTCATCACAGCCATGACGATGATCAGCGTGGCGACACCGAGCATGATGCCAATGAACGAAATTGAGGCGATGACCGAAATCACCGTCTCCTTGCGGCGCGAACGCAAATAGCGCCAGGCGACCATCCGTTCGAACGCGCCGAACGGCTTCGCGCTTCCCGATGCCGAGGTTGCGCCCATCAGACGGCTTTCATAGCGGCGGACACTTCAGCGGGCGCAACAGAAACGCGCTCGCCGGTGGCGCGGTTCTTTACCTCCACCTCGCCGGCGGCAACTCCGCGCGGTCCGATGATGATCTGCCACGGAACGCCGATCAAGTCGGCGGTGGCGAATTTCGAACCGGCGCGTTGATCGGTATCGTCGACAAGAACTTCGCGGCCCCTTAGCGCAAGCGCTTTTTCAAGGCGGCCGGCCATTTCGTCGCAAGCGGAATCGCCGGGCTTCATGTTGACGATGACGGCATCGAATGGTGCGACCGCTTCCGGCCAGATGATGCCGTTCTCGTCGTGCGACGCCTCGATGATCGCGGCCATCAAACGGGTCGGCCCGATACCGTAGGAGCCCATCGAGACGGCGTGCTCCTTGCCGTCGGGGCCTTGCACCGTCGCACCCATCGGTTCCGAATATTTGGTGCCGAAATGAAAGATATGCCCGACCTCGATGCCGCGCGCGGCAAGGCGGTCTGTCTCCGGTATGCCCGCCCAGGCCGTCTCGTCGTGCATCTCGTCGGTGGCCGCATAAGGCTTTGTCCATGCGTCGACGATCGATGCGATTTCGGCATCGTTGGCGAAATCGGTATCCGCACCCGGAACCTTCAGCCCCAGGTAGTCGCGGTGACAGAAAACCGCGCTTTCGCCGGTGTCGGCGAGGATGATGAACTCATGGCTGAGATCGCCGCCTATCGGCCCCGTTTCGGCGCGCATCGGGATCGATTTCAGGCCAGCGCGCTCGAACGTTCGCAGATAGGAGACAAACATGCGGTTATAGGCTGACTTCGCGCCGTCGTAGTCGAGATCGAACGAGTAGGCATCCTTCATCAGGAATTCGCGTCCACGCATGACGCCGAAGCGCGGCCGCACCTCGTCGCGGAACTTCCACTGGATGTGATACAGGTTGAGCGGCAGGTCTTTGTATGACTTGACGTAGGAGCGGAAGATGTCAGTCACCATCTCCTCGTTGGTAGGACCATAGAGCATGTCGCGTTCGTGCCGGTCCTTTATGCGCAGCATCTCCTTGCCGTAATCGTCATAGCGGCCGCTTTCGCGCCAGAGATCGGCCGACTGGATCGTCGGCATGAGGATCTCGATCGCCCCTGCCCGGTTCTGCTCCTCGCGGATAATACGGTTAATCTTGTCGAGAACGCGCAGACCGAGCGGGAGGAGCGAGAAACTGCCAGCCGCTTGCTGCTTGATCATGCCCGCACGCAGCATGAGCCGGTGGGAGACAATCTCCGCTTCGCGGGGATTTTCCTTGAGGATGGGCAGGAAGAAGCGCGACAAACGCATGAGAGACCTTCTGAACCGCGGTGGAGGATTTGGCTGAATCGCCTACCGGTACATCGATGTTGATGGAGGTGCTTCATAGCCATTTCGAGGCGGGTTGCAAAGCTCCGCCGGCATAGCTGAACATCAACTCCGGTTTATGCCGAGGCTTGGATATCTCCCAGGTGGCATGAACGACAGGTTGTACCAATGCAGATTTTAGGTGACAATCGCCCACAGGATGGTTTAGATTTCCCGCAATAATAACAAAAGCTGGCGGCAACGCCGGTTTTACGCGGTCAAAGTCTTGGGAGGATGCGATCTAGGCGCGGTAAGACGCAGCCGCCGGGCAACCGGAAAATTGATCGGACGCGTAATTTGCAAGGCTTGGTCCTTGCATTTTTTTTGGATCAGAATCTTGGCGGTAGAGCGATTTTTTGACATGTCGGTTGAGGTGCACATCTTGCGCGCTCAATTTTTCCGAACAAGCTCTGCCAACAACCCAAAAAAGTAACTGGTCGTGTGAGCATCACGGCTATCCGGACGCCCTCCAGCCCTGATTTACTCAAAACGCGGCGCAATACGCGGAATGTCGTCGAAGCTCAAGCCATAATAGAATGTGGCGAGGTACCAGGCTCCGAACAGTGCGAGCGTGATCACCGTCGTGCGAAGCATTGCGCGAAGCATGTGGGCGCCACGAGGCGCGCTCTTGACGGTTCCGAGCGTTACATCGCCATCTTCATCTTGCGTCCGCAAGCTGAATGGCAGCACGGCGAACAGCAAAATCCACCAGACAACGAAGAACACGGCGGCGACGAGTACCCAGTTCATGGTGTGATCACACCTGCTCCAATTCGACGAGTGTGCCAGCAAAATCCTTGGGGTGCAGGAACAGAACCGGCTTTCCGTGGGCGCCGGTTTTCGGCTCACCATCTCCCAGAACGCGAGCGCCGCTCGCCTTCAACCGGTCACGCGCAGCGATAATGTCGTCCACCTCGTAGCAGACATGATGCATCCCGCCCGAGGGGTTTTTTTCCAGAAACGCGGCTATCGGCGATGACTCGCCCAGAGGTTCGAGCAACTCGATCTTTGTGTTGCCGGTATCGATGAACACGACCGTGACGCCATGTTCCGGCAGCGCCTGAGGTTCCGTCACCTTCGCTCCGAGCGTATCGCGATAAATCGAGGTTGCGGCGGCAAGGTCCGGCACGGCAATCGCCACATGGTTCAATCGGCCAAGCATATGTTTGTTCCAGCGTTCACTTGGTGACGAATACCGTCACCACCGGCTTCTTTCCCCAGGCGTCACGGGCAGCGGCGCGCACGGCGCGCCTGGCGGATTCGGCGACCAGATCGAGATCCTTTCGCCTGGCGCGAGGGATGCTTTCAATTGCACCAATCGCCGCGTCGAGCAACATTTCATCCATGTCGCGCCCAGACGCGTCCTCATCAGGAACGCCGACGGAAACAAGATCGGGGTCGCCGGCAAGCTCGTGGCGGTCATCCAGTACCACGTTGACCGCTACATGACCGACATAGGACAGCTTCTTCCGGTCGCGGATTCCGACCTTGTCGAAGGTTCCGACAAGGTAGCCGTCCTTGAAGATCCGGCCGGCTTCCACCTTGGTGACGATTTCGGCCGGACCAGGCGCCAGACGCAGCATGTCGCCGTTTCTCACCTGCGCCACCTGCGGCACGCCTATCGTCGAGGCCAACGATCCATGCGCAACCAGATGGGCGGCTTCGCCGTGAACCGGCACAGAGATTTCCGGTTTTACCCATTCGTACATCTGCTTCAATTCGTTGCGGCGCGGATGGCCGGAAACATGCACAAGCGCGTCGCCGTCCTCGATGACACGAACGCCCCGGTCGATCAGCAGGTTCTTGGTCTCAAGAATAGGCTTTTCATTGCCGGGTATGACGCGGGATGAATAGATCACCGTGTCGCCTGCCGATAGCGAGATGTTGTTCAACTCGTCCCGCGCCAGTTTCGCCAGTGCGGCGCGCGCCTCACCCTGGCTTCCGGTGCAGAGGATGACCACTTCTTCGCGGGGCGTGTACTGAAAATCCTCCTCATCCAGAAACTCGGCGATACCCTGCATGTATCCGAGATCATCCGCGACATCGATCACGCGTTTGAGGGAACGGCCGAGTACGAGAACGCGCCTGCCGGCATCGCTGGCGGCCTTCGCGATCGAGCGGATACGTCCGACGTTGGACGAAAAGGTCGTTATCGCCACCCGGCCCGGCGCTTCTTCGATCAGCTGTTTCAGGCTGGCGCCCACCTCCTGCTCCGAGGGCGAAACGCCTTCGCGCATGGCATTGGTGGAATCGCAGATCAGCGCGAGCACTCCCTGCGAGCCAAGTTCACGAAACCGGTTTTCGTCGGTCTTGTCCCCGATCGCCGGCTCCGGATCGATTTTCCAGTCACCGGTGTGGATCACGGTTCCCGCCGGACAAGTGATCGCGAGCGCCATCGGTTCGGGAATGGAATGGGTTACCGACACCGCCTCGATTGCAAACGGACCGACCTGAAACGTGTCGCCGGCATTGTAGATCGTCACCGGTATGTCGGCATTGCCGTCTTCTGATCCGCGTTTGGCCTCCAGAAGCCCGGCCGTGAACGGCGAAGCCCAGACCGGCGCTTTGAGTTTCGGCCACAGCGCCAGCAGCGCGCCGTAGTGATCCTCATGGGCGTGCGTTATCACCATGCCGCGCAACCGCTCGACTTCGCTCTCTATGAAGCCGATGTCGGGCAGCACAAGGTCCGCGCCGGGCAGGTCGGGTCCGGGAAAAGTGACGCCGCAGTCGACAACGATCCATTCACGCGATTTCGCCGGACCATAGCCGTATAGAGCCAAGTTCATGCCAATTTCACCCACCCCTCCCAATGGCAGGAATACTAGCTCGTTCTTTTTTGCGGCCATGAATTGTCCTTTGGCTGAATCAGGCGAAAAAGAGATCGCCCGCGGAAATCTTAATGCGCGTCCCGTCATCGAGTCGCAGGCGAAGATAGCCTTCGCGGTCGATATCCTCAAACAGGCCGGTCACCACGCCTTCAGCCTGGTTGATCGTAACCAACTCGCCGATGCCGCGCGCCGCCAGCAGCCACTTGTCGCGGATCGCGGCAAATCCGGCGCCTTGGTTCCAGAGCGCCAGCGTATCGGCCATGGAGCGCGCCAATCGGGCAAACAGTTCTTCAGGACTGACGTCGATACCGCAAGCGGTCAGATCGGTTGCCGGATAATTCGTCTCAAGCGGATGATGGGCGCAGTTGATCCCGCAACCGATGACCACGGCAAACCGGCCGGCGGGCAATTCAGCGCTTTCCAGCAAAATGCCGTTTATCTTGGCGCCATCGACCAGGATGTCGTTCGGCCATTTAATCGTCAGGGCGTATGGCGCATGCGCGAAGTAGGGCCGTAAAGCGTCGTAGACGCCAACAGCGGCAACCAGTGGCAGATTTGCAAGCGCGCCTTTCGGCGCCGGATCGGTCAATAGCAGGGAAGCATAAAGATTGCCCGCTTCCGAAACCCAGGGGCGGCCGCGCCTCCCCTTGCCTTCGAGTTGCCGACGTGCGGTGACCCACAAATTGCCGGTTTCGCCCTGCATCGCGAGGCGCATCGCCTCGGTGTTGGTCGATCCGACATCTCCGAGCGGCAGATGACGCCAGCCCGGCAGTCCGGGAATTTCGCTGTGCAGCCTGTTCAACTCGTCAAAGCGGGAAAGTTCCCGCCGCCGCTTCTGCAAGTCTGATCACGGGACCGCCAATCAGCACGTAGAACAGCACGAATGCGCCCGACAGCCCGAGCACAAGCTGCAATTCTCCGGCCATTGGGACGAAATTTCCGGCCGGCTTGTCGAACCACATGATCTTGATGATGCGCAGATAATAATATGCGCCGACAACCGAGGCGAGAACGCCGATAATGGCGAGCGGATACAGGCCCGCATTGACCGCGGCGAAGAATACGTACCACTTGCCCCAGAAACCCGCGAGCGGCGGAATGCCCGCCAGCGAAAACATCAGGATCGTCAGCACACTCGCCATCAGCGGGTTGGACGTGGCCGCGCCGGCAAGATCGTCGATGGATTCGACATTGCCCTCCTGGCGCCGCATGGCGAGAATGAAGGCGAAGGTGCCGAGCGTCATGACCAGATAGATGAGCATATAGACGGCGACGCCGCGCACGCCCTCCGTGGTGTTGGCCGCAAGCCCGACAAGGGCGAAACCCATATGGGCGATTGAAGAATACGCCATCAGCCGCTTGATGTTGGTCTGGCCAATCGCGGCAAAGGCGCCGAGCAGCATCGAAGCGATGGCGACGAATGTGACAATCTGCTGCCAGTCAGCATGCACAGGCCCGAAGGCGCCCATTGTCACGCGTACGATCAGCGCCATGGCCGCCATCTTGGGCGCTGCCGCGAAGAATGCGGTCACCGGAGTCGGTGCGCCCTCATAGACGTCCGGGGTCCACATGTGGAACGGCACGGCCGAAATCTTGAACGCGAGCCCGGCAAGCACGAACACCAAACCAAACACAAGGCCAAGCTGCCTCTCGCCATCGCCGAGAAAGTTGGCGATCTCGGCAAAACCGGTATGCCCCGTATAGCCGTAGACCAGCGATATGCCATAGAGCATCATGCCCGAGGACAAGGCGCCAAGGACAAAGTATTTTAGCCCGGCCTCGGTGGAACGCGCGCTGTCGCGGTTGATCGCGGCGATCACGTATAGCGCCAGCGATTGCAGTTCCAGGCCGAGATACAGCGAGATCATGTCGGTCGCCGAAATCATCAGCATCATGCCGAGCGTGGACAACACGATCAGCACCGGAAATTCGAACTTGTCGAACTTCTCGGCCTTGGCGAATCCGACCGACATCACCATAGTGACGATGGAACCGGCAAGGGTCAGCACCTTCATGAAACGGGCAAACGCGTCGTTGACGAACGCGCCGTTGAATGCCGAACCATCTTCGGCAAACAGAAGCATCCACGCGCCTGCGCCAATCAAAAGCGCCACCGACAGACCGGTAACGGTGGAATTGGCCCGCTCGTTCGAATAAACGCCGACCATCAGGAGCACCATAGAACCGATCGCCAGAATCAGTTCCGGTGCGGCGAGTGACAGGCTTTGGCTCAGTTCCGGTATCATTTGAATGTCGTCCCTGCCCTCTATTACTGCGCCACGTCGAGCGAGGCGGCCATGACCTCAACCGCCGAATTGACCTGCAGCACCAGCGCGTCAACCGACGCTGCGGTGGCGTCGAACACCGGCGCCGGATAAAGGCCGAAGAAGATGGTCAACACGACCAGCGGGTAGATGACCGCCTTTTCGCGCGTGCTGAGGTCCAGCAGTTGCTTGAGGCTCTCCTTCTCGAGCACGCCAAAGATCACCTTGCGGTAAAGCCACAAGGCATAGGCGGCCGACAGGATGACGCCTGTTGTCGCCAAAAGCGCCACCCAGGTGTTGACCTGGAACACGCCGAGCAGCGTCAGGAACTCACCGATAAATCCGGATGTTCCGGGCAGCCCGACATTGGCCATCGTGAAGATCATGAAGACGACCGCGTAGTTCGGCATGTTGTTGACCAGCCCGCCATAGGCGGCGATCTCGCGGGTGTGCATGCGGTCGTATACGACGCCAACACAAAGGAAGAGCGCGCCCGACACCAGCCCATGCGACAACATCTGGAAGATACCGCCCTGGATGCCCTGCACATTCATGGCGAAGATGCCCATCGTGACATAGCCCATGTGCGCGACGGACGAATAGGCGATCAGTTTCTTCATGTCATCCTGCATCATCGCGACCAGCGAGGTGTAGATGATGGCGACGATCGACAGGGTGAAAATGAAGGGCGCGAAATCGGCGGAAGCCAGCGGAAACATCGGTAGCGAGAACCGCAGGAAGCCGTAACCGCCCATCTTCAGCAGGATGGCCGCAAGGATGACCGAACCGGCCGTCGGCGCCTCGACATGCGCGTCGGGCAACCAGGTGTGGACCGGCCACATCGGCATTTTCACGGCAAAGGAAGCGAAAAACGCCAGCCACAGCCACCATTGCATCCGCACCGGGAAGAAATCGGGATCGGTCGCGACTGCGGCGATCAGATCCGGAATGCTGGTCGGGCTGGCCATGCCGTTGACCGATCCCTGCCAGTACATCGCCATGATGGCGATCAGCATCAGCACCGAACCGAGCAGGGTATAGAGAAAGAACTTGAACGAGGCATAGACACGGCGCTTGCCGCCCCAAACGCCGATGATGATGAACATCGGTATCAGGCCTGCCTCGAAGAAAACGTAGAACAGCACGATATCGAGCGCACAGAACACGCCGATCATCAGCGTTTCCAGGATCAGGAAGGCGATCATGTATTCCTTCACCCGGTATTCGATAGCCTGCCACGAAGCCAGGATGCACAAAGGCATCAGGAAGGTGGTGAGGATGACGAACAGCATCGAAATGCCGTCGACGCCCATCCGGTAGGAAATGCCGGAATCCAGCCATTCATAGGTTTCCGTCATCTGGAAACCCGGCGTCGAATTGTCGAAACCGGCCCAGATGAACAGCGAAAGCACAAAAGTGAAAACCGTCGTCAGCAGGGCGACGTTGCGGATGTTCTGGCGCGTCGTCTCATTATCGTCCCTGACGAGAAGAATCAGGAACGCACCGACGAGCGGCAGAAACGTGACCGTCGATAGAATGGGCCATCCGGTCATTAGAAGCTGCTCCCGAGCATCATCCAGGTGACGAGTGCGGCAACACCGATCAGCATGGCAAAGGCGTAGTGATAGAGATAACCGGTCTGAAGCCTGACGACCCGCTGGGTGACGTCGAGTACCCGGGCCGACACGCCATCCGGACCGAAACCGTCGATAAGCCAGCCGTCGCCGCGCTTCCACAGGAAGTGGCCAAGCCGTTTTGTCGGATTAACGAACAGGAAGTCGTACAATTCGTCGAAGTACCACTTGTTCAGGAGGAACTTGTAGAGGCCCTCGTGCTGTTCAGCCAACCGCTTCGGCGTTTCTGGCGAGCGGATGTAGAAGTGCCAGGCGGTCAGCAATCCAAGTAGCATGGCGATGAACGGGCTGACCTTTACCCAGAACGGTACGTGGTGGAATTCCTCCAGAATCTCGTTTTCCGGCAACGTGAACAGCGATCCCTTCCAGAATTCCGCATATTCATGGCCAAAGAACAGGCCATGGAAAAGAATGCCGGCAAACAGCGCGCCCGCCGCCAGGATGTAGAGCGGCACCAGCATCACCGGCGGCGATTCGTGCACATGGTGCATCACATCGGCGCTGGCGCGCGGCTTGCCGTGAAAGGTCATGAAGATCAGCCGCCAGGAATAGAAACTGGTGAAGGCCGCCGCGACCACCAGCAAACCGAAGGCGTAGCCCGCCATAGGGTTGTGCGAGGCAAACGAGGACTCGATGATCATATCCTTGGAAAAGAAACCGGCAGTGCCGATCAGCGTGCCCGGAATGCCGACGCCGGTGAGCGCAACCGTGCCGACGATCATCATCCAGTAGGTCATCGGGATGAGTTTGCGCAGACCGCCCATGCGGCGCATGTCCTGTTCGTCGGATACGGCGTGGATAACCGAGCCGGAACCGAGGAACAGCAGCGCCTTGAAGAAGGCATGTGTAAACAGGTGGAATATTCCGGCGCCGTAAGCGCCGACGCCGAGCGCGACAAACATGTAGCCGAGCTGTGAGCAGGTGGAGTAGGCGATCACGCGCTTGATGTCGTTCTGCACCAGGCCAACCGTTGCGGCGAAAAACGCCGTGGTGGCGCCGATGAACACAACGATCGTGAGTGCGGTGTGCGAAAGTTCAAACAAAGGCGACAGCCGCGCCACCATGAATACGCCGGCGGTGACCATGGTCGCGGCATGGATCAGGGCCGAGACCGGCGTCGGGCCTTCCATCGCGTCGGGCAGCCAGGTGTGCAGCAGGAACTGCGCCGACTTACCCATCGCGCCCATGAAAAGCAGCAGGCAGACGATTGTGAGCGCGCTCTCGCGGTCGAGGTGATAGCCGAGGAAATTGAGCACGACTTCGCCTTCGACCACTGCCTGTCCCGGTTCGGGCAGATAGGTTGCGGCATTGGCGAAGACCGTACCGAGGTTGACAGAACCGAACAGGACGAAAACGCCAAAAATGCCAAGCGCGAAGCCGAAGTCGCCGACACGGTTGACGATGAAGGCCTTGATCGCGGCCGCATTCGCCGAGGGTTTCTTGTACCAGAAACCGATCAGCAGATAGGAGGCGACGCCGACGCCCTCCCAGCCGAAGAACATCTGGACCAGATTGTCCGACGTCACCAGCATCAGCATGGCGAAGGTGAAAAACGACAGATAGGAGAAAAATCGCGGCCTGTGCGGATCGTGGTGCATGTAGCCGATCGAGTAGATGTGCACCAGTGATGACACGGTGTTGACGACAACGAGCATGACCACTGTCAGGGTGTCGATGCGGAATGCCCAGTCGGCCTCAAGTCCGCCGGAGGAAATGAAACGCAGCACCGGTATCGTAACTGCCCCGGCATGTTCGCTGAAACCCACCGAGAACAAGGCGATCCATGACAGGATCGCGGAGATGACCAGCAATCCCGAAGTAATGTATTCGCAGCCCTTGGCGCCGATGGAACGGCCGCCAAGCCCGGCGATCAGGAAGCCTATCAGCGGCAGGAAGACGATGGCGTGATACATGGAGTGTCCCCTACCCCTTCATCATGTTGACGTCTTCGACCGCGATCGAGCCGCGGTTGCGGAAGAAAACGACGAGAATTGCAAGTCCGATGGCGGCTTCGGCCGCCGCCACGGTCAGCACGAACAGCGCAAACACCTGGCCGACCAGATCGCCAAGGACGGCGGAAAACGCGACGAAGTTGATGTTGACGGCAAGCAGGATCAGCTCGACCGACATCAGGATGATGATGACGTTCTTCTTGTTCAGGAAAATGCCGAACACGCCAAGCGTGAACAGGATCGCCGAGACGGTGAGGAACTGCGAAATGCCAACTTCCATCTTCAGATTCCCTTGCCCGATTCGACTTTTTTGATCTCGATCGCCGTTTCGGGCGTGCGCGCCACCTGAACCGGTATAGACTGACGCTTAACCTTCTCCTTGTGGCGCAGCGTCAGCACGATGGCTCCGACCATGGCCACCAGCAGCACCATGCCTGCGATCTGGAAGAAGTGGATGTAGTCCGTGTAGAGGATGTCGCCGAGTGCGGCCGTGTTGTGGCGCACGGCGACGTCCGGGGTCGGCTTGGCCACCCGGTCGACCAGTTCCGGCGCAAACGAATAGCCGCCCACCACGATCACCAGTTCGGAGGCCAGGATGATGCCGACGAGCGCGCCGATCGGGGCGTAGTGCAGCGCGCCGCGCTTCAGTTCGGCGAAATCAACGTCGAGCATCATGACGAC
>JBFIBB010000010.1:0-29081 GCA_041582695.1 Rhizobiaceae bacterium
CGGTGAGCAGGAAATGCACGTTCGGGAAGGCGATGGCGATCCGGCGCACCACATCGGTGATTGCTGCCGCCTCGGCGCGCTCGGTTTTCATAAATTTGAGCCGCGCCGGGGTGGCGAAGAACAGGTCGCGCACCTCAACCAGCGTGCCGGTGTTGGCGGCCGCCGGTCGCGGACCTTCGATCTTGCCAGCCTCGACCAGTATTTCAGCGCCGCTTTCGCCGCCTTGTGGGCGCGAGCGGATTTTCAGCCGCGCCACCGAACCGATCGAAGGCAGCGCCTCGCCGCGAAAGCCGAGCGAGCGGATGTCGTGTATATCCTCGTCGAGTTTCGAGGTGCAATGGCGCGACACCGCCGGCTCCAGGTCCCCGGCGGCCATGCCACAACCGTTGTCGGTCACGCGGATCAGCGTCATCCCGCCGCCCGCGGTGGCGATCTCGATGCGCGTCGCGCCGGCGTCAAGGGCGTTCTCGACCAGTTCCTTGACCACGCTCGCGGGCCGTTCGACCACCTCGCCGGCGGCGATCTGGTTGATCATCGTTTCTGAGAGCTTTCGGATCGGCATGGCCGATATATACGCAGATTCGCGCCTCCGGCCCAATGCAAACCGCCCGCCTTTTGCGCTTGACGGAAAGGCTGTGCACAATGCCAATGACCTTTCGGCAGATTGCAGGCAGACAGGAGCGCATTGCATGGACATCAATGAAAAGAAGGCCGTCGTCTTCGGCGGTACATCGGGGATCGGGCTCGCCGCGGCCCGGCAACTGGCCGCCGGCGGCGCGAGCGTCACCGCGATCAGCCGCAACCCCAAAAGGGCGGGCGATACGTCTGCCGGCATATCCCTTGCCAAATGCGATGTGCGCGACCGCGACGCGCTGAAGGCGCTGTTTGCCGATCTTGCCCCTTTCGACATACTGGTCAGCGCGGCGACGGGCGGCGAGCGGGCGCTTGGTCCCTTCCTGGAGATGGACATGGACGGATACCAGGCCTCGTTCGACAAATTGTGGGGTTACGCCAACGTCGTGCGCTTTGGCGCCGGCCATCTGGCCGAAAACGGAGCGATCGTGCTGGTCAGCGGCGCCCCGGCGCGCAAGTGCAGGCCGGGTCAGGTAGCGCTTTCCTCGGTCGGGGGCGCTGTCGAGGCGTTTGCGCGCGCGATCGCTCCGGAACTCGCGCCGCGCCGCATCAATGTGGTCTCGCCCGGGCTTATCGACACGCCGATGGTGGCGCTTGAAGGCGAGGCGCGGGCCGAGATGTACAGCAAGGCGACTGCGGGGAACCTCATCCCGCGCGCCGGCACCGCCGACGAGGTGGCCGAGGCGATCCTGTTTGCAATCCGCAACGATTTCGTCACCGGCACGACGATCGATGTCGACGGCGGCTGGCTACTTTCGTAGCGCCATTCGCCCTTGACATCGCACGCTGGTCTCCCTTATGAACCGCGCAACGATTTCGGCGCGCCTTTAGGCGCGTCTTTCGCGTTGCAGCACATGCATCCGACAGATGCTGCCAAACCGACGGACAGGCAAGATGAAGATCAAGAATTCGATGAAGGCGCTGAAAAGCCGCCACCGGGAAAACCGCATGGTGCGCCGCAAGGGCCGCATCTACATCATCAACAAGTCCAATCCGCGATTCAAGGCCCGCCAGGGCTGATTTTCGCGAAACGAGGCCCCTTGGGCCGACGGCAACCGGGCCCGCGCCGCGCGCCCGGTTTTTTGTGCCCGGAATCGGCTGTAGTTCTCACGCGAATTTCAGTTTGACGTTCACATTTGGCGCGCTACCCTTTGCGTCATGAAAATCCTGCTCCATCGCGCACTCTTGACCGCCGTCCTGGCCGTGGCGAGCCCGGCTTTTGCGCAAACCGCAGGACAGGCCCCGTCAAACGAAACCGGGCAGAAGCTTTCTGCGCTCGACCAGCTGTTTTTCGATCTCAAGCGGGAAAGAAACGAGCGCGCCGCCGAGCGAATTTCACAGAAGATCTGGGCCGAGTGGTTCAAATCCGGCAGCGCATCGATCGATCTGATGATGACCTGGTCGCAGGAAGCCGTCAAAGAGAAGAAATACAACGTCGCACTCGATTTTCTCGACCAGATCGTAACCCTGCAGCCGGACTATGCGGAAGGGTGGAACCGCCGGGCGACGTTACACTTCATGATGAACAACTATGGCAAATCGGTCGCCGACATCAAGCGGACGCTGGCGCTTGAGCCACGCCATTTCGGCGCGTTGTCGGGCTGGGGCATGATCCTGAAGAATACCGGCCAGAAGGAGCTGGCGCTCAAGGCCTTCACCCAGGCGCTCGAGATCTATCCGATGATGCGCAGCGCCCAGAACGAAGTTGCCGAACTGACCGACGAGCTCGCTGGCGATGACATCTGATTTGCCCTTCCCGGCAGGCGCGACATAGCTGCCGGTCCCGTTTCCCTCCAGAAAATCCCGATATCTCCATGAATTTTGTTTCCGCAATTCTGCTGATCGCGACGGGTTTCAGTTTTCTCGCGGCCGGCGCCACGCAGATCGGCACGTGGATGATCGAGAAAAACCACCCGCCCGCCGGTAGTTTCGCCACCGTCAACGGCACGAAGATGCACTATGTGCACATCCCTGCAGGTCCGGAAGCCGATCTGCCGCCGATTGTGTTCATTCACGGTGCCAGCGGCAACGTCAACGACCAGATGGTTCCGATGGCGCCGAAGCTTCGGGGGCGGGCCGAGATGCTGTTCGTCGACCGCCCCGGACATGGCTGGTCGGAGCGCGGTCCGCAATCCAACAGCCTGCCGGATGGCCAGGCCGACACTATTGCCGCGCTAATGGACGAGCTCGGGATCGATCGGGCGATCATCAGCGGCCATTCCTTCGGCGGCGCGGTCGCAGCCACCTTCGCGGTGCGCCACCGGTCGAAGACAGCGGGTCTGCTGTTTCTCGCAGCGGCGACACATCCCTGGCCGGGCGGCGGCACGTCCTGGTACTACGAACTGGCCAACCGGCCGTTCATCGGCAGGGTGTTTGCCGAGACGCTCGCGCTTCTGGGCGGGCGCCTGCGCATGAAGGCCGGCGCGCGTTGCGTGTTCGCGCCGAACCGGATGCCGGACGGCTATGCCGAACAAGCCGCGATCTCGCTGGTGCTGCGTCCGGAAAATTTTCGCGCCAACGCCGAGGATGTGGACACGCTCTACGAATATGTTCTCGAAAACGCCCCGGGATACAAGAACATAACCGCGCCGACGATCGTGATCTCGGGCAACCGCGACACGGTGGTTTATGAGGAAATCCACTCGGTCGGCCTGGCGCGCGACATCCCCGGAGCCGAGCTGTTCTGGGTCAGGAATCTCGGCCACAAGCCGGAATGGATCGCCACCGATCTGGTGGTGACGGCAATCGAAAAACTGTCGGGAAAGCCCGCCGATCTCGCCGCCGCCGTCGCCCGTTTGGAGGAGAGGATCGCGGATGACGCCTTCGGCCCGATCGAACGCTGCCCGGACGAGAAGCCCGATCTTTCAGAACCTTTCGGGGCGAACTGACAGTGCTCAGTGCCCGCTCATGCCGTCGGAGCCGACATAGGCGATGCGCAGCATGTTGGTGGCGCCAGGAGTGCGGAACGGCACGCCGGCGGTAATGATGACCCGGTCGCCCGGGCGGGCGAATTCTTCCTGAAAGGCAATGCGGCAGGCACGGTCGACCATGTCGTCCTGGTCGCGCGCATCTTCGGTGACCACGCAATGGAGGCCCCAGGCAAGCGACAGGCGTCGCGCGGTGCCCAGCACCGGCGACAGCGCGATGATCGGTACGGCGGGGCGTTCGCGGGCACATCTGAGGCCGGTGGTGCCGGATGCGGTGTAGTTGATGATCGCCGACAACCTCAGCGTCTCGGCGATCTGGCGGGCGGCAAGGGAAATCGCGTCGGCGCCGGTCGCCTCCGGCTCGGTGCGCTGAGCATTGACGATGCCGCCATAGGTCGGGTCGCGCTCGACCCGGACCGCGATGGCGTCCATGGTCGACACAGCCTCGACCGGATAGGCGCCCGCGGCCGATTCGGCAGAAAGCATGATGGCGTCGGCGCCCTCGAAAACCGCGGTGGCGACATCGGAAACCTCGGCGCGCGTCGGAACCGGGGCGGCTACCATCGATTCCAGCATCTGGGTGGCGACGACAACCGGTTTGCCGGCCTTGCGGCAGGCGCGAACGATCTGCTTCTGCGTGCCGGGCACGGATTCGAGCGGCATTTCGACGCCGAGATCGCCGCGCGCAACCATCAGCGCGTCCGACAGGTCGATGATCTCGGATAGGCGCGCGACGGCCTGCGGCTTCTCGATCTTCGACAGAACCGCCACGCGTCCGCGTGCGATCTTGCGCACTTCCGCCAGATCCTCGGGCCGCTGCACAAAGGAAAGCGCCACCCAGTCGACCTCGGCGGCGATCAGCGCGTCGAGGTCTTCACGATCCTTGCCGGTAAGCGCGCCCACCGGCAGTTCCGTGTCGGGAAGGCTGACGCCCTTGCGATCGGAGATTTTTGTGCCGGACACAACCTCGCAGACAATCGACCGGCCGTCGGTCTTGCTGGCGACGAGCTGCAACCGGCCGTCATCGATCAGAAGACGGTGGCCGGGCGCGACCGATTGCAGGATTTCAGGGTGCGGCAGATGAACGCGGGTGGTATCGCCCGGCGCCTTTTTATCGTCGAGCGTGAAGGTTTGGCCAGGTTTCAGCCTGGCTTCCCCGCCCTCAAACACCCCAACGCGCAGCTTGGGACCCTGCAAGTCGCCCAGAATGCCGATCGGCCGGCCCATCTCGGCTTCCACCTCGCGGATGCGACCAACCAGCGTCCGCATCAACTCATGCGAT
Source organism: Rhizobiaceae bacterium (assembly GCA_041582695.1). Lineage (GTDB taxonomy): Bacteria > Pseudomonadota > Alphaproteobacteria > Rhizobiales > Rhizobiaceae > JAWKWH01. The sequence continues at coordinate 4,843 of JBFIBB010000010.1, forward strand.
GCGTGGCTCATGTTGATGCGGAAAACGTCCGCGCCGGCATGGAACAGGGCCTTGATCCCGGCCTTCTCGGAAGAGGCCGGACCGAGCGTTGCGATGATCTTGACCTTGCGGCTGCGCCTCATTGCGAACCGCCGTTCGCGCCGGAACCGGTGATGGTGGCGGTGTTGTCCGGCGCCACTTCGTCGGTAAGCTGAACCATCCAGCTCGGCTGCTTGCCGGTATCATGCTCCTGAAACCCGGCCCGCTGGAATCCGCGGGCGAAACAATCCTCGGTACCGATGATCTTGAATTCCTTTTCAGCCACGCACATGTTGATCGGCCCGTCCCAGCGGCCGCCGCGTTCGGCATCTTCCGCATAGATATAATAGTAGCGTGACGACAGCCTGCCCTCGATCAATGTCTTGCATGTCGATCCGTCGATATGCCACCAGCCTTCGGTTATCCAGCCGGCCTTCGCCCTGTAGCCGATTGCCACGCCAACGAGATTCTGCGTTGCGTTGCAGACCCTGAAATCCGCTTTGGCGGCGATCGGCGCAACGCCGGCCATAAGCAGGCAAGCGCCGGACAGCACGGTCAACTGCCGGGCAATCGCCCTAACCATGGTTTGCCCCCTGAATGAAAATCCGCATCGCACCGATTCCTTTTCGAAGAAGTCCGGTCGCATGTCAACGCACCTGTGTGATTAGGGTCAATCGATTGAAATTGCCAATGTTAATGCATTGACGGCCTGACGGATCGCGGTTTGTCATTTCATCCAATTCATTCTATCGGAGGCGCTGGCGGTTCGGATCCGGCGTCCGGCCGCCGGTGTTGAAGCGGGAGTTTGCATGTTCAGATTGCTGACAGTTCTGCCGGTAGCGTTCGTAATATCGTCCGCGGTCGCGGATTCGCCGGCAGCAAAGCCCAGGATTGTGGTGAAAACAAAGTACTACACGATTACCGGTATGACATCGCGAGAATTGCAGGCCGAGATGGAGCGCAACGGCCCGGGCGGACACTGGGCCTATACCGGCTGGTATGTAAGCTGGACGGCCGATTGCATGGTCACGGTGACAATCGATTATGAACTGCCGGAATGGACCGATCGCGACCGGGCCGCGCCCGGGTTGCGCGCCAGTTGGGACCGGATGTTCGAAGCGCTGACGATACATGAACAGCAGCATGCGCGGCACGGTATCGAGGCCGCAATCGAAATCGAAGATTCCGAATGCGCCGGAAACCCGGAAACCATCACGCAAAAATGGGCGCGGCAGGACAAGATTTTTGACGCCGAGACCGACCATGGCAAAAACCGGGGCGTGGTGTTGCCATGACCGTACCGCCCGCTGACCGGTCCGGCGCAAACAAAGGTGCCGGCAATCCCGAGCCCTGGCTCCTGATCGACGGCGACTACAGCGCCGGGATGATCCTGCTCGCCGATCATGCCCGCAACGCGCTGCCGGCAGGCTATGGAACGCTCGGCCTCGACCGCAGGCAGCTCGAGCGCCACATCGCCTATGATATCGGCGTTGAAAACGTCACGCGCGGCATGGCGCGGCAGCTCGGCGTTCCAGCGGTGCTATGCGGTTTTTCGAGGCTGCTGATCGATCCGAATCGCGGCGAGGACGATCCGACGCTGATCCGCCAGCTTTATGACGGCGCGGTAATTGCCGGCAACTACCCTCTCGACCACGAGGAGCGCGAGCGCCGGCTCGAAAACTGGTATCGTCCCTACAGCAATGCCGTCGCCGGGGCTGTGGCAAAGGTCGCGGAGGCCAGCGGCATGCCGCCGCTGATCGTCTCCATACATTCCTTCACACCGATCATGCAGGGCATCGCGCGGCCATGGCACGTGTCGCTCCTTTGGGATACCGACGACCGGGTTATGCGGCTGCTGCAACAGATGCTCTCCCGCGACGGCGATCTTCTCGTCGGCGACAACGAACCCTACGACGGCGCGCTGAAGGGCGACACCATGTACCGCCATGCAACGAAAAACGGCTATCCCCATGTGCTGATCGAAATCCGCCAGGACCTGATTGCGACAGAGGCGGGAGCCGCCGATTGGGCGGCGCGGCTTGCCGATGCGCTAGGCGACATCAACACGCGCACCGACGTTCATGTGCAACAGCACTTTCCCTCGCGGTCGGACCTTTGAGACCTGTTCACACCCGCCGGGCCATGCGCTATATGGTTCGGGTCAGGATTGATCCAGGGCGAAGTTTCCATGAACCGATTTGAAGGCCCGGGGGCCCGCGAAGCCAAGATCCGCTATCTCGACGGAGATTTTCAGGTCATGAGCCCCGGCGCCTTCGTGCGCTGCGCGGTGACAGGCGAATCGATCCCGATCGACGAACTGAAATACTGGAGCGTCGCCCGCCAGGAAGCCTATGCCAACGCGGAAATCTCGCTGAAACGGGAACTTGACGCCGATCCCTCCCTGCGCCGGCGCGATTGATCCGTTCAGGCGCCGTATTGGCGGCGGCGGAACGCCTCCACCGTTTCGGAAACAATCTGCGCCGCAATGTCCGCCGGATCGAACTCGGCCTCGATCTTCAGAACCTCCAGTTTCGACAGAAACGCGGTTGCAGCCGAATTGCCGTTGACGAAACGCACGGCATCCTTCTGCGTCGTGACCAGTTCCAGGCCGGCGGCTTCCGCTTCCGCCGCCAGTTCGGCGATGTCGCCGTCGGAGTAGGCGTGATGATCGCCGAATTCGCGGGTCGCGCCGATTTCCGCGCCGGTCGATTTCAACGTATCGAAGAATTTCTGCGGATGGCCGATGCCGGCGAAGGCCAGAAACCGCCTGCGGGCGAATTTCGCCGGATTGATCACGCGAGTTCGGGCTCGGAAAAGCGGTTTTCCGGCCTTGGCGGCTCGCCGGATCACCTGATCTGCGGCATCGCCCTCACCCAAGGTCACGATGGCGTTGGCGCGCCGCAATTGCACTGTCAGCGGCGCACGCAAGGGCCCGCCCGGAATAACATGGCCGTTGCCGATGCCGCGATAGGCGTCGACCACGATCAGCGCGAAGTCGAACTGCAGGCGGGCGCTCTGAAATCCGTCGTCCATGATGGCGAAATCGCACCCGGCCCCGGTCAGCAGACCGGCGCCGGTCATGCGGTTGGCGGCAACCGCGGTCGGCGCGTGTTCGGCAAGCAGCATCGGTTCGTCGCCCGAATGCCATGACGTGTCCTTGCGCGGATCGGCCAGGCGCGGATGGGTTAGACCGCCGCCATAACCCCTGGTCAAAAAACCCGGCGAGTAGCCCATCTTGCGCGCCGTCTTGGCAAGCGCAATGGCAATCGGGGTTTTGCCGGCACCGCCGACGGTAAGATTGCCGACACAGAGCACCGGCAACGACGCGCTCGGCGGCTTCGCCATGTCCATGCGGCTTTGCGCCACCGCCCCGTAGCCCAGCGACACCGGATAGAGCAGAAGCGAGCGCCAGTCGCGCTGACGCCACCAGAATGGAGGTGCTTCAGCCGTCATCGCATAACCGCCATTTGATTCCGATACCCACAGCGCCTGTTTAGCGCCGCCGTCCCGCCGGCGCCAGCTTGGCCTTGACGACCAGCGGCTGGATATAGGGTTCGAGCGCATGGAGCGTACGGTCAAGCGCGCCGCGCATCGTCTCGACCGTTTCGCGGCCGGACGCCATCATCTTGTGGCGCACGCGATCGTTGTTCAGCAGGAAAGTCACGGCGCCGGCCAGGGTTTCGCCGTCGGCCACCAGCCTGGCGCCGCCATTGGCGACAAGCCGCTGATACGATTCGCGGAAATTCTGCACGTCGCGGCCGGCCAGCACGGCGGTGCCGAGGACCGCGGGTTCGAGCGGGTTCTGCCCGCCGCCGCCGGCCAGCGAGCGGCCGACGAAAGCGATCTCGGTAAGCCGCAGATACAGGCCCATTTCGCCGATCGTGTCGCCAAGCAGGATTTCCGTATCGGGTGATACTGCATCGCGCCGGCTGCGGCGCGCCACTTTCAGGCCGGCCGATTTCATGGCTGATTCGAGTGCGCCGGCGCGATCGGGATGGCGCGGCACGATGATGGTCAGCACGTCGGGATTCTGTTTCTTCACCAGACGATGGACCGCTGCCGCTATCTCTTCCTCGCCGGGATGGGTGGAAATGGCGGCCCAGCACCTCCGGTCGCCGATTTCCGCCTGCAAGGCGTCGAGCGAAGCCTGGTCGACCGGCGGCACCTCGGTATCGACCTTCAGATTGCCTGACACCGTGACCGGGCGGGCGCCCAGCTGATGGAACCGCTCGCCATCGAGCTCCGACTGGGCGACCACATGGGCGAGGTTTTCAAACAAGGCCTCGGCAATGTGGGGATGCTTCTGCCAGGAAGCGAACGACCGGTCCGACAGGCGGCCGTTGACAAGGACCTGGGGCACGCGTTTCACGCCGAGTTCAAGAATGGTCATCGGCCAGATCTCCGATTCGGCCATGATCGCAAGATCCGGGTTCCAGTGATCGAGGAACCGGTCGATCGCCGGTTTCAGGTCAAGCGGCACATACTGGTGCATCGCCTTGCCCACCAGCCTTTCGGCGACGATGTGGGCCGATGTCACCGTACCGGTGGTCATGACGACATTGATGCCAAGCCGCGAAATATGGGTGACCAGCGGCACGACGGCCAGTGTTTCGCCGACACTGGCCGCATGGACCCAGATCAGCGGACCCGGCGGGCGCTCGAGCGGCGACTTGCCATAGCGCTCGTGACGGCGGGCGCTCTCCTCCTTGCCCTTGGCGGCGCGGAAGGCGATGTATCCGCCGATGAGCGGATAGGCCGCCGCCCCGGCCCAGCGGTAGGTGGTCAGAAGTGCGCGTGCCCAGCGTTCACTCATACCTTGTCATCAACCTTTTGATAGGCCTCGGCCGTGATCGCGTTCATGACATCGGTCACATGCGCCCGCAACTCTTCCATCTCTCCGTCATCCGCCTCGGGCGGAACCATGATCGGTTTGCCGAATATTGCGCAAATGTGTCCGAAAGGCAGATTGACCGTGGTCTTGTCGCGGGTTTTTTCGAGAACGATTCGCCTGGAGCTGGCAACGGCAATGGGCACGATCGGGCGGCCGGAAATCCGCGCAAGCGTGACAATGCCCAATCCGGCATCTCGGGGAGTTCCGCCGGGAATGTCGGCGATCATGCAGACGGCCTTGCCGGTCTCGAGCGCCTTCTTCAGCGCGATCAGCGCGCGGGCGCCGCCCTTGCCGCTCATCTGCTGATCGGCGCGGCCGCCCGAACCGCGGGCGGTCTCGATGCCGAATTTCTGCGCGACGAGGGCATTTATTTCCGCGTCGCGGCTGCGCGAGACCAGTGCGACGGTCTTCAGCCAGCGCGGCATGAGCGCGGGCGCGAGAAGATGCTGACCGTGCCAGAGCGCAAATATCGCATTGGGCTCGGAGGCGATGATCGCATCGATATCGTGGCAGCCACGGGAAAAACGGTTTGTTCCGGTGACAAAACGCATCAGGGCCCAGATCAGCCAGGCAAGCGCGTGCTTGAGCACGGCCGATTCGGCCAACGGCACACGGATTTTCCGCCACAACCGTTTCATCGCGCCGCCCTGTTCCATCGCCTGCGGGCGGTGGCGGACGCACGGTTCTGACGGCGCGGCGACATCCAACGATCAGCCTGCCCGTTTTGCTTCGGCCTCGTGGTCGGGGTCGAGCAGCCTGTGCAGATGGACGATGAAATACCGCATATGGGCGTTGTCCACCGTCGACTGCGCTTTTGCGCGCCAGGCGATCTCGGCCGATTTGTAGTCGGGGTAAACTCCGACAATGTCGAGTGCGTCAAGATCGCGGAACTGGACGCCCTGAAGGGACGTCAGTTCGCCGCCGAAAACCAGGTGCAAAAGCTGCTTGCTGCTTTTGTCGCCGCTCATTTTCCAACCCTCGTTATCATGCAATTGCCCGGAACCCCGCCCGGAAGTTTATTGTCGAACGCTGTAGATCACTTTTCGCGCCAATGAAACCATGATCGACCGCCAAAGCGACGATCAGCCCGATATCGTTTCGAACAACCGGTCGAGCAGGCTGCCGCTGCCGGCCACCATGGCGCCCTGGCGCGATCCGGCAAGGCCATAGACCGGAGCGCCGCCCGCGGCCGCCCGGATGGCGCCTCCGGCTTCCTGCAGCACCAGATCGGCCGCCGCGATATCCCAGTCATGCGCGTTTGGCCGCACGAATGTGGCGTCGAGCGAACCGTTGGCGACCATCGCGATACGATAGGCGAGCGACGGAACGTAGGGATGGCGCTCGAACGATTGGCGAAACGCAGCCGGCAGCCTGTCGATCATGGTGTCCGGTCCGGCGATTACCGGCCTGTCCGCACGGTTCCTGACGGCGATCCTGCGGCCGTTCATGCGCGCGCCGGAACCGGCCGTTGCCATGTAGACTTCGCTCTTTTCCGGGCAGTCAAGCACACCGGCGACCGGCTGGCCGTCCGCTACGAGCGCAATCGACACGCACCAGGTGGGCAGCCCCTTGAGGAAGGCGCGGGTGCCGTCGATCGGATCAACGACAAACACGCGCCCCGAAGACCGCGGTTTGCGGCTGCCGGCAGTCTCTTCCGACAGCCAGCCGTAATCCGGCCTGGCGGCAAGCAGGTGCTTTTTCAGAAAACGGTCGACGGCGAGATCGGCTTCGCTGACGGGAGACTTTCCGTCCTTGTACCAGACTTCGGGGTCTTTGCGGAAAAAGGACTGCGCTATGCGGCCGGCTTCGCTTGCGGCGTCTGCGATCAGGGCAAGATCATTCTCCAGGGCGCCCGCCGGCGCAAGATTCGGATCAGCTACCGGCAAGGGTCATTCCCCCGATCAGAATGGTCGGCGCGGCAGTGCCGAAGTTGCGGTCGAGATCGCTCGCCGGCGTCATGTTCATGAACATCGATTTCATGTTGGAAGCGATCGTCACCTCCGAAACGGGCCAGGCGATTTCGCCATTCTCGATCCAGAAACCCGACGCGCCGCGGCTGTATTCGCCGGTGACCATGTTCACGCCCTGCCCGAACACTTCGGTGACATAGAACCCGCTGGCCAGACCGGCGATCAGGTCTTCGGGCGCCTGCGTTCCGGGCTCGATCGCCAAATTGGTCGACGCCGGCGACACCGATGAAGCCGAACGGACCCCTCGTCCATTGGTTTCCAACCCCAGTTCGCGGGCCGCCGAAGTCGAAAGAAGCCAATGCCCGAGCACACCCTTGTCAATCACCGTGAGCGGTTCGCCGGCCACGCCGTCCCCATCGAAGGGCCGCGAGGACGGCCCGCGCGGCCGCAGCGGATCGTCGGTCACCGTAATTGCGGCCGAGGCGACCTGCTTGCCCATCATGTCGCGCAGGAAACTGGTCTTGCGCGCAACCGATGCGCCGTTGATCGCCCCGGCGATATGGCCGGCAATGCCGCGCGCGACGCGCGGATCGAAGATCACCGTGACCGGGCCGGTTTTGGCCTTGCGGCTGCCTAGGCGGCGAACCGTGCGTTCGCCGGCCTTGCGGCCGATATCGCAGGAGGCCTCCAGATCGCCATAGTGAACGCGCGATGAGTACTCGTAGTCGCGCTCCATGCCGGTTCCCTCGCCCGCGATGACGCTGACAGAGCGTGAAAACCGCGACGCAACATAGTGGCCGGCAAAGCCGTGGGACGTCACCAGCACCAGCCCGCCCGAGCCCGCGCTGGCGCCGGCGCCGCCCGAGTTGGTCACGCCGCTCACCGCCATTGCGGCGTCCTCCATCTCGAGTGCCGCCTCTTTCAGTGCGCCGGCCGGCACTTCGGTCGGGTCAAACAGATCGAGATCGCGGATTTCGCGGGCGAGCCTGTTCCCGTCGGCAAGCCCCTGGTAGGGATCCTCGGGCGAGACCCGGGCCATGGCGACGGCGCGCTCGGCCAGCGCCGCCGGATCGCCGGATGCCGTGGCCGAAATGCTGGCGACCCGCTTGCCGATGAAGACCCGCAGCGAAATGTCGTCGCTTTCGGAGCTCTCGGTGTTTTCCACCTTGCCGAGCCGGACTGATACCGAGGTCGAGCGGGACCGAAGGGCTACCGCGTCGGCGGCGTCCGCGCCAGCCTTCCTGGCGGCATCGACCAGAGCGGCGACGCGATCGGTCAGCATTGCGGAATCCTCAGTGTGGTTCATCGTTGAAATCGCAGGTGACCCTGCCCATGTTCGAATAGTTGCCGGGAGACATCATTTGGCAAACCATCTATTGTTTGCGCGTCGGTCTTGCAATGGCCGGCTTGGTTCATTCAACGGCTAAACAGAAAGGGACGGGAGCTTGGCGGCCGAAGACGCATCCATTTTTACCGGCGCGCTCGTGCTTCTTGGCGGGGCGGTGGTGGCCGCGCCGCTGTTCAAACGCATCGGCCTCGGCACGGTTCTGGGATACCTTGCCGCCGGCGCGATTATCGCCGCAACCGCGAAACCATTCATAGGCGACGAAGAACAGATCCTGCATGTCGCCGAACTCGGCGTCGTGCTGCTGCTGTTCATCATCGGCCTTGAACTGAAACCATCGCGCCTTTGGGCGCTCAGGCGCGCGATTTTCGGTCTCGGACTGGCGCAGGTCCTGCTCACCGGCGCCGTGCTCGCCACGCTCGTCTGGTTCCTGGCCGGTTTTGGACCGGGCGCGGCGGTGGTCGTCGGATTCGGGCTTGCCCTGTCGTCGACGGCTTTCGCCATGCAGATCCTCGATGAAAAGGGCGACACCAACCGCAAGTACGGGCAGCTCGGCTTCTCGATCCTGCTGTTGCAGGACCTCGCCATCGTACCTTTGCTGGCTCTTATCCCACTGCTTGCACCGGGCGGCGAGGGCCAGGATGCGATCACATGGTCCAGATTCGCGCTGGCGCTCGGAAGCCTCGGCATACTTGTGGCGGCCGGGCTGTACCTGCTCAATCCGCTGTTCCGCATCATCGCCAATACCGGCGCGAGGGAGGTCATGATCGCGGCCGCCCTGTTCGTCGTGCTCGGTTCGGCGATGCTGATGCAGTTTGCCGGGCTGTCGATGGCGATGGGAGCCTTCATCGCCGGCGTTCTGCTGGCGGAATCCTCCTACCGGCACGAGCTTGAGGCCGATATCGAACCGTTTCGCGGCATCCTGCTCGGCCTGTTCTTCATGGCGGTCGGCATGTCGCTCGATATCGCCGTGATCCTGGCCGACTGGCTCACGATACTGATCGCCGTGCCGTTGCTGATGGGGGTCAAGGCATTGCTGATCTACGGGCTCTGCCGTCTGTTCGGCGCGCAACACGCCGACTCGGTCCGGGTAAGCCTACTGTTGCCGCAGGGCGGCGAATTCGGTTTCGTGCTGTTCACGGCGGCCTCGGCCTCGTTCCTGCTCACGAGCGCTGAGGCCTCGCTTTTGATCGCGATCGTCACCCTGTCGATGGCGCTGACCCCGATCACCGTCAGGCTGTCGAGCCTGTTCATCCCCGAACCGGAAGGCGATCACATGGAAGAGGATTTCGCCGGCGCGGGATCCGATGTGCTGATGATCGGATTTTCGCGCTTCGGCCAGGTGGCGTCGCAAACGCTGCTGGCCGGCGGATCGGATGTCACGATCATCGACCATTCCGCGGACCGGGTGCGCGCCGCCGCCAAATTCGGGTTTCGCATCTATTTCGGCGACGGCACCCGAAGGGACGTGCTGGAGGCTGCCGGCATAAGGCGAGCCAAGATCGTGGCAGTTTGCACGCACAAGAAGGAGATCACCGACAAGATCGTCGACATGATCCAGGCCGACTATCCGCAGACCAAACTCTATGTTCGTTCCTACGACAGGGCGCACACATTGTCGCTGAGGGAACGCGGCGTCGACTACGAAGCGCGCGAGACCTTCGAATCGGGGCTGCTGTTCGGCAAGATGACGCTGCAGGCGCTTGGCACCGACGAGGAAAAGGCGCAGGCTCTTGCCGACGACGTGCGCCGGCGTGACGCGGAGCGCCTGGCGATCCAGCAGGTGGAGGGCATTTACGCCGGCTCGGATATGCTGCACAAGCGTCCGGTGACGCCCGAACCGCTGATCAAGCCGACGCGCGAATCCCGGAGGCTCGACAAGGAAGGCGACGCCCCCGCCAATCCGGTCGTCGGGTGAGTTCGCGCTCCCAGAAACGGAAACCCTACATGACACCATTTCACCTGGCCTTTCCGGTCAACGACCTCGAAGCGACCCGTGCCTTCTACTGCGATGTTCTGGGTTGCATGGTGGGGCGCTCTGCCGAAACCTGGATCGACTTTTCCCTTTTCGGACACCAGATTTCAGCGCATCTGCGGCCGGGGGCGGCAGGCGACAGGGTCAGCAACGACGTGGAAGGCGTCATTACGCCGGTGCCGCACTTCGGTGTCGTCATGGAAATGAACGACTGGAAGGCGCTCGCCGAACGGCTCGAAACGCGGCCGGATATCGACTGGGTCGAACGCCCTTATGTGCGCTTTGCCGGGCGGCCTGGCGAACAGGCAACGCTGTTCATCCGCGATCCGTCGGGCAATGCGCTGGAATTCAAGGGATTCCGTTCGATGGACTCCCTCTACGCCACCGCATGACTTCCGCCGGTCAGGACGCGAAGTTCACCACCGGCTCCACGATGCGGCACGTGGTGGTCATGACCGCCACCGCTTCCGTGGGGCTTGTAGCGATTTTCGCCGTCGATGCGCTGAACCTGCTCTACATTTCGATGCTCGGCGTGCACGAGCTTGCCGCGGCGATCGGTTTTGCGGCGACGCTGCTGTTCTTCATGCTGTCGGTTTCGATCGGACTGACAATCGCCACTTCAGCGCTGGTGGCGCGGGCGCTCGGCAAGGGAGACCGCGAAAGGGCGGCGCGTACCGGCGGGGCGGCCGTGCTGTTCGTTCTCGTGGTTACAGGTCTGATGGCGGCGGTTGCGTGGCCATTCATCGGCGATCTTGTCGCTGCAATTGGCGCAAGGGGCGAGACCGCGAGGCTTGCAACGCATTTCATGCAGATCGTGCTGCCATCGGCACCGCTGATGTCGGTGGGAATGTGCACGACAGGCATTCTGAGGGGCGTCGGCGATGCGCGGCGCGCCATGTACGTCACGCTCGCGGGCGGGTTTGCCGCCGCCATTCTCGACCCGCTCCTGATATTCGGCCTCGATCTTGGCCTCACTGGAGCGGCGATATCCACCGTTCTCGCGCGTTTCGTGCTTGTCGGCGTCGGTTTGCATGGCGCCTGGCGCGTGCACAAGCTGATGAGCATGCCGGACAGGGAGTATCTGGCGGCGGTGGCGCGACCGTTTTTTTCGATCGGCATCCCGGCAATCGCAACCCAGCTCGCCACGCCGGCCGGCAATGCCTACGTCACGCTCGAAATGGCCCGCTTTGGCGACGAGGCAGTCGCGGGCTGGGCAATCATCGGCCGGCTGATCCCTCTCGTCTTCGGCACCGTCTTCGCGCTGTCAGGCGCCGTCGGACCTATCCTCGGCCAGAATTATGGCGCGCGGCTCTACGACCGGTTGATCATGATCCTGCGCGACAGCATGCTGTTCATGCTCGTCTATGTCACGGCGATGTGGGCGTTGATCGCGATTTTCTCCGATTTCATCGCCGCGCTGTTCCGTGCTACCGGCGAGGCATACGAACTGGTCGTGTTCTTCTGCCTTTTCGCTGCCGGCAGTTTCCTGTTCAATGGAGCGCTGTTCGTCTCCAATGCCGTGTTCAACAATCTCGGCTACCCGGCCTACTCCACGCTGTTCAACTGGGGCCGGTCGACGCTCGGCACGGTTCCCTTTGTCTCCGCCGGCGCCTACTACTACGGCGCCAAGGGCGTTGTCGCCGGCTGGGGGCTGGGCGCGGTGCTTTTCGGCGTCGTCAGCATCATCGTCTGTTTCAGGGTCGTGAACCGGATCGGTACCCGGCCGCCGAGAGGCGGCGACCAGATGCCGGGGCCGCCACCGACGGCGAATTCGCCATTCTCGACAGGCAAGGCCGCGACTGCCGGCTAGGCGCGAACAATCCGTCCCAGATCAGCCCTGCCTGCGAAACAGCGCCGGCGGCATGGATTGCACCACATCAAGGGCCCGTCGCATGTGCGCCCTCGAAAGCCTGTCGGCGGCCTGGGGATCACGATCGAGTATCGCGGTCGCGATTCCGCGATGCTCGTAGAGCGAAGTGAGCACCGTGTCGGTCGAAAGCGCCGAACCAATCTGGGCCATGATCAGCGAAAGCTGGAGCTGCTGATTGAGCCGGGCGAGTTTCCGGTTGAGCGAGGCCGTAAAGATGGCGGTATGGAAAGTCTGGTTCTCGGCGATATAGCTGGCAGTCGAATAGCGCGGTTCATCGCGCCAGATCGACGCGATTTCGGCCTCGAAGCGCGCGCGTACGCATGTGTCGGAAATGTTTCCGGCCGCCTTCCTTGCCGCAAGCGCTTCCAGTTCGGTCCTGATCTCAAACAGTTCTATCGCTTCGGCGAGCGAAAGGCGGCGCACCATCGCACCCTTGTTCGGCACCAGCTCGACCAGCCCGTCCGCCTCTAGCTTGCGCAGGGCCTCGCGCACGGGACCGCGGCTCGAGCCGAGCTCGATTGTGAGTTCGGCCTCGACCAGACGCTGGCCGGGAGCGAATCTCCCGTCCTTTATCGACGCCGACAGGCGGTCGGCGATCGACGGTCCCTTCTCGCCCCTTTTTTCGGAGTTCCCGCTCAAATCTTCCCCATGAAGTTGGCTGGCCAGCCGGCGAACTCGCAGCTTGTGGATGCGCTGACCCGCTTGACTCGCCTTTGATTGTCCTACAATTTAGCAATTCAATCTAATCCGTCAATGGCAGGGAGGAGCTATGTTGATCGGAAAGGCGGGGCAGGCCTCAACCTCGATCAGCACGGCCGATGCCTCCAGCATCACGGTCAGGGGCAAGGATTTGTGCGGCGACCTGATGGGGCAGATCGGGTTCACCAGCTATTTCCATCTGCTTGTCACCGGCAAGGAGCCGGACGAGACGCAGATTTACTTCCTTGACCTGCTGCTGGTAGCGATCGCCGAACACGGTCTGGTGCCGACCAACCAGGCGGCGCGAATGACCTATGCGGCAGACCCGGATTCGCTGCAGGCGGCTGTCGCGGCCGGTATTCTGGGCTGCGGAACCGTGGTCTTGGGCACATCGGAGCTGTGCGGAAAGTATCTCGGTGAAACGAGGAACAAGCTCGGCGCCGCGACCGAGGACCAGGCTGCGCTCGAAAGCATCGTTGCCGATATCCGCGCATCGGGCGGGAAAATACCCGGATTCGGCCATCCGCTGCACAAACCGGTCGATCCGCGCGCTGAACGCATTTTCGAACTGGCTGAAAGCCGTGGCGTTGCCGGCGATTACTGCCGGCTGGCGCGCGCGACCGCAACAGCGGTGCACAAGGTCTGGGGCAAGCCGCTCACGCTCAATGTCTCGATGGCGATCGCCGCGGTGCTGCTCGATCTCGGTTTTCCACAGGCGATGATCAAGGCGATTCCGATACTGGCGCGAACGGCAAGCCTGTTGGCGCATCTGGCCGAGGAGCGGGAGCGGCCGATCGGATTTGTGATGGCGCATCACGCCGAGGAAGCGATCTCCTACGAGCCGCAGGGCTGACACAATGCAGAATGTCGCAATAGAAACGCTGCCATGGAAGGCGCAGTTCGAGATCGACGATGCGCTGTACCGCGCCCAGCTTGCCTATCTGTTCGACCGCTCGCCATTCTATCGCGAGAAGCTGTCGGCTGCCGGGATCGGCAGCGCGGCTGACGCCGGCGGGCTTGCCGACATCGGCAACCTTCCGTTCACCGAGAAGGACGAACTCAGGCAGAGCCGTTCGGCCGGACACCCTATCGGAACGCATCTGGCGGCCGATGCGGGAGAAATTGTGCGCATCTACTCGACCAGCGGCACGACCGGCACGCCGAGCTACATTCCGCTGACCGCGCCGGACCTGGCAAACTGGATCGAGATCGCTTGCCGTTCCTATGGCGCAAGCGGCGTCAGGCGCGGCGAAAGGCTGATATCGACCTACAATGCCGGTCCCTTCGTGGCGGGCGCCGCGCTGGAGGCGTTCAACGCGCTTGGCCTCTGCCAGATCCCCGTCGGCGCCGGCAACACCGAACGGCTGATGGCGGCCGTGGAGAACCTCTCGCCCGACATTCTCGCCGCCACGCCGTCCTATGCGCTGCACCTGGCCGAATGGGCCGAAGCGCGCGGAATCAACCTCGCCACAAAGACTGTCAGGCGCATTCTTGTCGCCGGAGAACCAGGCGGCGGAGAACCGGCGATACGCGAACGCATAGAGCGCGCCTGGGGCGCCCGGGTTACCGAGGCCATGGGCATTGGCGACATTTCCGTTTCGCTCTGGGGCGAGTGCGAGTGCCAGAACGGCATGCATTTTTCCGGCCGGGGACTGGTTCATTTCGAACTTATCGATCCGGAAACGGGTACGTCCCTGCCCGTCGAGGACGGCGCGAAAGGCGAACTCGTCTATACCCATCTCAACCGCCAGGCCGCGCCGCTGCTGAGATTTCGCAGCCGCGATCATGTCAGGGTGTGGACGAAACCGTGCGAGTGCGGCCGCACCGCGCCCCGAGTGCGCTGCATCGGCCGCACCGACGACATGCTGATCGTTCGCGGCGTCAACGTCTTTCCAACCGCAGTGCGCGAAGTGGCCGGCGAATTCATGCCGCGCGTCAGCGGCGTCATCGCGATCCGTCCATCGGCTCGCGGGGTCAAGCAGAACCCGCCGCTGCCGGTAACCGTCGAACTGGCCGAAGGCGCGGCCGCCGACCCTGCATTGGCCGGCGGGATTGCGAAGCGCATCCGCGACAAGCTTGTCGTCGCCGCCGAGGTGACGCTTGTGCCGCACGGCAGCCTGCCGCGCACCGACTACAAATCGAAAATCATACAATGGCCGGAAAACTGACCGGGAGGCATATCATGAGGAAAATACAGGTTCAGGGCGTTCACCACATAACGCTTGTCGGCTCCGACCGGCAGACCTCGATCGATTTCTGGGAGGGGCTGCTCGGCATGCCCTTCATTTTCGAACAGCCCAATCTCGACCGGGCGTCCGAAAGCCATCTCTATTTCGACCCGGGCGACGGAAGGCTGATCACCATATTCACCGACGAAAGCCGCAAGCCCGACCCGCGGCGGACGCCAACGGAGCCCGGTTGCGTGCATCACATCGCGTTCTCGGTGTCGCGGGCTTCGTTCATGCAGATCGTCGAACGGCTGGGCGAGCGCGGCATCAAGAACACCGGCGTCAAGGACCGCAACATATTCGAATCGGTCTATTTCGAGGACCCGATGGGCTTACTGATCGAACTCGCCTGCTACAAGTTCGAGCCGCCGTTCGGCTACAGCCACGGGCAGGTGCTGCTGGAGGCCCACAAGCTGAGGGTCGAGCGGGGCGACTACAACATCCAGGAAATCCATCTGGCGGACGCCATCGAGATGATGGTGGCGCGCGCGACCGGCAGCCTTTCCGCCGATCGCGGACCGAAAGATCCCTACAAGAAATAGCAATGCCGCCCGATGCGGCCAATTTGGAGGAAAGTCACATGGCAATGAAACTTCACATGCATCCGGCATCGATAACAAGCCGGCCGGTCCGGCTTCTGGTCGCCGAAAAGGGCATCAAGGTCACGCCGGTCGTCGTCGACCTGTTCACCGGCGCCCACCACCAGGAACCCTATATCTCGTTCAACCCCAACCGGCTGGTGCCCGTGCTCGAGGACGGTTCCTTCAAGCTGACCGAGAGCTCGGCGATACTGAAGTACCTCGCCGACAAGTACGACCTGCCGGAATACCCGAAGGATCTGAAGAAGCGCGCCAAGGTCAACGAGATGATGGACTGGTTCAACACCAACTTCTACCGCGACTGGGGCTACAATCTCTGCTATCCGCAGCTCTTTCCGCATCACAAGCGGCCAAGCGACGAAGGCCAGAAGGTCGCCGTCAACTGGGGCAGCGAAAAAAGCAAGTTCTGGATCTCGGTGCTCAACGACCACTGGCTCAGCGACGGCCGGAAGTATCTGTGCGGCAACAAGATCACGATTGCCGACTATCTCGGCGCCAGCATCATGGCGCTCGGCGACATGGTTCGGCTCGATTACGCGAAGTATCCCAATGTCGATGCGTGGATGAAGCGGATGAAATCGCTGAAGCACTGGAAGGAAATCTCCGAAGCGCTCGACGGTTTCGCCGCCTCGCTGGAGGGACAGAAGTTCATCGCGGCGTAATAGCCGAAACGAACGGTCAATCGAGCGGCGTCGGGAGCATGGTCCCGACAAGGCCGGCCAGGGTCTCCTGGTCGGCCGCCGAACCCAGCACATACCTGTCGGGCCTTACAAGAACGGCCTTGGCGCCGAATGCCTTGAGACTGTCGGCGACCTCCGCGCATCCTCTCGTTTCGGCGATACACAGTTCCGCCGCGAGCGCCCGCTTTCTGATATCGGCCGGCGCCTGACGCCAGAATGCCGAATCCACCACCAGCACAGGCGCATAGCCGGCGACGTCGTCCAACCGCTCGCCGCCACCGATCGCGGGCTGTGGAAAGAGCTCGCCCGCATGTTCGGCGTCGCCCGAAGAAAGTCCGGGACCGAGGCGCGGAGAAATCGAGTTCATGCGCATGGTTCCGTCGGAATGCCTGAACGCCGCGTCAAGGCCCTCTTCCGTCGTGCTGGCGTTGACCAGCCTGCCGAGCCGCATCGCCGTTTCGACATATGCGCGGGCATGCGGGCCGCGTTCGCTGCCATAGCTGTCGAGGATCGCCTGCGGCGCTCTTCCCTTGATGACGAGCGCCAGTTTCCAGGCAAGGTTCGCCGCATCGCGAATGCCGGCACACATGCCCTGCCCCATGAAGGGCGGCGTTCGCTGCCGTAGCTGTCGAGGATCGCCTGCGGCGCCCTGCCCTTGATGGCGAGCGCCAGTTTCCAGGCAAGGTTCGCCGCGTCGCGAATGCCGGCGCACATGCCCTGCCCCATGAAGGGTGGCGTGCGGTGCGCCGCATCGCCGGCGATCAGCAGCCTGCCGCTCCGCCACTGGTCGGCGACGATCGACTGAAACGTATAAACGGCCGCGCGCTCCATTTCCGCCTCTTCCGGCGAAATCCAGCGCTTCAGCAATCGCCAGACATTGTCCGGTTTGCAGATGCTGTCCGCATTCTCTCCGTCGAGCACGGCGATTTCCCAGCGCCGGCGATTGCCCGGTCCGCGCGCATAGGTCGCCGGACGGCGGGAATCGCAATATTGCACCGTGTGATCGCCCAGTTCCGGTTTCGGCGTTTTCAACAGGAGATCGGCCACCAGCCAGCGCTCGTTGAAACCGAGATCGGCCTCGGTGACGTCCATCGCCTTGCGCACAACCGAATTTGCGCCATCACAGCCGACGGCATAGGCGGCCGTTACCGTAGACCGGTTGCCTGTCTCGCGGTCCAAACATGTAATCTCGACCTCGTCGCCGCGATCGCTGACGCCGACAACCTCCGTTCCGGTCCCGATTCTGACGGTGGCGCGGCTATCCAGCGCGGCACGCAATATGCGCTCCAGGTCGGGCTGGTGAAAGCGGTAGCTGGCGTGCCAGCCCTGCGGGCCGATCTCCTGCGGACGCGGCCAATCAAGCAGCAGATTTCCGGCCGGATCGATAAAACGCATCCCGACATTCACGCGGACGATGCCGCCGACCTCGCCCGCAACGCCGATCGTCTGGAAGACGCGCATGACCTCGTCGTCGAAATGGACCGCGCGCGGCAGCGGGTAGGGTGCGCGGAACCGGTCGAGCGCGAGAACGGAAACCCCGCAAAGTCCGAGGAGGTTGGCGAGCGTCGCGCCGGTCGGGCCAAGTCCGGCGATGATGACGTCGAAATGACCGCGGAAGGTTTTGCGGCTCACCTGGCCCGCCGCGTCGCCAGTTCGCCGTAGAGCCACGGGCAATCGGCCACGGCCGGCGCGCGCAGACCTCTCGCCGCGGCGTCCATCCGCATTTTTCGGAGCCTGGCGCGTGCCTCCTCCGGCAGATAAAGCCGCTCATGACCCCAGAAACTGGGGCCGTCGAAGGTTTCGTGCGGTTCCCAGGTTTGCGGATCGATCACCCGGCCGCCCCAGCCGTTCTCTACGAAGAAACCCGAAGGCGAGTTGGCGTAGAATGACGTCATGTAGTCGTTGGTATGCCGGCCGAGCGTGTAGGCGACACGGCCTTCTTGCATCATCGCGATGTCATAACCCTGACCGACATCGTCGAGATTGTCATACTCGACCATGAAATGATGGAAACCGGACTTGCCGGAACCGACAAGCGCAAAGCTGTGATGCCGTCCGTTGATGTGCAGGAAATAGAGCGGAAACGGGTTGTGTCCGTAGTCGCTGACCCGGAAATCGAGGATGTCGCGGTAGAAGCCCAGCACCGGCCCGACATCGCCCACATGCAGTACCGCATGACCCATGCCCAGCGGGCCGGTCTTGAAACCGGAAACCGGTCGGCCCGGCACGAACGGATCGGAAGCGAGAAGAGGCTTCCAGAACAGTTCGAGACGGTTGCCGGCCGGATCATGCGTGATGATCAGGTCGGTCACGAAGCGCCTGTCTGCAAGTGCGGGCGATCCTGTTTTCACGGCATGACCCGCCTGCTCCAGCCGCGCGGCATAGGCGTCAAGGTCGGCGCGGTCCGAAACTTCCCAGCCCATGAATGCGAGCGTCTCGCCCGGTTCGTCGGACACGACGAGGCGCTGTTTCATGTCGTCCATGCGGAAAGAGAGGTTTTTTCCGCCGTGATCGGCCAGTTGCATGCCGAGCAGGCCGCAGGCGAAACCGTTCCAGTCATCGAGGCGGTCCGAGCGGACGCCGAGATAGCCGAGCGCGGCGATCGCCAACGGTCAGGCCTCCGCTGTCTGGTGTTTCTCGACCGCGATGTCGATCGCCCGCTTCAACTCGTCGCGGATCGGGGAGCTTTCGCGCAACACCGCGTCGATCTTCAGGAAATCAAGTACGCGGAAGCGCGAAACCGGCGGCCGCAGGAACACGGCAGGCCGCAGCCGCGTCAGCTTGTTGGCGGTGATCGACTGCATCATGAGCTGGCTTGCGCCGAACATCAGATCGATCGAATTGGGAATACGGTGATTGCCTTCCGGGGCGCCGACGACGTCGATGCCGATCACGATGTCAGCCCTGGCCATCAGCAGGTCGTAAGGAACAGGATCGTAGATGCCGCCATCGATCAGGATGCGCCCGTCGCGCCTGACCGGCTTGAACAGCGCCGGTATGGCCGCCGAGGCCGCCAGCGCCGAAAACAGGTCGCCCTCCTGGTTGACCACCAGCGAATGACCGAAAAAGTCCGTCGCGGTTACCTGCAGCGGAATCTTCAGGCCGGCAAAATCCTCAGGAATGGCTTCGGGGAGCAAAGATCGCAGAATTCGTTCAATGTCGAACTGCGTCACTCGGATACCGCCGATTGCCTCGCGCAGACTGGTCGGCCGCATGCGCCACATCAGGCTCGCAAGGGCGGCCCGGTCGCCGAGGACCGAACGGGCGTAGTCGTGGATCTCGGCGCCGCTCATTCCCGCCGCCATGCCCGCGCCCATGATGGCGCCGATTGACGAGCCTGCAATCGCCGTCGGGCGGATGCCAAGTTCGTCAAGCACCTCGATGACGTGAATATGGGCAAGGCCGCGCGCCCCGCCGCCGCCGAAGGCCACCGCAAAACTGGGGCCACCGCCCGAAGCCGGCGCATTCCTTGTTCTTACCATGGCCTCCGTCATCGGCCGTCATCCTCCACCGGCATCTTCGGGTCCGACGATCATAACCGAGGGCTCGGCCGAAAACACCCGGGCTGCGACACTACGCGCCTGCTCGAGCGTTACGGCGTTGATCAGCCGGGCGCGACGCTGGATATAGTCGATGCCGAGTTCGGACAGCTGAAGCTCGACCAGTGTGCTTGCAACCGCGGCGGACGAATCGAGATTGTTGACGGCGTACCCGCCGATGATCGTCTTTTTTGCCGCTTCCAGCTCTTCCGGTGTCGGACCGGAAGCCGCCATGCGCTCGACCTCGTCGCGGATGATTTTCAGCGTTTCCAACGCCCGGTCAGGGCGGGTGGCGGTGCTGATGGAGAGAGCGGAGGCATGGTCATAGTTCACGAGATACGAGTTGACCCCATAGGCAAGTCCGCGTTTCTCGCGCACCTCGTTGTAGAGGCGGGAGGAAAATGATCCCCCGCCAAGAATATGGTTCATCACATAGGCGGCGAAGAAATCGGGATCGGTGCGCTTGACCCCCGGCCAGGCGAGCTGCAGCGATGTTTGCGGTAGGTCGTAGGCGACACGGATTTCTTGGCCGAGATTGAGTTCGGCATCGGCGACATTCGAAAGTTCGGGCTTTTCGGGCAGATCACCAAACAGTTTGTCGAGGACCTGTCCCGCGGTATCCGCGTCAATGGCGCCGACGATCCCGACATGGAGTTCTTCGCGGGCGAAAACCCGCCTGTGAAATGCTTTCAGATCATCGGCTCTGACTGCCGCCAGCGACTTCTCGGTACCCTGATCGCGCCGGGCATAGGGATGATCGCCGTAAAGGCCCTCCATCCATTTGCGGGCGGCTTGCGTCTGCGGATCGAGTTCGCGCGATGCGATGCTGGCGACGATCTGCGACTTGATGCGCGACACCGGGTCTTCGTCGAACCGCGGCTGGTTGATCGCCAGGCGCACCAGCTCTATCGCCTCGTCGCGTTGCTCGGCGAGCAGGGCAACCGAGCCGTAGACCGCGTCGCGCGTCGCCGAAAACCGCATTTCCGCGGCGGCATCGTCTATCGCTTCCTGAAAGGCGTCGCTGTCGAGGTCGCCGGCGCCTTCGTCAAACAGGCTGGTCATCAGGTTTGCAAGACCTTCCTTGCCGGCAGGATCCTGCGTGGTGCCACCCTTGAAGGCGAAATTGATCGCGATCAGCGGGATCGTGTAATCCTCCACCAGCCACGCCTTGACGCCCTTTTGCGAAGTGATCTCGCGAATGTCGACCTCGGCGCGGGCGGCGCCCACTGCCAGCGGCAGCGACAGGATGATCAGCAGGAAAGCGGCCGCGGATCGCAGGGCTATTGTCGTCATCGTTATTTCCTCAGCCCTGTTTGTCTTCGGCGGGCAGCAGATATCCCGTCACCGACCGTGTCTTGTCGAGATATTTCCGCGCAACAGCCTGGACGGCCTTTGCCGAAACCGCGCGAATGCGATCCGGCCATTCGAGCACGTCGTTCACCGTTCCGCCCGTGGTCAGGGTCGAACCATAAATCCGCGCCATGCCGCTCTGGCTGTCGCGGGCAAAGATCATGCTCTTGATAAACCGGTTCTTGGCCTTGTCGAGCTCCTCGTCGGAAACCCCTTCGCTTGCAAGCTTGTCGATCTCGGCCATGATTGCCGCCTCCACCTGCTCCAGCGTGGCCGTACCGCGCGGCGATCCGTAAACGCCGAAAGACGTGTCATCGAATGATGTGGCGAAATAGTAGGCGCCGGCGGAGCGGGCGATGCCTTGGCGCACGACGAGTTCCTGATAGAGCCGGCTGCGCACGCCGCCGCCGAGGATTTCCGACAGGAGGTCGAGCGCTTCGGCCTCGCCCGGCGCGTCGGTGTTGTAGGAGGGCACCAGCCACATTTTCCGCAATGACGGAACCGAGACGCGCGGATCGGTCAGCGTCACGGTGCGGCTGGTGTTCTGCTCGGGTTCCTGCGGCCGCAGGCGCGGCGGCAGGTCCGGGCCGCGCGCGACCTTGCCGTAGGTCTTCGTGGCAAGGGCAAGAACCTCGTCCGGATCGACATCGCCGGTAACCACGAGCACGGCGTTGTTCGGCGCATAGTAACGGTCATAAAACGCCGTCGCATCGGCGCGGTTGAGCTTCTCGATCTCGTGCATCCAGCCGATCACCGGAATGCCGTATGTATGGTTCTGGTACAGCGTCGCATTTATCTCCTCGCCCAGGATCGATCCGGGGTCGGTCTCGATGCGCGAGCGCCGCTCTTCGAGAACCACATCGCGTTCAGGGCCGATCACATCGTCGGTCAGAACCAGGTTGCGCATCCGGTCGGCCTCGTAGGCCATCATGGTTTCGAGCGCGTCGGGCGACACCTTCTGGAAGTAGGCGGTGTAATCGCTCGAGGTGAACGCGTTTTCCTGGCCGCCGATCTCGGCCACCTTGCGCGAGAACTCGCCGGCAGGATGGTTCTTCGTGCCCTTGAACATCAGATGCTCGAAAAAATGCGCGATGCCCGATTTTCCCGGCTGTTCGTCAGCGGCGCCCACCTTGTACCAAAGCATGTGCGTGACAACCGGGGCGCGGCGATCGGGAACGACCACGATCTCCAGTCCGTTATCGAGTTCGAATCGGGAGACGCCGGCCTGCTCCTGGCGGTCCGATCGGGCATGACCCGGCTGGACGGCCGCCAATAGCGCCAAAGAGGCGGCAAGACACGCCCAGACCATTTTTTCGCGAATTTGCATCTGACTATCGATCCTCTGCCCGCAGACCGTTTCATATAGGTTGGAAAATCAATGTGTCGAAAGTGAATTATTTGTCATGCTGGCGGCCGGGCCGCGACAGCCTCGATGAAGCGGACAACCGAACCGCCCTGTTTCAGCATGTCCAGCAACCGGAATCCGGCAGGCAGGTCAAACGGCGCATCGGCCGCCTCTTCCACAACGCAAAGCGCAATCGGTTTCAGCCATCCCCCCGACAGCGCAGAGGCCAATGCCTTTTCGCCTAGCCGTTTGCGGTAGGGCGGGTCGGCGAAAACGAGATCGAACGGGGCAATCGTGCCCGCCTCTCCGAGACGGGAAGCGTCGCGCCGGAAAATCTTCGTCCTTCCCTGCAGACCGAGTGCTTCGATATTGTCGCGGATGGCGCCCCTTGCGTCGGCTCCCATCTCGATGAACAGGCAGGATTGCGCGCCGCGCGACAGCGCCTCCAGCCCGAGCGCGCCGGTTCCGGCAAAAAGGTCGAGAACGCGGGCGCCTTCGAGGCGACCGGGAAATGCGTGCTGCAGCTTGTTGAACAGCGCTTCGCGGGCGCGATCGGTGGTCGGGCGCGTCGCCTGTCCGGCCGGGGCGGCAAGCCTGCGGCCCCTGAACTCACCGGCGACGATCCGCATCCGGCTTCCTGCTCCCACGCCCTGCCGGCGCGGGCCTGCCCGGCTTTCCCGGTCCGGGATTTGTCTTGGAGTACCGCCCGGTTTCCGGCTTTTCCGGCCGGTTCTTGTCGAGGCGCGGTTTCTTGCGCTGCGGAGTTTCCTGAGCCTTGTCGCGTTCGGCGCGCACCTCATCTCGCGAAACGCGTCTCACCTTTTTCGGTTGCGGCCTCGCGCCGGGCGCCATCCATACGTTGGACGCGCGCGACCGCGGCGGCTGGAATTCGCGCTTCTTGTCCTGCGGTTCCTCGTTCTCACGGCGTTCGCGCTGTTTTCCGCCGCGCGGGGTTCCGGCGTCGGGCTTCGACGTCTGAAGGCGTCCGAGCGCTTCCTCGCGCAACGATTGCCGGTCCCTGCCGACATGCCTGGCCGGCTTGTCCATGGCGGTGGGTTTCTCCTTGACCGGCTTGCTGGAAAACGGTTTCAGGATATCCGCCTCGAAATCGGCGCCAGCCTCCGCGATCAGCCGCTCGCCAAGCTGGTCGCGCAAGGTGCGCCCCTTGAGTTCGACTATGCTTCCGGGCTCCAGACCGCCAAGCTGGAAGGGTCCGTATGAAATGCGGATCAGCCTCGTCACGTCGAGGCCGAGCGCGCCCATTACGTTCTTGATCTCGCGGTTCTTGCCTTCGCGCAGCGACACGACGAGCCAGGCATTGGACCCTTGCCGGCGCTCCAGTTCGGCATCGATTGCGCCATAGAGCACGCCGTCAACGGCGATGCCTTCCTTGAGCTTTTCCAGCGCCGCGGGATCGGCCTCGCCGTGAACGCGGACGCGATACCGGCGTAGCCAGCCGGTCGACGGCAGTTCGAGCACCCGCGCCAGCCCGCCATCATTGGTCATCAGAAGCAGGCCTTCGGTGGTAAAATCGAGCCGGCCGACCGTCACCAGCCGCGGCAAACCCTCCGGCAATACGTCGAAGACGGTCTTGCGGCCCTCCGGGTCGCGGTTCGTCGTCATCGTGCCGGCCGGCTTGTGAAACAGGAACAGCCGGGTGCGTTCGCGCTCGGGCAGGCGCTCCCCGTCGACCAGGATCACGTCCTTCGGGCCGACATTGAATGCGGGCGAGGACAGGAGATTGCCGTTCACCTTGACGCGTCCGGCAAGGATCATGGCTTCGGCGTCGC
>JBFIBB010000011.1:0-28823 GCA_041582695.1 Rhizobiaceae bacterium
ATCTGCATCTGACGATGCACGACATCGCCGGGCCGCGCGAAAGCATGACGCCGCCGGATGCTGGCCATGTCGGCGCGCTGCTGGATTTTGCCGGAAACTGGGACAGGTCGGCGCCATTGGTGATCAACTGTTTGGCGGGAATCAGCCGGTCTACGGCGGCGGCCTATGTCGTTTGCTGCGCATTGCGGCCGGACCGGGACGAAGCCGATCTCGCCGCGGCGTTGCGGCGCTTGTCGCCGAGCGCCACGCCAAACCCGCTGATCGTTTCGCTGGCGGACGGGATGCTGGAACGGCAGGGCCGAATGATCGAGGCGATCGCGGCCATCGGGCGCGGCGCGGATGCATATGAAGGCGAGCCGTTCGGTCTCGAAATATGATCGATGCCTGCCGGATTGCGGATCGAGGCTTTACAATCGTCCGGCCGATGTCGCCAGCACGATCTCCGGATCGCAGATGTCTCCGGCCCACGCGACATATTGGTCGGGCCGCACCAACACCGCGGCTGCCTCATACTTCGCGCTTGCTGTTTCCGGCAGGCGGACTTCGGTTCTCAGCGGAATGTTCATCCGGCCGGCCGCCGCTTCGAATTCTCCGGCCAGTTCCGCTGCGCGCGGCGCAGCCAGCAAGGTGAAATCTGTCCCCAGCAGATCGTAGGTCGATAAACCGTCGCCGGCCGGAAGCGGTGCCAGGTGATGACCTGCGCGCGCCTTGACCAGGTGCTCCCCTTTGGAACTTGGCTGCCTTCCGGTTTGTTGCGCAAGAATGGGCGATCCCTCGTAGTTCGGCTCGAACCGGCGGACTTCGTCGGCGCCGAGATTTCTCACCGCCCATTTGGCGGCGAATTCGGCCTGGTCCTTCTCCGGCGAATAGGCATCCAGAAACCGCCGGTCGTCCTCGATGAAATATTCGATGAAGTCGCGCGCCGCGGAACGGAAAACCGGACGGCGCTCGGCATCGTAGCTGTCGAGAAGGGCCTTCCCTCCCCAGCCCTGCAGTACGCCGGCGAGCTTCCAGCCAAGGTTTCTTGCGTCTTCCAGGCCGATATTCACGCCATATCCGCCATAGGGGGGATGGCTGTGGGCGGCATCTCCCGCGATGAAGATCCGGCCGGCGCCATACGTGTCGGCAAGCGCAACGCGGAGATCCCAAAAGCCGATATAATCGAGCGCAAGCGAGAACGACCGCCCGACGGCCTCATGCAACATCGCTTCGAAGTCGAAACCTTCCGCCGTCGTTCCGACCGGTACCGGTGCATGAAAGAACCAGCTCGAGCCGTGATCGACCCGGCCGAAGAATTTCCAGTAGCCCTGCATGTCAGGATGGAGCACGCAGTAGAAAGCCTTACCGGGATACCGTTTTAGAAGTTGGTGCAGTTCCTCGGAACGAAATACGAGCAGCACCATGAGGCGGTTGTGATCGGACAGGGTTTCAGGAATGCCGGCTGACGTCCTGACGAGCGAACGGCTGCCGTCGCAGCCAACGAGGTATTTTCCGCGCAGGATCTTGTGCCTCTCGCCCCCGTCACCAGTTATTTCAAGGTCTGCATGGTTTTTGGTGTGGCTGACGGATGTGCCGGTCCAGCCATAGTACGTCGAGATTTCAGGGATTTCCGCCGCGCGCCGGCGCAGGACCGCTTCGGTAGCGTATTGCGGCAGCCGCGCGTTGGGTTTGAAGTAGAAATCCCCGACCAGCGATCGGTTAAGCCAGTCATAATGGTAATCGCTGAGCAGGGTGCGATAAGTCGTCATGCCGCCGATGCCGGAACCTTCCGGGATCGGATGGGCATTGCGCACTTCCTGTTCGCATCCCCAGAAGTGGAAATGCTCCATGGTGCGCTGGGTCAGGTTCTGGCCTTTCGGGATGCGATGGACCTCGGTGCTGCGTTCGACAAGGGCGACCCGGATGTTCCGCTGGCCGAGTTCGATGGCAAGGCCGGTGCCGACAGGTCCGCCACCATTGATGACGACATCGAACTCCTCGACCATGTCCGTCATGCCCTGTCCCTCGCAATCGGCGATCGCGGTTTCAAGTATTCAGCCCCAAAAGGCGGACGGTATTGTCCTGGTAAATCTTCGCTCGCAAGGATTCGCCAATGTCCATCGCGTCGATCTGTTTGATCGTTTCGCGGATGTACATGGGTCCGCCCTCCGGATCGAATGGCGCATCGGAGGCGAAAAGCACATTGTCCTCGCCGAAAAACTCGATTGCGTGCTCGATCGCCTTGCGCGAACCGAACGAGGCGGTATCGGCGTAAAACTCACGGAAATAGTCGAGATGCGGCCGTTTCAATGATCGTAATACGGCGCCGAGGTCGCGGTCCGTGGTTCGCGCCCCCATCTGGTCCCAGCCGGCTCCCACGCGGCCTTCGAAGAACGGTACCATGCCGCCGGCATGATGGGTGATGACTTTCAGACCGGGATAGCGGTCGAACAGTCCGGAAAACACCATGCGCGCCATCGCGGCGGACGTTTCGTACGGCCAACCGAATGTCCACCAGATTTCGTACTCCGAGCGCTTCTCGGTCAGGTAGTCGGGGAAATTGGCGCCACGGGCCGGATGCAGCCAGATCGGTTTTCCGGTGGAATGCATATAGGCAAAGAAGGGCTCGAATTCCGGCAGGTCGAGCGGTTTGCCGGACACGTTGGTGAAGATCTGCATACCGGCTGCGCCGAGTTCCTCGATATTGCGCCGCGCCTCGCTGACCATGGCTGCGGGGTTGGACATTACGGCCGTACCGATGAAGGCGGGGAAGCGTTGCGGATGGGTTTCGCACAATTCGGCCATGCTGTCCGACGCGATCGTAGCCAGCTTCAGCGCCATTTGCGGATCGGCATATTTTTCGAAGGGCGGCGAAGCCAGCGACAAAACCTGACAATAGTCCGGTCCAAACATGTCCATGACCTCGAAGCGCCGGTCGAGGTCGGTCATCATCGGCACGGCCTCCGACCGCCGCGTGATATCCGTCGCTTTGCCGATATGGGAGATGAGCGCTTCGTGAAACGGTTTCGGCCAGATATGGGTGAAAATATCGATCTTTTTCATATGCCCTACTTTCCGGATATGACGTCAACTGCGGTTTGTGGCGGCTGCCTCATCATCTCGCAGCAAAGATCCGCCGATATCTCCTGTGACAATCTGAGGATTTCGCTTTCGATTCTCGCGCGTGCTCCGCTGTCTTCTGCATCGCAGGCCTTCATCGTCATGCACAATGCGGCGACCGGTGCGCGTTCGGCGACAAGTATGGGCGCGGCAATGCCGACAACGCCCGGTGTGACTTCGCCCGATGCGGTGGCGTAGCCGTTTCGCCGGATGGCGCGGAGTTCGTCGATTACTTCGTCGACGGAACTGCCGATCCCGATCTTGGCGAACTCGCCGAGCAGATCTTCGATGATCGGAACCTGTTCGCGCCGAGGCAGGAACGCCAGTATCGCGCGCGAAATCGCACCGCGTGCAAGCGGCATCGGACGCCCGCGAGGATAACTCGACGGCGGCCCCATGTCGGACTGGGACGAAGCAATGCAGAGGATTTTGCGCCGGTACCAGCGCACGATGAACGCCGCGCACGGATATTCGGCCGCAAGCGCCTCGAGCCGGTGCTGTCCGATGCGGATCAACGGGTCGGACCTGCTCATCAGGAAATCGAGTTCGGTAACGCGCGGGCCAAGCCTGAATCCGGCATTGGGCAGCGAGACAAGATAGCCGGCGTCTTTCAAAGTCTTCAGATAGCGGTATAGCGTCGGCCGCGAGTAACCGAGCTCTACCATCAGGGCTTCCGATGTCCATTCCGGCTGCGCCTCGGTGAACCTGTCGAGGATAGCCAGAATTCGCTCGCCGCTGCCCGACACGCTTGTCATTGCCTGCCCTCGGCAACGATCTGGCGGCGGTTTCGATACTTGTCGGAAATCATCAATGCCGCGCCGACGGCGCAGCCGGCAATGTCGCTGATCGCCGCGCCGGGAAATGCGCCGGCGGGAATGAGGGCCAGCAAGCCCGATACGGCGAACAGTAGCCGCAGCATCGGCGTCAGGCGTCCTGCGAAATAGCCGGCGATCGCGCAGGAAACCAGCCAGACGCCCATCACGGCGGTAACAATGGCGAGGGTGATTTCCGCGGTGTCGCCAATCAGGATCAGCGTCGGCGAAAACGCGAACAGGACCGGTATGACGTAGGCCGACCAGCCGAAGCGGACAGCTGCCCATCCGGTTGCCATGCTCGGCGCCTTGGCGATCGACGCAGCGGCAAAAGCGGCGAGCGCGATCGGCGGGGTGATCATCGACATCATGCCGAAATAGAGAACGTAGAGATGGGCCGCTATCGGGTTGATACCAACTTCGATAAGCGCCGGAGCGACCAATGTCGCAAGCAGCACATAGACGCCCAGCGTTGGCAATCCCATGCCAAGAATGATGCAGACAATTGCCGACAGAAAGAGCAGGACAATGGCGCTGCCGCCGCCGATCTGCACCAGCGCGTAAGTAAGGTTGAAGCTGAGACCGGTAATGTTCAGCACGCCGATAACCAGACCGGATGCGGCGGAAATCAGCATGATCTCGATGAGCGAATGGCCGGTCCGACTGACGCCCGAGAAAATCTGCCGCAACGACGGGCGCTTGCCACGATAGCCGATGAGCAGCGATGTGGCGACCAGCGCAAGCGCCGCCCACAAGGCGGCGCGTTCGGGCTGGTAGCGCATCCAGAAGAGCAGATAGATCAGCACGGCAAAGGCGAATGCGTAGTGCAAGCCGCCCAGAACGGTGCGTCCGGCCGGAATTTCGGATTTTGGTATCGGCCGTATGCCGAGCTTTGCGGCTTCCAGATCGGCCTGGATGAACAGGGCGGCATAGTAGAGGATCGCCGGCACCAGGGCTGCAAGCACGATCGAGGAGTAGGAGACGCCGAGAAACTCGGCCATGAGAAACGCCGCCGCGCCCATGACCGGCGGCATCAACTGGCCACCGGTCGAAGCGACCGCCTCGATGGCGCCGGCCTTGTGCGCCGGATAACCGTCACGCTTGATCATCGGTATGGTGATGACGCCGGTGCCGACGACATTGGCAACGGCGGAGCCGGAAATCGAGCCGAACAGCCCGGAAGCGAGTACGGCGATTTTCATTGCACCGCCCCTGAAACGGCCCATGGCGATCATGGCCGCGTCGGTGAAAAAACCAGTGCCTCCGGTAATCCCCAGCAACACGCCGAACAGGATGAATGCGACGACAACGGTGGAGGCGACCGAAATCGGCAGGCCGAGTATGCCGTTGGAATCGACCGCCATGTAACCGGCCAGAAGTTGCCAGTTTTGCGCACGGCCCTGCAGGCGGCCGGGAAACATGTCTCCGATCAGTGCATATAGCAAAAAAGCGGAGATGATGATCAGCAGCGTCCAGCCGGTTGCGCGCCGCAGCGCTTCCAGCAGCAAGAGGATCGTGACCAGCCCCGGCAGCCACAGCTCGACTGGCCGCGAGAAGATCATCAGCACGAGTTCGGGGTACCGCCACGCTATGTAGCCGGTGCAAATCATCGACAGGACCGCCAGCGCCAGATCGTGCCATGGCACATGCGTCCGCTCGGCCTTCAAACGCGCCGGCAGTGTCAGGTAGGCGAGCGGCAGCGCAAAGAACAGGACGCCGGCGAAAAACTGCTGCGGATAAAGATCAATT
Source organism: Rhizobiaceae bacterium (assembly GCA_041582695.1). Taxonomy (GTDB): domain Bacteria; phylum Pseudomonadota; class Alphaproteobacteria; order Rhizobiales; family Rhizobiaceae; genus JAWKWH01. Next base: position 5,661 of record JBFIBB010000011.1, read on the forward strand.
CCCAGACGCCTCTGGAAAGAAACGGCCCAGGCCATCGCCATAACAATCATGAGTGCGGCCAGAGCGTCGGCGACCGGCCGCCACAAGGTCGGCGGGAGGCCGCTCACGGCCTCCCGCGTATTATCCGCATCTTCCGGCAAGGTTTATTTCAGTCCGACTTCTTCGAAGAACTTGATCGCACCCGGATGGAATTCGGAAACGACGCCCTTGCCGCGCATCTCTTCCGGCTTGAAGGCCCGCATCGGCGGGAAGGTCTCGCCCATGACCCCTGCCTGCTCGTACATGGCCTTGGCCATGGCGTAGACCACATCGTCCGGAACATTGGCGTGGGTGAACACGACCTGCGGAAACGCGATGTAGGTGTTGTCCTCGAGAACGCCCGGCATTGCGCCGGCTGGCAGTTTCTTGAAGAAAGCGGTCGGCCAGTGTTCGCGGGCGCGCGCGAGCGCCTCGTCGCTGCTGTCCTCGACACCGAGAGCGCGCAGTCCGCCGACAGCCGCGTCGGCTTCGCGAACCTTGCCGGCGCCATGGGCGAATATGAAACCCACCGTGTCGCCTGCCATGAAGGCGTCAGCGCCGGCCACCACCGAGGCAACCGATACCTTCTCCACGTCATCGCGAGTCATGCCTGCGGTTGAGTAAAATGCCGAAAGCTGCGGCAGGATGGTGTTTTGCGCGGTGTAACCGTCGGTCATGCGCTTTCCACGCAGGTCGGACACCTTCATGATGTCGCTGTCCTTGCGCACGAAGATCGCCTCGATAAGCGGCTGCAGGTGCGCAACGACGCGCAGGTTGGGATAGGCGTTGCCATTCCACCAGGCATCGCCGGTGAGCGCGTATTCGACTTCCTGCAGGTTCGCGACACCGAACTCTATGCCGCCGGAATCGATGAACGGAATGAACTGGTTGGGACTGGTGGCGGGCTGGATCGTTGCATTCAGGCCGTTGGCGTTTGCGGCCTTGGCGACCGCGGTTCCAATGTTGTGGAACAGCGAACCGGGGTTCGATGTCGCAATGCCGACATTCTGGGCTTGCGCGGCCTGCGTCAGCAGAAGTCCGAGACCCGCTATCGCCCATGCGAAGATTTTGTTCATGATATTTCCTCCCAGATCCAACCTTGTATTTCGGCGGTAATCCCAATAATTGAGAAACTGACTAGATTTTAGAGGCATTGAACGGTTTATCAAGGCTAAAATGATGTGTCGTATTCGGGTCGCGCCGGTCGATGGATAGCGGGACAGTTCCACCGGGCCGGACAGGAACCGGCGCAGAAGCCGTTTTGAACGGCCTGAAGCGGTGCGGCATCGATTATCTGTTCGCCAATGCCGGAACCGATTTTCCGCCGATCGTAGAGGGTCTGGCCGCGCTTGATCCATCGACTGTTCCGATCCCTCTGACAATTCCTCATGAAACCGCCGCCGTCGCTATGGCGCACGGCCACTACCTAGTTACCGGCCGCATGCAGGCGGTCATGGTGCATGTCAATGTCGGACTTGCGAACGCGACGATGGGCGTAATCAATGCGGCAAGTGACAACATTCCGCTTTTGCTGATGTCGGGACGCACGCCGATCACCGAACGGGACCGGCCCGGCCGCCGGATGACGCCGATCCAGTATGGCCAGGAGATGTACGACCAGACGTCGATTGTTCGCGACGTCGTCAAGTTCAGCTACGAAATGCGCTATCCCGAACAGGGCGATGAACTTGTGGTCCGCGCGGCGTCGCTAGCGCAGAGCGAGCCGTGCGGCCCGGTTTACCTGAGCCTGCCGCGCGAACCGCTGACCGAGGCCCTGCCCGCCGCACACGTTCCGGCGCCTGCCGTGCCGGCAGCGGCGCCGGCCGCGCCAGACCCGGCGGCCATCGACCGGCTGGCCGGCTGGTTGCAATCCGCCCGGCATCCGGTGGTCCTGTGCCAGCGCGGCGATGTTGCTGGCCGGCTCGGCCCGGCGCTATCGAAATTCGCGGATCGCCTCGGCATTGCGGTTTGCGAGCCGTTTCCGGTGCGCAATGTTCTAGCCTCGGCCGACCGTTCGCTGACCGGCTACGATTCCAAGGCGGCGGTCAGCAAGGCCGACCTGATCATCGTGCTCGATAGCGCCGTTCCGTGGATCGAGGCGATCAGCCGGCCCGGCGCGGAATGCAGGGTTGTCCATATCGGCCCCGATCCGCATTTTGCCCGCAATCCGGTACGCGGCTACCGCGTCGACCTTGCGATAACCGCGGATGCGGTGACGGCAATCGCGGCATTGGACCAGGTGGCGCTAATTCCGGCCGGCGCGGAAGAAAGACGCCAGGCCAATGCCAGGGCCGCTCTTTCCCGCAGCGAACGAGCAAAGGCTCGGGCCATGGAAGGCGCGACCGCGCCGATGTCGGCCGAGTGGATGAGCCTGTGCATTTCACAAATCATGGATGACCAAGCGGTCGCCTTCGCTGAACTCGGAGCTCTTGCGCCCTTCATGGAGCTTCGCGGCCAGAACCGCCTGTTCTGCAATCCACACTCGGGCGGTCTCGGCTGGGCGTTCCCGGCGGCGCTCGGAGCGCAACTGGCCGATCGCAACCGCCTAGTAATCGCGACCATGGGTGATGGATCCTACATGTTCGCCAACCCGGTGGCCTGCCATCAGATCGCCGAGGCGCTCGAGCTTCCGGTTCTTGTCATCGTCAAGAACAACGCGATGTGGAATGCCGTCAGGCGCTCGGTGATCAGGGCGTATCCGGAAGGCGCGGCGGCGCGGGCGAACCGCATGCCGCTTACGTCGCTCGATCCGGTTCCCGATTTCTGCGCGATCGCCGGCGCGAGCCGTGCGCATGCGGAGACCGTCGAGCATGGAAGGGATTTGCCCGAGGCCCTGGCGCGGGCGGTCGGGATCATCCGCAGCCAACGCCGGCAGGTGCTGCTCGATCTCCGCGTCGCGGTTTCGGACGATCACTGAATGGATCTTACCTCGATCATCTTCGCGACAATTGCATTCGCGCTCGGCGGCCTTCTGAAAGGGGCAACGGGGGCGGGCGCGCCGGTGGTCGGCGTGCCGGTTCTGGCCGTTCTCGTCGATGTACGCTTCGCGGTCGCGGTATTCGCGACGCCCAATCTGCTGACCAATCTGTGGCAGGGCTGGCGATATCGACATCATCAGGGAGCGCGCGCATTCGTGTGGAAGCTCGCTGTTGCGGGCATAGCCGGGGCCGCCGCCGGAACGTTGCTGCTCGCGTGGCTGTCGCCAGATCTGCTGATGGGTGTCGTCGCGGCGATCGTGCTCGCCTATGTCGTGTTTCGACTGCTGCGACCGGACTGGCATTTGTCGCGCGCCGCTGCAAATCGCATCGTCCTGCCGGTCGGTGCGCTTGGCGGCGCTTTGCAGGGCGCCGGTGGCATTTCCGCGCCGGTTTCGATCACGTTCCTCAATGCAATAGGGATGTCGCGTCTGGAATTCATCGCCACGATTTCCGTCTTCTTCGCCGCGATGTCGGTTGTGCAAGTGCCGATGCTCGCGGCGCTTGGCATTTTGACCCTTGATGCATTTGTCGCCAGTCTGCTGGCACTGATCCCGCTGTTCGGGTTCATGCCCGCAGGCGAGTGGCTCGCCCGCCGCGTCTCGAAGGTCCTGTTCGACAGGATGATCCTCTTACTGCTGACCACAATTGCGATTAAGCTCCTATACAATGCGCTGGCATGACCGTTCAGCGACCCGCGAGGAGAACAGGATGAAAGATACGTCTCCAGCAGTCGATCTCCAGGAAGCCGAGGCCGAAGTCGATCTGCCCGAGATCGGCGACCGCAGCCGCTATAACGCGCTGATGCAGACAATGCGAAACCGGGTGACCGTTCGGAAATTCCGGGCCGAATACATCGTGCCAGACGAGCACTTCGATCTTATCCTGGAAGCGGCGCGTCATGCGCCGTCCGGCGCCAATGCCCAACCCTGGCAGTTCATCGTGGTTCGCGACAGCAAGCTGAAGCAGGAGATCGCAAATTATTTCGTCGCCGAACAGCGCCGTCGCGCCAAGGCGAAAATGAAATTCCCCACTCCGGACTACCGTGGCCTGGCGACCGCGCCGGGATTCATCGTCGTTTGTTCCGATATGCGCTGGAAACGGGCGTTTCCGGTGCTCAACGACGGTTCCGATCTCGATCGCATGTATCAGGAGAATGCTGAACGCATTCTGCTGCAATCGGTTGCGGCCGCAACGATGTCGGCGCATCTGGCGGCTGCGGCACTGGGCTACAATGTCTGGTGGGTGACCGCGATCGGCCAGGAGGAGGCGCAGAACGCCATGCGGCCGTTGCTGGGCATTCCGGAGCAGATCTCGGTACTCGACATTTTTCTGTTTGGCCCGCCGGAAGCCAAACCGTACAAGCGCTGGCGGCGGCCGATCGACGAAATCCGGCACTGGGACCGGTATGACGAAAGCCATTTCATGAACGACGACGAGCTGGACGACTGGATCAAGAACCGCCGCCATCGCGTCATGTTCAAGGATGCGGCGAAGATAGACTAGAGCGCATCTCGTTCCGGCTCGACAAAAGCATTGCGCCATTTACGGGATTAACCGTGCGTGAGACAGGCTCGCCGTGGACTGGCCGAAACCGGGAGTCCGTACTCCGGCGTAGAGCCAGCGCTCGAAATACCGGCCCTAATGGACAGCATTTCGGTTTTTGCGGATGCCCGTGAGGCCGGTCGGAAGCGACCGGTTTGCGTCAGGCCGCGCCGACAATCAGATGCTCCGGGCCATATGGAAATCCGGTGATGTTGCGGTTGCCATCTTCGGTAATGACCAGAATGTCGTGTTCGCGATAGCCCCCGGCGCCCGCCATGTGATCCGGAATGGTGATCATCGGCTCCATCGACACGACCATGCCCGGCTCCAGGACAGTGTCGCAATCTTCCCGCAACTCCAGTCCGGCTTCGCGGCCGTAGTAGTGGCACAACACGCCGAATGAATGCCCATAGCCGAAAGACCGGTATTTCAGAACGCCATGTTCGGCATACATGGCGTTGAGTTCCTTTGCCACGTCGGAACATTTGTTTCCCGGCACAAGCAATTCCTTGCCCCGGTCATGGACGGCGCAGTTGATCTGCCAAAGCCGGATATTCTCGTCGGTCGCCGTCTCGCAGAAAAGCGTGCGCTCAAGCGCCACATAATAGCCGGCTACCATCGGGAAGCAGTTCAGGCTCAGAATGTCGCCGCTTTCGATCCTCCGGCTCGTCACCGGATTGTGCGCGCCGTCGGTATTGATGCCGGACTGGAACCAGGTCCATGTGTCCATCAGTTCCGCATCCGGCCATGTTCGGGCGATTTCGCGCACCATTGCCGTCGTCGAATGCAGCGCGACCTCGTGTTCCGGCACGCCAGCCCGGGTCGCCTCCACGCAGGCCGCTCCGCCGAGATCGGCGATCGCCGCCATCTTTGTGATATGGGCTATTTCCTCGCCGGACTTGATCATCCTCATGCGCATGGCCGGCGCAGCGATATCGACGAATTCCACATCCGGGAATTCCGCTTTCAGCAGGGCCATGGTGTCCAGGCTGACGTGATCGAACTCGATGCCGAGTCTGCGCGCGCCCTTGATAAGATTGCGGACCGCGTGGAAGTAGTTGTCCTTCTGCCAGTCCGTGTAGGTGACATTGTTGCCAAACGTACGCCGCCATGGCTGCCCGCCATCGATGCCGGCGCTGATGCTCGTTGCTCCGTCGGAATCGATCACGAGGCCGTAACGGCGTCCGAAATAGCAGTAGAGAAAGTCCGACAGATAACAAATGTTGTGATAGCTGGTGAACAGGGCGGCATCGATGGCATTTTCCGCCAGGTAGCCGCGAATGGCATCCTGCCTTCGCCGCATCTCGCCGGCAGAAAATGTCGGCACCGCTTTACGGCCGTTGTTTGAGTAATCGACAAATCGTTCCCGTTCCATCATCCCGCTCCTTCTTCCGCCGCTGGACTGGCCAGGCTGCGACGACGGACAAGTCCAACTGTCCAGTCCCTTTGGGTCATCAGGACGCCAGCTGTCAAAGGACATTTTCTCATGCTAGTCATGAAGCGAATTCATGGATATGCATCATGCGACCACTACCGTTGAAAGCTCTGAGAACCTTCGAAGCAGTCGCGCGCAAAGGCGGGTTCAGCCGCGCGGCCGAAGAACTGCATGTCACCCAATCGGCGGTGAGCCATCAGGTCAATGCGCTGGAAAAGTGGATAGGCCGGCCGCTGTTCGACCGGAGCGGCACAAGGCCCCGGCTCCTCGAACGGGGCGAGATTCTCGCGGATACGCTTTCTGCCGCATTCGCCACCATGGGGGCAGCATGCGACCGCGCCCGCGCGCCAGCAATCGAGGACAAGTCGCTGACGATCGCCGTGATCCCGTCTGTGGCCACTTGCTGGCTGATTCCCCGATTAAGCGCCTTCCGTGAATCTCACTCGGAAACCAATCTGAAAATCATGTATGCGATTCATGGACAACCAATCGACTTCGATGACGCGGAACTGGTCATAACCTACGCAAGCCAACAACCGGAAATTCCGGGAGTAGTGGCGACGAGGCTGTTTAGCGGCGCCAGCGCCCCGGTCTGCAGCAATGCTTTTTGCGATGCGCACGCGCCGCTGGAAGAGCCGCAGCAATTTGTGGCCGCCGGTCTCCTGCACGACTCGGACCAGTCCGGCTGGCGGCAGTGGCTGTCGAAAGCCGGCTCGACCGTCGCCGATCCGCCGGACGGTCCGGTCCTTCAGGATTTCAACCTTCTGCGCGCTGCGGCGCTTGCTGGCCAGGGTATTGCGCTATGCCCGTTGTCCATCATCACCGACGATCTTCGGGAGGGACGCCTGCGCGTTCTGTCGGATGAAACGATTCATGACAACCACGCATACTATCTGCTCGAACGGCACGGGCGCGACGGCGCTTCCGCAGCATTGGTTTTCAGGCAATGGCTGCTTGAGCAAATCAGGCAGCAGCGTCAAGACGGGCGGGATGAGAAAAGCGATCCATAGCCCGGCCGGCATGGAGTTATCCCGGCTAGCCGCTGCATATGCCAAAGCAGCGCCAGGTTGCTTGAGATCACAGGTTTTCCGATGATTTCTTCCGCTTCGCCGGCGATGCCCGAAACCCGCAAATTCGTGCACGCGACAAAGACGGCGTCGCATTCCTCCATCGCGTTGACGGACTTGACCGCCTGCATGACGGAGGCCGGCGTTATTCGCGCCACGACGCGGTCATCACCCTGTTCGAACGAATCGAATCCGGCAATCCGGATGCCCTTGCTTTCCAACAGCGCCCGCATGGCTGCGGAAACGTCCGCCACATAGGGCGTGACAAATCCGAGCCGGCAGATATCAAGCTCCCGGCAAGCCGCCACAACCGCGGCAATGGGGTCCGTCACTTTTGCTTCCGGGTGAACGCCGCGAATGGAGGCAGCGACACCCTCCGAACCTATGACAGTCGCGCCGGAGGTGCAGCAGTATCCGATCACGTCGAAATCGATTTCAGGCAGCAGCGCCGCCGACCTTGGCAATTCCGCCTCCATCGATGCGAGCGTGGCGGGATTGACGTCTGACGGCATGACGATGCGGGAATGATAGATCGCGATATCGTCGCCGTGGATCAACTGCCGCGCCTCGTATTCGATCGTCTCATCCGCCTGCAGCACGATAAGGCCGAACGTGGCGCCGGAGCCTATGCCGTCGTCGGTGGTGAAGTCGAGAGCCATCGTCAAGACCCTATCCGATAACCGGCAGTTCGCGTGGCGCACGAACCGACAACAATTGCGGCCCGCCGGCGCGAACAACCAGATTTTCCTCGTGCACCATCATGCGGCCGTCGGCATAGCCCAGCGAAGGCTCCAGGGTAATGACCATGTTTTCCTCGAGCACGGTTTCGTCGAAAGCCGCATGCGATGGCCATTCGGTTAGCTGCATGCCAAGCCCGTGGCCAAGGCGTCCGACATTCGAGGAACCCTGGTCCAGTTCGGATATGATCGAATGCATGGCGCTGAAAAGCTGCGCGCATGTCGTGCCCGGGCGGGCTATTTCCATGCCGGCTTCTGTCGCTCGCCAAAGCACGTCGTAAGCCCGCTTCGACAGGTCGTCGGCATTTCCCACGGCAAAGTTGCGATCGAAGTCGCAAAAATACCCATCGAAGACGGAGCCTGTATCCAGCATGAGGATATCGCCTCGTTGGAGCGGCTTTTCGGATGGCGGCGAGATGATATCTCGATACCCTCCGCGATCGGCACCACCCACCAGATATGGAACGTCATCGGCCCCTTCGGCGAGGCAGCGCCGCCGGAACTCGCGGAAAGCCCAGGTGAGAGGCTGGCCTTCGTGGAACATAGCTTGCGCGGCGGAAAAAGCACGTGACGCGACAGCGCATATTTCCGCGATCTTAGCGATCTCCCGTTCCGACTTCACCATGCGCAACGCACGCACGATCGCCGTGCAGTCACAAACCTCCATTCCCGGGAGGCTGGCGCACAGGCGCTCCCAGTCGCCGAGCGGCATCCGCAAATAAGTTTCGCGCCCTTTCAGAATGCCGATCCTGGCGCGAGCTTCCGAATATGGCGACAGCAGATCGACCAGCAGCGAAATACCACCGTCAACGGGATCGGGCGCGCTCCAGGTGCGGACGTCGTCAAGCCAGGTCCGGCGCATCAGTTCGGCACCGATGTCGGGAATGACAGCCACCGGCTTGCCCCGCGCGGGAACAAACAAAAACCACGGTCTGGTCGGGCTCTGCCAGAACAGCGTATGAAACCCGGAAAAGTACCGCACCTCCGCTTCGGTCGTGAACAACATGCCAGCCAAGCTGTCTGCCGCCATCAATTCCTGAGCGCGGGCGAGACGCTGTTCAAACTCAGATTGCGGAAATCCGCGTTCTGCGCTGGTCATCGGGCGGCACCGGCGATCATGCGTTGGTAAATTTCGGGGTCGGTGACGCCTTCCGATCCGATCAACAGGACCTCCGATTGGCTTGTGAGGCCAAGGGCGTCCCGCATGACTGCATCCCCGCAGGCGGCGACCAATGCGGCCAGTCCGGCGACGGCCGATTCTCCGGCTTCGATCACCGGATCACCGCCGCCCGGACAGGCAAGCAGGCGCATGGCGGGCGCGACCATCGCATCAGGAATGGTAATGAAGTCTGATGCCTCTTCTCTCAGGATTTCCCAGGCGAGATCGGACGGAACTCCGCATGACAGGCCGGCCATGACCGTTTCCTTGCCTATCGCGACGGCTGTCAGCCGGCCCGCATTCGCGCTTTCCATGAGACAGGGCGCCAGTTCCGACTCGACAATGACAATCCTTGGACTGTCTCCGTCCCAGGCCTGTCGCATATAGGCGGCCACCGACGCAGCCATGCCGCCGACGCCGCCTTGCAGAAACACATGGCTCGGCGCTGCCTCCAGTTCGCTGACGATCTCGCGACTCATCACACCATAACCCGCCATCACATCGCGCGGTGGTTCGGTATATCCTTCCCATGAGGTATCTGAGACAACGAACCATCCATTGTCAGCCGCCTCTTCCCGCGCCACGCGGACCGAATCGTCGTAATCCCCGTCAATCCGGATCACCGTGGCGCCGAGTTCGCGCATCGCCGCCGCGCGAGATTCGCTGACGTCCCTGTGGATGAAGATGCGGCATTTGGCGCCGAACATCCGTGCGCCCCAGGCGAGCGACCGGCCATGATTGCCATCAGTTGCCGACGCAAGTGTAATCGTCGATGCTTCTCGCGAGACCTCGCCGCGGCTTATCTCATCGGTCCCGACATGGCGTTGCAGCCGCCTTGCCAGTTCGTGCTGCAGGATGCGCAAGCCCGCATAGGCTCCACCGAGCGCCTTGAAACTGCAGAGCCCGAACCGGGTTCCCTCGTCCTTGTAAAGAATGGCGCCGACGCCAAGCCGGGCCGCGAGATCGGGCAAGCTGTGCAGAGGGGTCGGACGGTAGCCCGGCCAGGTCGTTATTTCGGCGATGGCTGTTTCAAATCCGTGCGCGGTCAGTACGCGCTTGTAGGCGTCACCTGTCCGCGGCCTCACATGAAGGTGTTCAATTCCGCCCGTTTCGATGGTCTCGTTCACTGCGATCATGCTGCCGGCAGTCCTTCGTATGCCGCCCCAGTCCGGATACCCGCGGCGGAAAAATGCGCTCTCGCACCGGTTTCGCAACTGCCGGCACCGAGCGGATCACCGAGGGCCGGCAAGCATGCAATCGACGTTCAAGTCGATCAGCGAGCGGGAAGCGCCAAGGAGCGACGAGACCGGCGGCCGCGCGCCGCTTCGCCCAAGGCCGTCAGCCCGGAGTCATGCCGCGTAGTCGCTCAGAACGCCGCCGCAGGAGTTCGAGCGTGGTCAACAGCGCCGCCGAAATCACGACCATGATCGTGGCGACGGCAAGGATGGTTGGGGAAATCTGTTCGCGCAGGCCGGTGAACATTTGCCACGGAAGCGTCTTCTGGCTTGCGGAACCGAGGAACAGAACAACCACAACTTCGTCGAACGAGGTGATGAATGCAAACAAAGCGCCGGAAATAACTCCGGGAATGATCAAGGGCATTTGAATCCGGAAAAACGTCGTTACCGGGTCGGCACCCAGATTGGCCGCGGCTCGGGTCAATGACCGGTCGAAGCCGACCAAGGTAGCGGTCACGGTGATGATAACGAACGGCGTGCCCAATGCCGCATGCCCGAGCACGATCTTGGCGTAGTTCACCAGTTCCTGGTTCATGCCCACGGTTTCGGTGGCGAACTGGCCAACGCGCGAGTAGAAAAAGAACATGCCGGTCGCGGAGATGATCAACGGGACGATCATGGGCGAAATCAGAATCGCCATGATGGCCGAGCGGAAAGGCACATGACTTTGCGACAATCCGATTGCCGCAAGCGTTCCGAACGCCACGGCAAGCAGCGTCGCGAACGGCGCGATAATGAACGAATTGCGCAACGCCAGTTGCCAGTCGGGATTGGTCAGAAAGTCGCGATAGTGTTTCAGCGAATAGCCTTCCGGATCGAACGAAAGCATTTTCGGCGTAAAAGTGAAGAAATCCTCCGCATTGAAGGATAGCGGCAAAATGACCAGAATCGGAAAGATCAGGAAAAAGAATATGGCCGCGCAAATCAGACGGAAACCGTAGTACCAGGCGATCTGACCCTTGGAGGCGTAGGGGGGAAGAGCGGACATGTCGATTACCCCAGCTTCACGTTGTCGATGCCGACGATCTTGTCGTAGACGTAGAAGAGAATAAGCACCGCGCCGAGAAGAATGACGCCGAGCGCCGCGGCCAGGCCCCAGTTGAGCGACGAGCTGACATGGTAGGCGATGCGGTTGGAGATGAAGACACCATCGGTCCCGCCGACCAGTTCCGGCGTGATGTAGTAACCAATCGCCAGGATGAACACGAGCACCGCCCCGGCGCCGATGCCCGGAACGGATTGCGGGAAGTAGATTTTCCAGAAGGCCGTCCAGTCGGTTGCCCCAAGGCTCTTTGCAGCGCGCACGTAAGACGGCGAGATCGTCTTCATTACCGAGTAGAGCGGCAGGATCATGAAGGGCAGCAAGATGTGGGTCATGGCGATGATCGTGCCCGTCTGGTTGTTGATCATCACAAGCCGGCCGGCCTCATCGACCACGCCGATGAACACGAGAAAATCATTTATGACGCCGTACTGCTGAAGCAGAACCTTCCATGCCGATGTGCGCACCAGCAGCGACGTCCAAAATGGCAGCAGTACGAGGATCATCAGCAGGTTGGAATGACGAAGCGGAAGGTTGGCCAGCAGATATGCCACCGGATAGCCTAGGAGCAGGCATGATACCGTTATGACCATCGACAGATAAAAGGTCCGCCCGAACAGGAACAGGTAAATGCGTTCGTTGTCCGGTTTCATCCGCAGGCCTTCGGACGTACGCTCGGCGTCAACGGCGTTGAGGAAGTATCCGGGCGTGATATTGCCGCTAAACCGCTTGATGACCCGCCATGTCTCCAGGTTGCCCCAGTCCTTGTGCGCGTCGATGAACTGAGCCGTGTACTGGCCTTCATCCATCCGTTCAACCTTGCGCCCTGTCGAACGGAACAGGCTCGACATTCCGGAATTCTCGTAGTTCAGCCGGGTACCCAGCCGCGTATGGGTCTTTTCCTCAACGGCGACAAGCAAATCGGCATGAAGGGCGGCGAATACGGGCTCATCCGGAAGATTGCCGGATTCCGGATCCCAAGTGGCCAATGCTTCCGTCGTCCGCGGCAATGTTTCCGGAACCAGCGCATTGTCGACCGATCTCAACATCATGTCCGCTATCGGAATCACGAAAGAAAAAACGACAAACAGCAGGAGCGGAGCAATGAGCAAAAGCGCACGCAGTTTTTCGCGCCGAAGGGCACGCGCAAGGCTGACCTTGAGCGGTATTCCGTCTTGTGTGGTGATTGGGCCCCGGTCGGGCGCCGCCTGTACGCTCATCGATATTGCCCCAGATCCGATATTGTCGGGGTCGGATGGGACTCTACAAAGCCCCATCCGGATTTTCGCTCAATTCGTTACTTGGCAAGCCAAGCCTGGAATTTTGCGTCTATGTCGTCGCGATAGTCGGCCCAGAACTCATAGTTATAGAGAAACGTGTTCTTGGCGTTGTTCGGATCGGTCGGCATGTGCGGCGCCATGTCGATCCCAAGGGTGGCATGCTTGCCGACGAGCGGCGCCGATGACTGGCGAGCGGGGCCATAGGAAATGTACTTGGCCTGGTCAGCCAGACGCTGCGTGTCAGTGGCGAAGCGCAGGTAGTGCATGACGCGCTTCTTGCGATCTTCGGGAAGGCCGGCGGGAACAATCCAGCCGTCCAGATCGAAGACCTGGGCATCCCAGAGCATGGCGACCGGCTGCTTCTGTTCCTCGATGACCGAGAACAGGCGGCCGTTGTAGGTGGAGCCCATCACGATTTCGCCGTCAGCGAGAAGTTGAGGGGTTTCGGCGCCTGCCGACCACCAGATCACGTCGGACTTGATGGTGTCGAGTTTGGCCAGGGCGCGATCGACACCTTCCGGAGTGGCAAGCACGTCATAGACTTCATCCTTCGGTACGCCGTCGCAAAGCAGGGCCCATTCCACGTTGTTGATCGGGCGCTTCTCGAGCGAACGCTTGCCGGGGAAATTCTCGGTGTCGAACACCGCGCAAATATCGGTCGGGGTTTTGCCGCCCCACTCTGCAACATTTGTGCGGTAACCGAAGGTGGTCGAGTAGACGATCTGCGGAATGTAGCATTCCGAAACCAGCATTTCGCCGAAATCCTCCGAAGCGGGCGTGCCGTCGGGCGCCGCGGCAAGGTCTGTGTCAGGATCGATTACCTCGGCCAGTCCCTCGTCGCACAGCCGGATCGCGTCGGCCGCAACCACGTCAACGAGATCCCAGGTGATGTTGTTGGCTTCGTTCATGGCGCGAAGCTTGGCTACCGCTTCAGCCGAAGACTCGTCGTTGACGACGTTGATGCCAGTCAACTCCATATAGGGTTTGTGATAGGCATTGTTCTGCGATGCCGAATAGGCGCCGCCCCAGGACACGATCGTCATCGAGTTTGCACAGCCGTCGCAAGCCGGCAGTTCCTCGGACACGGCATTGTAGGTCGGGAACGCCAGCATGGCGCATGCCGCAGTTCCCAATAGCGTCTTTCGAAGTTTCATTATCGTTCTCCCATTTGCAGAAATATGGAACCTTGCTTTGGAACCGCCTCCGTAACCCTGTCGGAGGCAGGCCCGGGTTATGCAATGGCGTCGAGCGCCTTGCAGTCGGCTGCATTCCAGCCGATTCTGATCATCTGGCCGGTCGACATCGGCCGGATATCGCGCCGGTTGCGAACCTTGACGATGAATTCGTCATTCCCGGCGACATTCATCCGAACCCGAACATGATCGCCAAGATAGATGAGTTCCTCGATCTTGCCCTCGACCGTGTCCTCGACGCCGACCGGCTCGATCTCGATGCGTTCCGGCCGCAACGAAAGCGTCGTTCGTTCGCCCACGGAGGAAACGTTGACCTTTTCAGCCACGATTTCGCTGCCGTCTTCAAGCGTTACGGCGCACTTCGTGCCATTGATCGCCTTCACGGTGCCGCGCAACTTGTTGTTCTCGCCAATGAATTGCGCCACGAATGCATTTTGCGGGGATTCGTAAAGAACATCCGGCGTCGAAAGCTGCTGGATAACGCCGTCGTTGAACACGGCGATCCTGTCTGACATCGTCAGTGCTTCGGACTGGTCATGGGTCACGTAGACGACAGTCACGCCGAGACTCGCATGGATGTGCTTGATTTCATACTGCATCTGCTCGCGCAGCTGTTTGTCAAGCGCGCCGAGCGGCTCATCCATGAGTACCAGATCAGGTTCGAAGACAAGCGCACGGGCGACCGCAACGCGTTGTTGTTGTCCGCCTGACAACTGCGCCGGCCGCCGATTGCCGAACTCCGGCAATTCGACCATATCGAGCGCCCGCTGCACCTTCTTTGCAGCTTCATCCCTGTCCATTTTCCGCACCCGCAGCGGAAAGGCGAGATTTTCCGCAACGGTCATGTGTGGGAACAAGGCGTAGTTCTGAAACACCATGCCGATGCCGCGCTTGTGCGGGGGCACATTGTTGATCGGCTTTCCCGCAAGGTAAATTTCACCGTGCGTGGCCGGCTCGAAACCCGCCAGCATCATCAGGCTGGTGGTCTTGCCCGATCCCGACGGTCCGAGCATTGTCAGAAATTCGCCGTTCGCGATATCGAGGTTCAGGTTTTTGACGACGAGCGTTTCACCGTCGTAGCTTTTTTGCACATTCGAAAAGCGCACCATGGGCGTTTCGTTGTTCAACTCAGCCTCCCCCAACTGGCATGTAGTTTTTCATTTTATGGCGATTCTCAATGCACCCGTTCAACACCATTTATGCCAGCTTGCATTTTTTTTGAACGTACCGTCAACCTACTAAATCGCCGCAAAAACCGGGTTCTGTCGAATTTCAGACAGATTGAGGCCCCCGCCGGATCATTTAACGATCCGGGCGCAGATCAGGTGTGGAGATCGTTGGCGGAAGAAAATTTACGTCGTTCTTGGCTGGTTCGGCGCCGCGCCGGAAGTGCCGCGGTGACCATATTCCTGCCTGCCGCGCTCGCCGGTTCTGCGGATACCGGTTTTTGCGGCGTCGAGGAAACGCATAGGGCTTTGCGGCCGCGCAACGGTCCGACAACAATAGCGTTCTCAACTTGGAATACTGGAGCGGGCGATGAGATTCGAACTCACGACCCCAACCTTGGCAAGGTTGTGCTCTACCCCTGAGCTACGCCCGCTCATTTGGCGATTGCCGTGAAGCGGCGACTGTATGGCGCAGAAGCGAGGCGATTGCAACAGGGAATGCGCGCCGGAAAAGGAAAATTTCCGCCGCAAGGTTGAACATTCCGGCAAATGCGGCCATCGATCTGGCGAACAGGTTCACCCCGATCCGCAACGATGGATGCCGACACATGCCGATGACGCCCGAAGAGCTTCTGACCCGCCTCGAACGCGAGGGCTACCGCACAACGACGGTATCGCACCCGCCGCTATACACGGTGGAGGATTCAATCAGGCTGCGCGGCGAAATTCCAGGGCGGCACACGAAGAACCTGTTCCTGAAGGACAAAAAGGACAACTTCTTCCTTCTCACAATGGGTGAGGACCGCCAGGTCGACCTCAAGGAACTGCACAAGCTTGTCGGCGGCGCCAGCAAGCTGTCGTTCGGAAAACCGGACCGGCTGATGGAATATCTCGGCGTGCTGCCCGGCGCCGTAACGGCTTTTTCCGTGGTCAACGACAAGGGTTGCAAGGTCAAGGCTGTGTTCGATGCAGAACTGATGGCGCATGACAGGATCAATGCCCACCCTCTGACAAACGAGGCGACCACGACAATTTCTCGCGATGATCTTATCGCGTTCATGGCATCAACCGGCCACCGGCCGGAAATCCTTGATATCTCATGCTGACCGTCCGATTGTTGCGGATCGGCATGATGCGTCATACATAGCGGGAGAGATTTTGCCGGCTGTCGCAAAGCGGCGGCACCTGAAGCCGGCGGACAATAATGAGGTTCAAGATGAGTGGCGGCGACAACCCGTACGGCGGCGGCGGACCGGCGTATTCTACCAATGTCAGTTTTGGGTCGGAGCCGGAACCGGTCGCACGTCCGGCTGAGCAGGAAATCCTTCTGGGCGACGCTGCCGCAGGCGAAGACCTGATCAAGGATACGACCACGGCGGGATTTGCCGCCGACGTTATCCAGGAATCGCGAAAACAGCCGGTGATCGTTGATTTCTGGGCGCCATGGTGCGGTCCGTGCAAGCAGTTGCAGCCAGTGCTGGAAAAGGTCGTTCGCGAATCGGGAGGGGCGGTAAAGCTGGTCAAGATGAACATCGACGAGCATCCGGCGGTGGCCGGCCAGCTCGGCGTTCAGTCGATACCGGCGGTATTCGCGTTCAAGGACGGCCAACCGGTGGATGGATTCATGGGTGCTATCCCGGAAAGCCAGATCCGCGAATTCGTCGCCAAACTCGGAGGCGGCAAGTCCCGGGACCGCGTTGCAGAGGCGATCGAAACAGCCAATCAGGCGCTTGAAGCGGAAGACTACCAGGCGGCAGGACAGATTTTTTCGGCAATCGCCCAACAGCACCCTGAAAATGCCGACGCGCTGGGCGGACTGGCGGCTGCGCTCTATGGTCTGGGCGAAATCGATCAGGCCAAAGGTGTACTCGATTCCGTTCCCGATGCAGGCCAGGACAATCCGGCGGTCGCGGGAATCAGGGCCCGTATTGCGCTCGACGAGCAGGTGAAGGGGCTGGGCGATCCGATCGACCTTGCCACCAGGATCGCCGCAGACCCGAAGGATTATCAGGCGCGCTTCGACCTGGCGATGATACAGAATGCCCGCGGCGAGCGGGAAGAGGCGGCCGACAACCTGCTCGAAATCATCCGGTTGAACCGGAACTGGAGCGACGACAAAGCCCGAGTCCAGCTTCTGCAGTTTTTCGATGCCTGGGGCGCGGCTGATGAAGTCACGCTTTCGGCGCGCCGCAAACTGTCATCGTTGCTGTTCTCTTGAGGCGTAGAAGGCGGCTTTTCGCAAAGCATCGAGCTTGAGTTTTTGGTGAAGCGCACCAAATTGTTGGCAGGGACATTTCGATTGGTTGCGGATTGGACTAGGAGTGAAGGGTGCAGGCTGGCAACGCACATTACACCAAGGCGTCCGACGTGCCCGAACGGATTGCGATCTTTCCACTCTCGGCAGCGCTTCTGCTGCCGGACGGACGCATGCCGCTCAACATTTTCGAACCGCGCTATCTGAAAATGATCGACGACGTGATGGCCGGCAACCGCGTCATCGGCATGGTGCAGCCGAGGCTCGACGGAGCTTTGCGCAGGGACGGCGAACCGGAATTGTGCGATGTCGGCTGCTGCGGCCGGATCACGTCCTTCGCGGAAACCGGCGATGGACGCTATCTGATCTCGCTTCAGGGGATCTGCCGGTTTCGGGTTGCAGAGGAACTGTCGGTGAAGACGCCCTACCGGCAATGTATGATCAAGCCGTTCGGCGCCGATCTCGACGTGTCGGCCGGTGCGGAGGAAGTGGACCGGGAGGCGCTGCTGAAGGCATTTCACGACTATCTCGAGGCCAACGGCATGCAGGCCGACTGGGATAGCGTGAGAAGGGCGGAAAACGGCACGCTGGTCAATGCGCTTTCGATGATGTCGCCTTACGGACCGGCGGAAAAACAGGCACTGCTGGAAGCGCCGGATCTGAAGACAAGAGCCGAAACGCTGGTGGCGATAACAGAAATGGCGCTTGCACGCGACAATGGCGAACTGAGCGCCGGCCTGCAGTAACGCGGAGCGGATGATGGCTGAACGCAAGCGGGATATCTCGATCGATCCGAAACTGCTTGACCTGCTTGCCTGCCCGTTGACCAAGGGCCCGCTGGAGTATGATCCCGATGCGGGCGAGTTGCGCTCGAAAGCCGCCGAACTAGGCTATCCCCTGCGCGACGGGATTGCGGTCATGCTGCCTTCGGAAGCACGGGCGCTCGGTGAAAAACCGGCATCGCGCAAATAGGCGCTTCCAGCGCGGTAACGGAAGAGGGCAAGGCGCCGGATGAAACGCAGCGAAAAGAACAGGGCGGCGCTGACCGCGGCGGCGGCTCGGCTTTTCTGGCAGCAGGGCTACGAATCCACAAGCCTTGCCGATATCGCCAGGGCATCGGATGTGCCGGTTGGCAATATCTATTACTATTTTCGCAGCAAGGCGGATTTCGCCATGGCGGTGGCGGATGTCTTCGTCGCCGAAACCCAATCGATGCTGTCGGAAATTGAGGCGGAGGGCGACAAACCGCGCGAACGTCTGGCGATGCTTGTTTCGAGGCTGTCGCGAAGCCTGAAGAGCAGGGTTGCGCATGGCTGCCCGATCGCCTTTGCGGTTCGCGATTTTTCGTCCTCGGCGCCGGAGGCGTCGGCGCGTGCGGGTGAAAGCTTCACTCTGCTCACCGGGTTTATAGCACGCGAGCTCGGGCGCACGGGAATCAGGCCGTCGCTGGCGCTGATGACGGCGCGCGGCGCGGTGGCGGAATGGCAGGGCGGCATGATGCTGGCGTTTGCGATGAAGGATGCGACGGTGCTGTCCGAGAGCTTCAGGCGCATGGAACAGATGCTGGCCTGACGAACTCGGCCATTCCGATCCTGAAAGTGCTGACCATCAATGAAAATTCCTTCCCTTCGGCATGACCTTTCCGGTGTCTCCTGCGAGCCTTGAGTAATCGTTCTTCAGATCGGGTTCATCGCGCATCAGCCGGATCAGGCGCGAACGCGGGGTAATGCGCTTGCCCATGTCGGCTACCGGGCGACGCACCTCGTCGGCGTTGGCGAGGCAGTCGATCGGCGGCATTTTCTCCGACAATTCGGCAAGCCAGGGCGTCAGGTCATCGATCGTATCGGCGACGATATGGATGACGTCCGATTCGCATTGCAGGCGGCCGGTCACGCCGACAAAGCGTGATCCGAGGATAAGGGGCCGGAAGCGTTCAAACACTTTTGGCCAGACAATGATGTTTGCGATCGCGGTTTCGTCCTCCAGCGTCATGAAAATGACGCCCTTGGCGGAACCGGGCCTCTGGCGCACCAGCACGAGGCCGGCGACCGAAACCCTGCGGCCATTGACGATGTCCGGAAGCTTCCGGTTGGGAATGAAGCCGTTTCCGGATAGCCGGCCGCGCAGGAATGAAACCGGATGGGCCTTCAAGGACATCGACAGGAAACGGTAGTCATGAATCACATGTTCGCCGAGCGGCATCGGCGGAAGGGCGACGTCGGGTTCGTTGTCGCGAAGCTGTTCGCCCGGCAGGTCGAAAAGCGGCAGGCTTTCGGCCGCGGATTTGGCGCCGAGCGCCTGCACCGCCCAAAGCGCGGTCCGGCGATCAAGCCCGAGCGAGCGGAACGCATCGGCTTCGGCTAGCCTTGCGATCGAATGGACCTCGAGACCAGAACGCAGCCAGAGGTCGCGCACCGAATCATATCCCTGACCGCGCGCGGCAACCAGCTTTTCGGCGTCGGCCTCGCCGAACCCCTTGATCTGGCGCAGGCCAAGCCGTACGGCGTGGTCCGCGCGGATGACGCCTCTCATGGATTCATGCCGGCCGGCCACATTGGACGGATCGAAATCCGCAGGCTCCAGCAGGCTGTCCCATGCCGAAAGATTGATGTCGACGGGCCTGATACCGACGCCGTGCTCGCGGGCGTCGCGCACCAGTTGCGCCGGGGCGTAAAACCCCATCGGCTGCGAGTTCAGCATCGCGGCGCAGAAGACGTCGGGATAGAAACATTTCAGCCAGCATGAAGCATAGACGAGAAGCGCAAATGAGGCGGCGTGGCTTTCCGGAAAGCCGTATTCGCCGAATCCCTCGATCTGCCGGAAGCAGCGCTTGGCGTACTCCTTCTCATAGCCATTGGCGACCATGCCGTCGATCATCTTCTGCTGAAAGGTATGGATGGTGCCGACACGGCGGAAGGTAGCCATGGCGCGGCGCAGCCGGTCGGCCTCGCCCGGTCTGAAGCCGGCGGCGACAATGGCGATCTGCATGGCCTGTTCCTGAAACAGCGGCACGCCCATGGTCTTGCCAAGCACCTGCTCCAGGGCCTTGCTGGGATAGGAAACCGGCTCCAGCCCCTGTCGGCGGCGCAGATAGGGATGCACCATGTCGCCCTGGATCGGACCGGGCCTGACGATCGCCACCTCGATGACGAGATCGTAGAACCGGCGCGGCCTGAGCCGCGGCAGCATCGACATCTGCGCGCGCGATTCGATCTGGAAGACGCCAAGCGTGTCGGCCCGGCAGATCATGTCGTAGACGCGGGCGTCCTCCTTCGGCATCGAGGCGAGCGACATCGGACGGCCGTAATGGTCCTCGAGCAGCCGGAAGGCGCGGGCAAGGCAGGTCAGCATGCCGAGCGCCAGAATGTCGATCTTCAGCATGCCGAGCGCATCGAGATCGTCCTTGTCCCATTCGACCATGGTGCGCCCCTCCATCGCCGTTCTGGTAATCGGCACCACTTCGTCGAGCCGGTCCTCGGTGATGACGAAACCGCCGACATGCTGCGACAGGTGACGGGGAAAACCGGTGATCTCGGTGGCGAGCGCCAGCGTGTGCCGCGTGGCGGCATCGGCCATGTCAAGGCCGGCGGCTTTTGCCTCGCGCTCGCCGAGTTCGGAAGCCGACCAGCCCCAGATCGAGCCGGACAGGGCCGACATCACGTCTCCGGAAAGCCCCATCGCCTTGGCGACCTCGCGCATGGCCGAGCGCGAGCGGTAGGTAATCACCGTGGCGGCAAGCCCGGTGCGGTCGCGGCCGTATTTTTCGTAGATGTACTGAATGACCTCCTCGCGGCGCTCATGTTCGAAATCGACGTCGATATCGGGCGGCTCTCGCCGTTCAGGCGAGATGAAGCGCTCGAACAGCAGATCGGCCATGGCCGGATCGACCGCGGTGATCCCGATGCAGTAGCAGATGGTGGAATTGGCGGCCGAACCGCGGCCCTGGCACAGGATACCCTGGCTGCGGGCAAACCGCACGATGTCGTGGACGGTCAGGAAATAGGGCGCATATTCGAGTTCCTCGATCAGCGCCAGCTCATGGCGGATCTGCCGCCTGATCTTTTCGGGCACCTTGTCGCCGTAGCGCTCGGCGGCGCCGAGCCAGGCAAGCCGTTCCAGCTCCTGCTGCGGCGTGGCGCCCTCGCCAAAGCACTCCCTTGGATAATTGTATTTCAGCTCGTCGAGCGAAAACGAAAGTTTGCCGGCAAATTTTCGCGTTTCTGTCAGAGCGTTTTCATGACCGGAAAACAGCCGCGCCATCTCCTCCGGTCCCTTCAGGTGGCGCTCGGCATTGGGCAGGAGAGCATGGCCTGCCTCGCTGACCGGCCGGTGCAGGCGGATCGCCGTCAGCACATCCTGCAGCTTGCGGCGCTCCGGCCCGTGGCAGAAAACGTCGTTGACCGCCATCAGCGGAACACCCGCCCCGCCGGCCGCCGCGGCCGCCATCCCCAGATCGAACCGGTCGGCCGGACCGTAGGCGCGGGCTGCCGCCAGCCGGACATTGCCGCCGAAGCGCCCGGCGAGCCGGTCGAGAAGCGCGCAGCATTCCTCCGGATCGCATCCGGCCTGCCACAGAACCGCAAGCTGCAGCGCATCGCCCCATTCGAAGAGGTCGGCGGAAAGAAGATCGGGCGCTCCCTTTTCGCCGCGCATGTTGGCCGCCGTCAGCATGCGGCAGAGATGCGCCCAGCCGCGCCGGCTTTCCGGATAGGCCAGGATTTCGAAAGGGCTGTCGGAAAAGGCCAGCCGGGCGCCCGGATGGAAGGCCAGGCCCGCCTCTTTCGCTGCCTGGTGCGCGCGCACCACGCCGGAAACCGTGTTGCGGTCGGCAAGGCCGAGCGCTGCAAGGCCGAGGCGCTTTGCCGTCACCACCAACTCTTCGGGGTGCGAGGCACCGCGCAGGAAGGAGAAATTCGACTGGACAGCGAATTCGGCAAATGCCGGCGCCGTGTTTTCCGTAGCGGTCATCAGGCGAAAATCCCGTGCATGTACCAGCGAGGCAGCGCGGCATCCTGCGCCGTGAAAAGTCCCTGCCGGTAAAGCCAATAGCGCCGGCCGGCCTCATCCTCGATGCTGTAGTAATCGCGCGGACGGGTTTCGCTGCCGCGCCACCATTCCGGCTCGATGCGCTCCGGTCCCTCGGCGGCGACCACCCGGTGCAGCGCCCTGCGCCAGCGGAAGGTGATGGGCGGACCCTCCGGCACTTCCGCCATCGCCTCCACGGGCTCCGGCCGCTCGAACAGCCGGATCGGGCGCGGCGGCGCGGGTCTCCTGGCTTCCGCTCCGCTTTGCCGGCGGCGGGCGTCCGGTTCCGCGCCGGCTGGGGTGATGCCGGCAAAGGCGATCGCGCCGACAGCCCGTTCGGGCAGATGGCTTTCGCGGCCAAACGGCTGAAAGACCGCGGCGCTGCCGAGCCGGGCATGAATGCGGTCGGCAAGCCGGGCAAGATCGTCTTCCTGCGCCGGATCGCCGCCGGCAAGATCGGCCTGCCAGCTGTCGAAGGGCGCGGCGGCCAGTACCGAGAGCCGCACGATCTCGTATCCGTAGCCGGCGTCGATATCGTCGGTGACCGCGGCCAGCCTTTCGGCGAACAGGCGCCGGATAGAGGGCGGGTCACGTGCCGGCTGCGACATGCCGACGGCGACGCGATGCACCGCGCCGTCGACGCGGAACAGGGCAAGCTCCAGCGCCCTTGCCCCCTCGCCGCGCTGTTCCAGATGGGTTTTCAGCGTCGCGCACAGCAGCCCCGTCAGCCTATCGATGTCTTCGCTGCGCGATACCGGTTCGGCCAGGCGGCGTTCGACGGACAGGCCGGCAACCGCAAGGCGCGGCGAAATGGGCTCGTCGAGCCGGGCAACCGCCTGATCGAGCCGGGTCAGTAGCGTCTTGCCGTAGCGGCGGGCAAGCGGCGCGCGCGGCGCATTCAAAACGGCGCCGACGTTTCGAAGGCCGACGCTTTCAAGCCTTGCGATCGTGCCGGCGTCGAGGCGCAGCGCGCCCAGGGGAAAGGGGGCAAGCGTTTCGGCTTCCCGGCCGCTGTCGACGATCTGGCCG
>JBFIBB010000012.1:0-27787 GCA_041582695.1 Rhizobiaceae bacterium
AATGATGTCGTAATCGTAGAGCTTGCCCAGATCGACGCCTTCTTCGCCCAAATCCGTCGTGTAGACATTGAAACTCTCGGATTTAAGCATCAACTCGATGCTTTGTGCTGTCGCACTGTCATCTTCGATCAGCAGAACGCGCATTTTAGTCCCCTTGTTCCACCGCCATTCCCCTTGCAAAACAGATGGACACGGTGGTCATTGCCTTGAGTCCGAGTTTGCCGCCAAATGGTTAACAAATTCTGATTCTCTTTGGCAAGTGGTTGCGGTAAAATTAATAGAATTTCGTATAACCTTGATTCCATTTGGTTATCCAAGCAAATGAATCTTAAGGTGAAACCTTAACAAATCGTTACAACCGATTCTTTCGACTCACCTGTTGCAATCTGCCGGAAGCACCGAAATTTTTACCGGGCCTTAAGCCCTGAGCCATATGATTAATGATGCCCGTAAACGAAAGGTTACCGTGCGGTCAAAATGTTAGCATTTGTTAACAACCGTATGGTCGTGTCGGGTTGTGTAGAGTTTGAGTATTTCGGTTCCTCTTGATGGTGCCGGTCGTGTGGTGTTGGAGTATCAAGTCATGAAATCACGGGAAAACCTCGTCCGGCTGAAACGGTTTCGGGTCAATGAAAAGAGCAGGCAACTGGCTCAGCTCGACGTGATGATCGCCGAATTCGAACGCATGGCAGGTGAACTGGATGTCCAGATCGCCGCGGAAGAAAAGAAGGCCGGCATCACCGACGTAAACCACTTCGCCTATCCCACCTTTGCCAAGGCCGCCCGCCAGCGGCGCGACAACCTGATGGAATCGCGCGCGGGCCTGGATGAACAGCGCACCGCAGCGGAAATCGCTCTTTCGGAAGCCGAGGCCGAGCTGGCGAAGGCTGAAATGCTCGAAACGCGCGATTCACGGGTACGCGAGCCTGAACCCGACGACAAGCGAGCGATGATCGGCTGACCACGAGCCGCGCCGTCAATCCGAGCAACAACGGAAAACAACGCAGACCGGCGGCGCAGCGCGCCGCCGGTATGTTTTTCCGGGAACCGGAGCGGTCTTCCGAAACCCGCGCCAATTCGCTAAACAGCCTGCGATGAACTGGCTGATCGCACCGCTGCTGTTTGCGGCTACTTTCTGTTTCGCCCTCGGCATCACGCTTCCACTGATCGAAATCGACCGCCTGTGGCTGTTCAGCGAACATCCTTCGCTGATCGGAATCGTCGCGGGGCTGTGGCAGGCAGGCGACATTGCATTGTCCCTTCTGATCGCCTGCTTTTCACTGGCCCTGCCCGGCCTGAAACTGCTGCTGTTGCATTTGGCGGCCTTCAACGGCTCCAGGCTCGCGAACAGGTTGGCAAAAAGGCTCCACGCCCTGGCGCGCTGGTCGATGCTGGATGTCGTGCTAGTGGCGGTGGTGATTTTTGCGGCCAAGACCAGCGGTCTGGCGACCGCGATATCCAAACCTGGCCTGTGGTTTTTTGCCGTATCCGTGGTGATGACGGCCGCCGCGTCGTCGCTGGCCGGTCGGAACCGGCCATCAGGTTGAATCAGGCGAGACCGGCGCGACGGGCTGCTTCTAGTGACGGTATTGCTGGATGCGTGTTGTGCGCAGACCCGCAAGTCCGTATTCGTCGATCGATGCCTGCCAGGAAAGGAATTCCTCGACTGTCAGCTTGTAGCGGTTGCAGGCTTCTTCGAGGCTCAACAGGCCGCCGCGCACGGCAGCGACAACCTCGGCCTTGCGGCGAATGACCCAGCGACGGGTATTCGTTGGCGGCAGGTCGGCGATTGTGAGCGGACTGCCGTCAGGGCCGATGACATACTTTACGCGCGGTCTAACCAGATCGGTCATGAGTACTCTCTACAAACTCACCCAGCCCCACACACACGGAGCTTCAACAACCGGAGATTACGCAAACAGCTTTAAAAAAGGACTAAGCCGCCGATAACCGCGTGGTAAGGGAAGTGAATCGGAATTAGGGGAAGTTAATTGCGGCGGGATCTGCCACCATTCTGCTTCGGCGGGGCAGAATCGGTACTATTCCGCGAATTTCTGTTTGGGTACGGCGGGTAACCGTCCTATATGCAAGCCCGGTGACCGCAGGAATGGCATTGTGCTATGGAATGCCATGGCGCTCCGGCCAGCCAACCGATTGACACCGAAGACCGATGAACACGCTCGATCTACCGTCCAGTCCTGATCAGACCCGCGTCGTTGTGGCGATGTCGGGCGGTGTCGATTCGTCGGTCGTCGCCGGCATGATGAAGCAGCAGGGTTACGACGTCGTCGGCGTCACGCTCCAGCTCTACGATCACGGCGCGGCGGTGCACAGGGCCGGATCGTGCTGTGCGGGCCAGGACATCGATGACGCGCGCCGAGTTGCCGATACCCTCGGCATTCCCCATTACGTGCTCAACTATGAAAGCCGTTTCCGCGAAGCGGTGATCAACCCCTTTGCCGAAAGCTACGCCGCCGGCGAGACGCCCATTCCCTGCGTTGCCTGCAATCAGACGGTCAAGTTTGCCGACCTTCTGGCGACCGCCAAGGATCTGGGCGCTGACGCGCTGGCCACCGGCCACTACATCCGCAGCCGGCCGAATGGCGCCCATCGGGCGCTCTACCGGCCGGTCGACGCCGAACGCGATCAGAGCTACTTCCTGTTCGCCACGACGCAGGAACAGGTGGATTACCTGCGTTTTCCGCTGGGCAGCCTGTCGAAGCCCGAGGTGCGCGCCCTTGCGCAGGAGATGGGACTGTCGATCGCCGGCAAGGCCGACAGCCAGGATATCTGTTTCGTGCCGCAGGGACGCTATTCGGACATCATCGCCAAGCTCAAGCCAAACGCGGCGGCCCCCGGCGACATCGTGCACATCGACGGCCGCGTGCTCGGCCGCCATGAAGGCATCGTGCGCTACACGATCGGACAGCGCCGCGGCATTGGCGTCGCCACAGGCGACCCGCTTTATGTCGTTCATCTGGATTCCGAGCGCGGCCGCGTCATCGTCGGCCCACGCGAGGCGCTCGATACCTCGAAGATCATCCTGCGCGACATGAATTGGCTCGGCGACGGGCCCCTGACCGGTCTGCCCGCCAACGGCCTGGAACTCTTTGCCAGGGTGCGCTCGACGAGGGAACCGCGCCCAGCCGTGTTGCGCCACGAAAACGGCGTATCAACGGTCGAGCTGATCGGGGGAGAGACTGGCGTGGCGCCCGGCCAGGCCTGCGTGCTCTATTCCGATGACGGCAATGGCGCGCGCGTGCTCGGGGGCGGATTCATCGATCGCACCGAACATGCAGACGACACCGAGGCAATGTTGCGCAGGCTGGAGACCGCGTCCGCGCAAATCTAGAAATGTCGCTACTCCGCCGCTTCGCGCCGGTTCGCCAGCACGAACTGCCGGATGCAGTCGATGATCATGTCCTGATCGTTTTCCCCGAGATAGGGATGCATCGGCAGGCACAGGATCTTTGCCGGCAAGGCATCGGTTACCGGCAAGCCGCCCGGCGCGACCGGGTACATGTCGTAGGCAACCTGCCGGTGCAGCGGCTTGGTGTAGTAGATCACCGACGGAATGCCTTTTTCCTGAAGATGGGCCTTCAGGCCGTCGCGCTGTTCAGTCTCGATGGCGTATTGCGCCCAGGCAGACCGCAGGCCATCGGCAACCTCCGGCACCTTGACCACGCCCCCAAGCCCCGCAGCATAGCGCGCGGCCACCTTCTGCCGCGCCTCCATCTCGTCTTCGAGGATGGCGAGCTTCTCGATCAGGATTGCCGCCTGGATCGTGTCCAGCCGCGAATTGACGCCAACACGAATATTGTCGTACTGACCGTCGCCCTTGCCATGGAAATTCAGCGAGCGCAGCACTTCGGCAAGCCCGTCATCGTTGGTGAACATCGCCCCGCCGTCGCCATAACAGCCGAGCGGCTTTGCCGGGTAGAAGCTGGTCGAGGCGACATCGCCGAAGCTGCCGCACATCCGGCCGCCCGCCGAGCCGCCGATACCCTGCGCCGCGTCCTCGATCACGAGCAGCCCTTCGCGCTTGGCGACGGCGACGATGGCGTCGTAGCCGGCCGGAAGCCCGAACAGGTCGACGGGAATGACCGCGCGCGCCCGCAACCTGCCCTCGGTCTTGACCATGGCGATCGCCGCTTCGAGATTTGTGGCGTCCATGTTGTACGTGCCGGGCGCGACGTCGACGAACACGGGTTCGGCGCGCCTGAGCGCCACCACTTCCGCCGTCGCTGCGAAGGTGAAGCTCGGGCAGAACACCGCGTCACCGGGTCCGATGTCGTGCGCCATCAGCGGCAACATCAGCGCGTCGGTGCCGTTGGCGCAGCCGATGGCGTGTTTCACGCCAACGTAATCGGCGAGTTGCTTCTCGAATTCCTCCACCTCGGGACCGAGAATGTAGCGCCCCGATTCGACCACTTTGGCGATGGCCGCTTCAATCCGGTCGCTGATGCGTTTGCGCTGCGCTGCAAGATCTATGAATTGCATGGTTCAGTTTGTGCCCCGTTATCCGCGCCGGTCAACCCGTGTCCCCGCCGCTCAATAGGCCGAAAGGCGGCAAAGCGCCAGCAAGCCGTCTTCAAACGATAAGGCAAATTGTAACGTCGGGTGATCGGAAATGCGCCGCTGTCACGCGGGCTTGCTGTCGTGCTTGACAGTGCCGGCGGTGAGGATGCGCAGCACGCCGATCGCTTCCTCGCCATCGGTGCGCGGTTGTTCGCGCGTTTCGATGCAATGGATGAAGTGTTCGAGTTCGCGCGTCAGCGGCATGCCCTGCCTGATCGCCACATAGGAAGGTTCATTGGTGGTGAACGCCCATTGGCCGCTGTCCTGCCATACCGCGTGGCGGTAGACGGCGAGTTTCCTTTCCCAGCCCTCCACGTCGTCGAACACGGCCATGGCCTTGGTGCCGACCACGGTGAGCCGGCGCTCGCGATAGGGGTTCAGCCGCGAGGCGAACAGATGGCTGCGCACGCCGCTCTCGAACAGCATGTGCAGATGGGCGAAATCGCTCAGATGATCGAGCAGCGCCGCGCCCTCGCCGCGCACCTTCACCGGCGCCGAACCGGTAATCGCCAGGATCATCGACAGATCGTGCGGCGCCAGATCCCACAGCGCGTCGTTCTCGGTATGGAACTTGCCGAGCCCGAGCCGGTGCGAGTGGATGTATTTGACCTCGCCCAGCTCGCCGTCGGCGATAAGCTGCTCCAGCATCTCGAAGGCCGGGTGGAAGCGCAGCACATGGCCGACCATCAGGATGCGCCCGTTGCGCTGCGCCGCGGCAACGGCAGCCTCTGCTTCCTTCACCGTCAGCGCGATCGGTTTTTCGACCAGCACGTCCTTGCCCGCCTCGACCGCGCGGATGGCGTATTCGGAGTGAAACTGCGGCGGCAGCGCCAACACGATCGCGTCGACGTCGTCGCGGCCGAACAACTCGTCCGGCGCGATCGCCAGGCATTCCTGCTCGGAGGCAAAGCCTTCCGCCCGCGCCGCATTGGCGTCGGACACCGCATGAAGCGCCCCAAGGGACTTCAGGGTGCGGATGTGGTTGCTGCCCCAATAGCCACATCCGAGAACTGCAATGCGCGGCGCCATGAAACCCTTGCCAACACGAAGATTTCCGCGACACTTATCGGGGCGGTCGGGCGAACTCAACCCTTCTTTCGCCTGATAGACGCGCAAGCGCGCTTCCCTCACCCCCGCTCCTGTCCGTTCCGGCAGCGCTCCGGCTTCAAACGTGCTTGACAGTGCATGACGGCGCGCACTATATCCCGCGCGTCCATCGGGGACGGCTTTCCGCCCCGTTTTGAAGGACGACTGACGCATCATTCCCGACCAGGACCAGCCTAGCGAACGGTCCGCTGCGCAGCCGGACGGATGGACATTGGTACGGCGGGGTAGCTCAGTTGGTTAGAGCAGCGGAATCATAATCCGCGTGTCGGGGGTTCAAGTCCCTCCCCCGCTACCAGAATTTTTTGTACAGCCCGGCGACACAGGCATCGGTTTGCACCCGACGCGTGGGTGACATATCTGTTTCCGCCATCATGCTCCGGCCCAACACCGGGAGGTTCCATTGAAGATCGCGATGACGCGTTTTGCCGAACGCCTTTGGGACGAGGCGGCCGGCCGCAAGAAGATCACCGGCGTCACGCCCGCCGCGCTCGTCGGCCTGTGCAACGCCGCCGTGGCGGACGGCGCGCCGCTCGCCGGCGGCTACGCGCCGTTCTGCAAGCATCTGTTCCTGGAGAACACCACCGAAACCACCTGCTCGTTCGCGCCGGTGACCGACGAAAACAGGGGCCTGATGAAATGCGGCTACGAGGCCCGGCGCGAGGGCGAGTTGCCAGTGCTGGAGCGCTGGTTCGAGGGTGTCGCCGCGCCGCGGGCCGAATATCTGGACATCATCCTCTACAGCCGCCGGCAACTGGAGCTAGAGGCCGCGGAGGGCCCGGACAGGCACGACCTGCCCGATTGCGACTGGGGCATCGTCGGCGTCATCGGCACGCTGGAAGCGGCCGAACCGCCCATGCCGCCGATCACGCAGATGCGCAACGCGCTCGGCAGGAGCGAGGGCGGATCGGGCGTTCCGATCGACCGGGAAGCCTATGCGCGAGCGGTCGAATTCTGGAGCCGGCACGCCCCGGTCAGGTAGGCCTGGCCGCCGCGCGGGCGGCCGCGCCCGGCGCGCGCCCTAGTTCACCGCAAAGCAGTAGAACAGCCCGTCGCCACCGGTGCCCTGGAGGTTTTCCTGGCTGCAGCCCCGGCTCTGATGCGACGAATTCCACGACTTCGACGGCGCATCGTCCTGCAGCCCCATGCGATCATGATGTCCGACAATCGCGCTGCCCTCGCCGTTCATCGTCCAGTCGCCGCAGGTGTTCTCGTTTGCGGTGCCGTCGGCGTTCGATCCCGTCAGGATGTCATGCCGGTTCGGCTGGTCGCCGCGGCCGTTCACCATCTCGCCCTTTTCGGTAAGTCCCATCTGCTTGCCGATGCCGTTGGCGTCGCCATGCAGCGCGTCCAGGTCCTGGGCGATCAGTTCGCCATTGTAATTGTGCCATGGCCCGGCGCCGATACGGTCGCGGGCATTTTCAGTACTGGCGGAAAGGTAGGCGCGCCAAGTCTTGCCACCCGCGCCCGCGGCCTCGGCCAGAGCCTGGCAATGACCGTCCGCACCGGAAAGCCCGCCGAGATTTGCCCCGTCGCCCGGTCCGGCGCTGGTGATGAAGAAGCTCATCGAAACGTCCTGCGCCCTGACCGGGAACAGCAATGCAGCGCTTATCAGTATGGCTGCGGGTATGGCTTTTCTCATGATGTCCTCCCTTGAGTAGCCGCGACGGTGATCGTTGGTTTTTCGCGTCAGACAGGCTGGTCAACCCGAGGAGCCGACCGTAATGCGCAAATCAGCCGGGGCCGCATCACGGCGCGGGCCCCGGCTGTCTGTATTCCACCTATTCTCCGTTCAGCAGCGCGCGCATTGCTTCGGCAAGTTTCGCCTCCGACTCGGCGTGATTGCCCGCATTGTGCAACGCCATGCCCTCGTCCTTCATTGCTGTCACGTTTGCTTTCAGCGTGTCGCTGACAGACATTTTCGAAAGATAGGCGTCTATCGCAGCCGCATCTTTCGGGCAGTGACCGGCCCAAGCCGGCGCGGCCAGCAGGAAAATGGCCGCGGCGGACAGAGCAAATATGCGTTTCATGATGCTCTCCCTTCGCCATTGTTTCAGGCAAACAGTCAACGTCCTGCAATCGCTAATATTCCCGGAGAAAGACACTTTCATCCTCACGACCGGCCATTTTGACATCTGCTCCCCGCTGCCTTACCCGGTAGCAAAATCGGAAAAGGGAGATGGGCCATGTCCGGTGTGGTGATTGTCGGAGCCGGTCACGGCGGCTCGCAATGCGCAGCCAGTCTGCGCGAGACGGGGTATGACGGGAGAGTGACGCTGGTCAGCGACGAGAGCGCCGTTCCCTACCACAAGCCGCCGCTGTCAAAGGCATTCCTGAAAAACCCGGAGATGGAACCGCAGATCCTGCGCGCCGAAAGCTATTACGCCGATCATCATATCGATCTTCGCCGCCAAATCGCCATCGAGGCGATCGATCGGGATGCACGGAAGGTCACGTGCGCCGATGGCGCGAATCTGAACTACGACTATCTCGTGCTTGCCACCGGCGCACGACCGCGCATCCCGCCGATTCCCGGCACCGGCCTCGACAACGTATTCGTCCTGAGAACACTCGACGACGCCACCAGATTGCGCAAAGCCGCCCACGCTTCGGTCAACGCGGTGGTCATCGGCGGCGGGTTCATCGGCATGGAGGCAGCCTTCACCCTCGCCGGGCTTGGCGGAAATGTGACGGTGATCGAGGCGGCCGCGCGCATTCTCGGCCGTGCAGTCGCCCCCGCTATTTCGGAGCATGTACACCGGCGGGCCGAGGCGGCCGGAATGACGATCCTGACATCCGCCATGCCGGAAGCAATCGAGGGCAATGAAACGGCCGCTGGCGTGCGCCTTGCCGGCGGCGAGCGGCTGCCCGCCGATCTCGTGATCATCGGCATCGGCGTCACACCCGATACCGGCTTGGCGGAAGCCGCCGGCCTGGTCTGCGACAACGGCATTGCTGTGAATGACCACATGCAGACATCCGATCCGCAAATTTTCGCCATCGGCGACTGCTGCAGCTTTCATCACTGGCAGGCGGACCGCCGGGTGCGCCTGGAATCGGTCCAGAACGCCACAGACCAGGCCAGGCATGCCGCCAGGGTCATCGCCGGAGTGGAAGCCGGCCCCTATCGCGATGTCGCCTGGTTCTGGTCCGACCAGGGGGACATGAAGATCCAGATGGCCGGCCTGTCCTTCGATCCCGACCGGTTTCTCGTCTCGGGCGATCCGGCCGAAAACGCCTTCGCCGTCTATCATTTCGCCGGCGGCAGGCTGATCGCGGTCGACACGGTCAACCGCGCTGCGGATCACATGCTTGGCCGCAAGTTCGTCGAGGCTGGCGTCACGCCTTCCGACAGCGACATCCTGCAAGGTCCGGCGCGGTTGAAAGAGCTCTTCCGGGAAATGCGCGCTGGCGCGATGACATGATCAGCCGCGGCCGACGAATGGCATTTTTGTGGCCATCACGGTGGTGAACAGCACGTTGGACTCCAGCGGCAGGCTCGCCATGTGCAGAACCGTGCTCGCCACGTGATCGACATCCATCGTCGCCTCGATGGCGATTTCGCCGTTGGCCTGCGGCACGCCCTTGGTCATCGCCACGGCCATTTCGGTTAGCGCGTTGCCGATATCGATCTGGCCGCAGGCGATGTTGAACGGCCTTCCGTCGAGCGCCAGCGTTCGCGTCAGGCCGGTGATCGCATGTTTGGTCGCCGTATAGGGTACCGAACCGGGGCGCGGTGCGTGAGCCGAAATCGACCCGTTGTTGATGATCCGTCCGCCCTGCGGCTCCTGCCGCCGCATGACGCGGAAGGCCGCGCGCGCGCAAAGGAACGAACCGGTCAGATTGACGTCGACGATTCGCTGCCAAACGTCGACCGGGATTTCGTCGATCAGTGTTCCCGGATAACCGGCCCCGGCATTGTTGAACAACAGGTCGACGCGCCCGAAGCGCTCCGTGGTTTCGCCGAAAAGCCGGTCGACTTCCTCCTCGCTGGACACATCGCACGCAATTGCCGCACCGCGCATGCCGCCGCCGGCTGCCGCAACGGCTTCCTCCAGCACGCCCATTCTCCGTCCGGTGAAAACAACCGTCCAACCGGCGCCCAGAAGTTTCGTTGCCACCGACTTGCCAATACCGGTTCCCGCACCGGTAACAACGGCTACCTTGCTGTCGCCCATTGTGTCCTCCACTTCGAATTCAGCCGATCGGCAATGCCACATTCCGGCCAAACAAAAAAGGGCGGCTACAATTGAGCCGCCCGATCCAACCGGTCTCGGGAGGAGAAAAGACCAGATTGATGGATTTCAGAATGGGACAGCTTTGTTAAGGAACTGTTAACGCAGCGCGCCCTGCTCACCCTGTGGAACCATTGCCCGGCGCTCGACCGATACGGATTTGAGCAGCGCGATAACGTGCTGGCCGCTTCGCAGTCCAAGCTCGCTGGCAGACCTGCGGGTAATGCGCGAGCGGATCACCTGGTCGCCGCATCGCAGCGACAATTCGGCAAATGCGCTGTCGTCTGTGGAGATTTCGTCGAGGACACAGCGGATACGGTTGCGGATGGAGAGCTTGTCCGGCGCCTGCAGCGCCACCGAAACGTCGCGCGCCCGGACCATCAGCCGGATCGTCTGGCCTGTTTCGAAATCGGTGCCCGCCACCTCGATGGTCTGTCCGCCGATATCCACGGTCGCCAGCCCCCAATCCGCATCAACGGCAACGACTGTGCCGTGGACGACAACGCCAGCCTTTTGCCTGCCGAGCGCCGGGCCGAGATCGAGGCGCGCGAACATTTCGGCCGTCTCGCCGGCGCCGATGACTTCGCCATGGGACATGACTACAAGCGTGTCGGTCAGCCGTGCCATCTCGTCGATCTCATGGCTGACATAGACCATGGGTATCTGCGTTTCCTGCCGTATTTGCTCAAGATAGGGCAGTATGTCCATGCGCCGGGCGTAATCCAGCGACGATAGCGGCTCGTCCATCAGAAGGATCGCCGGCTCCGACAGCAACGCCCTTCCGATGGCGACCCGCTGGCGTTCGCCACCCGACAGGGTCGCAGGCCAGCGATCGAGATGGTTTCCAAGGCCGAGCAGATCGACTATCCCGGCAAATGACCGGCTGTTGCGCCGGCTTCCCGCCCAGCTCGCATAGCTGAGGTTGCGGCGCACGGTCAGATGCGGAAACAGCCGTCCGTCCTGGAACACGAAACCGGTCTGACGCTTGTGCGGCGGCAGGTCGATGCCGCGTTCGCCGTCGAAACAGACGCGCCCGTTGGTTTCAATGCGGCCTGATTGCGGACGCAGCATGCCGGCGATCATTTTCAGGACCGTGGTTTTGCCCGCGCCTGAATGACCAAACAGGCCGGTTATACCGGGTCCGGTCTCGAACCTGGCCCGAACCGGAAATCCGGCGCCTGCCATACCCGTAATGTCGACCGTCAACACGCTCATCGCCGCGGCTCCGGTTTGATCTTTCGCGCCAGCCATTCGGAAATCACAACCGCCGCCAGTGCAATTGCCACCGAAGCCAGGATAAGCCTCAGCGCTTCGGCATCACCTGACGGGCTTTGCAGCAGGGAGTAGACGGCAAGCGACAAAGTCTGCGTTTCGCCCGGAATATTGGAAACGAAAGTGATCGTCGCGCCGAACTCGCCAAGCGCCTTGGCGAAACCGAGCAGGGTTCCGGCCAGCACGCCGGGCATGGCCAGCGGCAGCGTAATCGTCAGAAACGAGATCATTCGCGACGCACCGAGCGTCGCGGCGGCCTCCTCAAGGCCGCGATCGACCGCTTCAATCGACAGGCGCAGTGGACGCACGAGCAGAGGAAACGCCATCACGCCGGCCGCCAGCGCCGCGCCGGTCCAGCGAAATGCGAAGGTCAAGCCGAACCACTCGAAGAGAAAGCGCCCCACAGGACCCTTTGCTCCGAACAGAATCAAGAGCACGTAGCCGGTCACGACCGGCGGCACGACCAGCGGTAGCGTCACGGCCGCCTGCAGCAGCGACTTGCCGCGGAACTCGCTGCGCGCCAGCACCCAGGCAACGATGAAAGCGAATGGCAGCGAAAACAGCGTTGCCGCGAGAGCGACCTTTGCCGACAGAACAATGATTGCCAAAGCCGCTTCGCTCATCAGTTCATCCTACCGGACCGGAAGGAAGCCGTATTTGGCGAAAAGCTCCTGACCCTGCTCACCCGTCAGATACTCCAGAAATCCGGCCACACGACCATCTCCACCCGGCACCAGAACGGCAGCATAGCGTATCGGCGCATGGCTGCCGTCCGGAAACTCGTAGGCTTTGACGAGTTCCGGCGCCACGGTCATATCAGACGAGTAGACGATCGCCGCGTCAACTTCGCCGCGGCGCAGGAACTCGAGCGCCACCCTGACATTCTCGCTGAAGACCGCATGCGGCCGGACCATGTCCCAGATACCCATGCGTTCCAGTGCCGCGGCCGCATACCGTCCGGCGGGAACATGGTTTGGATCCCCCATCGCGAACCGGCCCGACGTGAGCATCTCTGCAAGCGTTTGCGCCGGCTGACTTCCGTCTCCCCGGGCAACCACGAGGGAATTTGCCGCAATGATACGCACCGCCGCCGGATCGATCGCACCGCGTTCCGCCAGCCAGTCCATCCATTCTTCGTCCGCCGACAGGAACAGGCTGGCGGGCGCGCCGGCATCGATCTGCCGCGCCAGCACCGAACTTGCAGCAAAGACGAGCCGCACCCGTCCACCGCCCGCATGAGCGAAATCCGCCGCAGCATCTTCCAGGAGATCGCGGAGGCTGGCAGCTGCAAACACGGCCGGATCGTCCTTTGCGTGCGTTGTCAGCGCCATTGCAAAAACGATCACCCCCGCCAGAAACAGTCCGGATATTCGTGGAATCAGACGCAAGTCTCTGTCATTCCCTTTCTCGCGGCATTGCACGAAAATTCATGTGTGATAACGAATGGCCCGCTGTCAACGCGGTAGCGCAACTGACGAATCCAGTTTCGAAAGAGGGGAATGCGATGGCAAAGTCGAAGTGGCCGGTCTATGGCGAGATAAGCGGGCCAGTTGTGATGCTGGGCTTCGGGTCTATCGGCCGGGGCACACTTCCGCTCATCGAGCGCCATTTCAAATTCGACAAATCGCGCGCTGTCATCATCGACCCCCATCCCGAGGGCGACAACGAAGGCATCGCGAAAAAGCACGGCATCCGCTTCATGCGCGAAGCGGTAACGAGGAAGAACTACAAAAAGCTGCTGAAACCGCTGCTCACGGCCGGTGGCGGCCAGGGATTTTGCGTCAACCTTTCCGTCGATACCTCCTCGCTCGACCTGATGAAATTCTGCCGCGAACTTGGCGTGCTCTACATCGACACCGTCGTCGAACCATGGCTCGGCTTCTATTTCGACGCCAAGGCGGATAATGCATCGCGCACCAACTATGCGTTGCGGGAGACCGTACGGGAGGAAAAACGCAAGAACCCGGGCGGCACGACAGCGATTTCCTGCTGCGGTGCAAATCCCGGCATGGTGTCGTGGTTCGTCAAGAAAGCACTTGTCGACATCGCAACCGCAACCGGCGTGAAGTTTGTAGAGCCCAGCCCGCACGACCGCGATGGTTGGGCGAAACTGATGAAGAAGGTCGGCGTCAAAGGCGTCCACATCGCCGAGCGCGACACCCAACGCACAAAAAAACCAAAACCTTTCAACACCTTCTGGAACACCTGGTCGGTGGAGGGTTTCATTTCAGAGGGATTGCAGCCCGCCGAACTCGGCTGGGGGACGCATGAGAAATGGAAGCCGAAAAATGCGCGGGGCCAGAAAAAGGGCTGCAAGGCCGCAATCTTCCTTGAGCAGCCGGGCGCCAACACCCGCGTGCGCACCTGGTGCCCGTCGCCCGGCCCGCAATACGGATTTCTCGTCACCCACAACGAGTCGATCTCGATTGCCGACTACTTCACGGTCAGGGACAAGAAAGGCAA
Source organism: Rhizobiaceae bacterium (assembly GCA_041582695.1). Lineage (GTDB taxonomy): Bacteria > Pseudomonadota > Alphaproteobacteria > Rhizobiales > Rhizobiaceae > JAWKWH01. The sequence continues at coordinate 13,653 of JBFIBB010000012.1, forward strand.
GGTCACCTTCCGGCCGACCTGCCACTACGCCTACCATCCCGCAAACGACGCCGTTCTGTCTTTGCACGAGATGTTCGGCAGCGGTGGAAAGGCGCAGCCCGTGCATCACGTGCTCGACGAGAACGAACTCGTGGACGGCATCGACGAGCTCGGCGTGCTGCTCTACGGCCACAAGAAGAACGCCTACTGGTACGGCTCCCAGCTTTCGCTGGAAGAAACACGGAAACTCGCGCCCTATCAGAACGCCACCGGCCTGCAGGTAACCTCGGCCGTGCTCGCGGGCATGGTCTGGGCGCTGGAAAACCCGGAGGCCGGTATCGTCGAGACCGACGAAATGGACTACCGGCGTTGCCTCGAGGTGCAGATGCCCTATCTGGGGCCGGTCAAGGGTTACTATACCGACTGGACTCCGCTCGACGGGAGGCCCGGCCTGTTCAAGGAGGACATCGACACGAAGGATCCCTGGCAGTTCCGCAATATACTGGTGTGGTGATCTGGCGTAGTCGCCCGTCTTGCTTTCGCCAAACTGCACCGTAACATTTGGCGAAATCGGGCGCGAGGAGAGGTTTCAAGTCCATGAATAGCAAGCGCGTAGTTGCCGGACTGGCTGGCGTTGCAATGCTGGCGGGTTGCACAATGACGGGCCCCGTCGGACCGCCGCGAATCAGCCAGCCGGCTGGCGTCGACGGCGAGTGGATCGGCACGGATGGCGTGGCGATCTCCAACTTCAGCGGCGGCCAGTTCCGCAGTACGGCGACGGATACCAGCCAGCTTCTGGCAACCGGCAGTTACCGCTATGTAAGCCAGTCGCTGATCGAGATCACGATCAACTCCGTTATCCGCAACACGACCAGCAAGGCCAATTGCGCGGTTGCAACCAGCCGCCAATTGAATTGCACCAGCGCTACCGGCGCGCAGTTCGTGCTGGTCAGGCGCGCGTAACCAGTTGATCTTTCTGGGCGCGGTCATACTTCTGGCCGCTATCGCGCCGCAAATATGGGTGCGCCATACCATCTCGCGGCATGGCGCCGACCGGCCGGACCTGCCGGGAACAGGCGGCGAACTCGTCCGTCACCTGATCGAACGTTTCGGCCTTGAAGGCGTCACCGTCGAGATAACCGATCGCGGCGATCACTATGATCCCGACGCCAAGGCGGTGCGTCTCCTGCCGCAGCATCACGACGGCCGTTCGCTTTCGGCTGTCGCCGTCGCCGTGCACGAATTCGGCCATGCGTTGCAGGACGCCCGCGGCGAGCCGATGCTGGCGCTCCGCCAGAAGCTCGCGAAATTCGCCGCTTCAACGGACCGTTTCGCCGGATTCTTCTTTATCGCGGCTCCGGTCCTTGCAGCGCTTGCCAGGGTACCTGCGGCGTTCGTCGCCGTCATCGCGATGGGCGTGGCGCTGCTCGGGGTGCGGGTCATCGTCAATCTGGTCACCTTGCCAGTAGAGTTCGACGCCAGCTTCGGCAAGGCGCTGCCGATCCTCGAAGAAGGCAAGTATCTGCCCCAAGAAGACCTGCCCGCCGCACGCAACGTATTGCGCGCTGCCGCGCTGACATACGTCGCGGGCGCACTCATGTCGCTGGTGAATGTCGCCTACTGGATACGGTTGCTGCGGTAGCCGTCATCTTCGTCCAATGGCCGACTTGATTGGCGTCCGGCCTTCCCCCATTGGTACGGGAAAACGCGAGAGAGGACAGACGATGGCCGAGCATTTGGACGAGAGGGAGAAGGCTGATCCGCAGGCGCGCGAAAAAGTCTTGTTCGACCGGCTGAAATCCCATCTTGCTGAAGCGGTCGCAAATGTGCCCGGCCTGGCGAAATGGCTGGACGCTCACGATGTCTCCGCGATCCATGATCGCGAAGCGCTTGCCCGGCTTCCGGTCCTGCGAAAGTCCGAACTGATGGAGATGCAGCAGGCGGAGCCGCCATTTGGCGGATTCGTCAACCTGGCGGCGCTGGCCGGCAACCGGGTCTTCATGTCGCCGGGACCGATATTCGAGCCGCAAGGCATCGGCGCGGATCCATGGAATGCCGCCCGCGCTTTCCATGCGGCCGGAATCAGGCCGGGCGACACGGTACACAATGCCTTTGCCTACCACATGACCCCCGGCGGGTTTATTCTTGACGAAGGTGCCCGCGCACTCGGCTGCACCGTGTTCCCGGCCGGAGTCGGCAACACGGACATGCAGGTCGAGGCCGCCGCTGCCTTGAGGCCCACCGTTTACTGCGGCACGCCCGACTTCCTGAAGGTGATGCTCGACAGGGCGGCCGAGACCGGCAAGGACCTTTCCTCCATTGCCCGCGGCCTCGTTTCGGGCGGCGCGCTGTTTCCGTCCATGCGTCAGGAATACCGCGATCGGGGCGTAAGCGTGCTTCAGTGCTATGCGACCGCCGAGTGCGGCGTCATCGCCTATGAATGCGCTGATGGCGAAGGAAATCCCAATCCAGGCATGATCCTGAACGAGGATCTGATCGTCGAGATCGTCACACCCGGCACAGGCGGTCCGGTGCGGGAGGGCGAAGTCGGTGAAGTGGTCGTCACCACGTTCAATTCGGCCTATCCGCTTGTCAGGCTCGGCACGGGAGATCTGTCCGCGGTGCTGCCCGGCATGTCGCCATGCGGCCGCACCAACACCCGCATCAGGGGCTGGATGGGCCGCGCCGACCAGCGCACCAAGATCAAGGGAATGTTCGTCGATCCGAAACAGGTCGCCGAGATCGTCCGGCGCCATCCGGAAATCGGCAAGGCCAGGCTTGTCGTCCGCCGCGATGGCGATCACGACGCGATGACATTACGAGCCGAAACCGAAGCCGCTGACGCTGCGTCGATAAGCGAAACGCTGCGTGAAATTACCAAGCTTGGCGGCACGGTCGAACTCGTGGCGCCCGGCTCCCTGCCCAATGACGGGATGGTTATCGCCGACGAGCGCGACTACTCGAAATAGAAAGGCTTCGAGCAATTCAATTTGCTTGCATTGGGGAACGCCCGATGGAAACATGGAAACCCCAATGCATCGCAATGATATTGACAAAATCCGGTGCGATGAATGCCCATCCAGTTATCCGGGAGGCCAATTGATGAGACGTATCGCTCTTTCCGCAGCTCTTTCCGTATCCATGTTGACACTGGCGGCGGGAGCCGCGCGCGCCGAATACACGCTGAACATCTTGCACATCAACGACTGGCACAGCCGCATCGAATCGATCAACAGATTCGATTCGACCTGCAGCGCCGAAGACGAAACCGAGGGCAAGTGCTTTGGCGGCGCTGCCCGGCTGGTGACGGCCGTTGCCGAAACGCGCAAGAAGCACGAGGGCGGCAATGTCCTGTTTCTGAACGCCGGAGACAATTTCCAGGGTTCGCTTTTCTACACAACCTACAAGGGCGCTGCGGAAGCTGAATTTCTCAACCTGATGAAGACCGATGCGATGGCCATCGGCAATCATGAATTCGACGATGGCGAACCGGCGCTGGCGACGTTCCTCGACGCGGTCGAGTTTCCTGTTCTTTCCGCCAATGTGGTGGCAAGCCACAGTTCGCTTCTGGGAGACCGGGTAAAGCCTTCGGTGGTTCTGGAGGTCGGCGGCCAGAAGATCGGCGTTGTCGGCGCGGTCGCTAACGACACCGACGAATTGTCATCGCCCGGCGACCAGGTGCTGATTGCAGAAGACGTCGCCTCGATCACCGCGGCCGTGGACCAGCTGAAGGCCGATGGCGTCGACAAGATCATCGCGCTGACCCATGTCGGCTATCCGCGCGATCTGGCGGCCATCGCCAAGATACCGGGCGTCGATGTCGTTGTCGGCGGACACTCGCACACATTGCTTGCAAACAACGACGACAATGCCGCCGGCCCCTATCCCACTTGGGTCGACAATCCCGACGGCTACAAGGTGCCGGTCGTTCAGGCCGCATCCTATTCCAAATATCTGGGCGATATCTCCGTTACCTTCGATGATAGCGGTGTGGTGACCGCTGCGAGCGGCGATCCGATTCTCATCGACGCTTCGTTCACGCCGGATGAAGCAGTCGCTGCCAGGGTAAAGGAACTCGCAGCACCGATCGAGGAACTGAAGGCCAAGCGCGTCTCGGAAGCCGCAGCCCCGATTGACGGCAACCGCGACAATTGCCGCGCCCGCGAATGCGAAATGGGCAATCTCGTCTCCGACGCCATACTTGACCGCGTGAAGGACCAGGGAATCCAGATCGCCATCCAGAACGGCGGCGGCCTGCGCGCCTCCATCGACGCCGGCGAGATCACCATGGGCGAAGTACTGACCGTGCTGCCGTTCCAGAACACGCTGGCGACATTCCAGATTTCCGGTGCCGACATCGTCGCCTCCCTGGAATCGGGCGTAAGCGAGGTGGAGGAAGGCAAGGGCAAGTTTCCGCAGGTTGCCGGTTTGCGCTACACCTTCGACCTGAACAAGGCGCCGAACGAGGGCCGCATATCGAATGTCGAGGTCAATGACGGCGGTAGCTGGGGTCCGATCGATCCGGCCAAGATTTACGGGGTCGTGACCAACAACTTCGTGCGCGCCGGCGGCGACGGCTACAAGCTTTTCGCCTCCAACGCCCAGAATGCCTATGACTTCGGACCCGGGCTGGAACAGGTGGTTGCCGATTATCTGGCAGCCAACCAGCCCTACCAGCCTTATCTCGATGGCCGTATAACCGAGATCACCGCCATGGCCAAAACCGGCGACGAGGCAATGGAGAAGAAGGACGATGCGGCGGCGGAAGCCGAAGTGAAGATGGAGGCCAAGGTTGGCGACGATTCATCCATGGAAATGGCCGCCAAGATGCACACCATTGTTAAGGGCGACAACTACTGGAACCTGGCGAAATCCTATTATGGCGACGCCCGCAAGTGGAAGATGATCGCCGAGGCCAATCCCGATGCGCATTACCGCAGGCTCAAGATCGGATCGGAACTGACGGTTCCGGCGGCGAAATAGCCGGACGGCGAAGTTTCCGGAAAAAGGCCCCGTTGGTAAAACCTGCCGGCGGGGCTTACCGTTTCGCATTCCTGTTTTGAACTGTTCCAAACTGCGGTTCGATGCCCTATCTGTGCTCGTTCAGGATCATCGGGCAATCGGAACCGGCGCATGAAACACAATCCGCTAACGCTCAGGGAGGCCAAGGCTATGGGTCCCCTGCCGGACGGGCACCCTGAAATAAAATCGCCGAAAACCGGTGTGCTGTTGATCAATCTGGGTACGCCCGACGGCACCGACGTGGCTCCGATGCGGCGCTATCTAAGGGAATTTCTGTCCGACAGGCGGGTGATAGAATGGCCTCGCGCTATCTGGTTTCCCATTCTCTACGGCATCGTGCTGAACACCAGGCCGAAGAAGTCCGGCGCGGCTTATGCATCGATCTGGAACCGGGAACTCGATGAATCGCCGTTGCGCACCTTTACCCGCGCGCAGGCCGAAAAACTCGCGGCATCGCTTGCAAAGCACGACAATATCGAGGTTCGCTGGGCAATGCGCTACGGCAATCCGTCGATCGCAGGCGTCGTCGACGAGATGATGGCCGCCGGATGCACCCGCATCGTCATGTTTCCCCTCTACCCGCAGTATTCGGCGACGACAACCGCCACCGTCAATGACAAGTTTTTTGAATCATTGATGAAAATGCGATTCCAACCGGCCGTGCGTACTGTCCCGCCCTACCATGACGAGCCGGTCTACATCGAGTCGCTGGCCCGTTCGATCGAAACCCATCTGTCGACGCTCGATTTCGAACCGGAAGTGGTTGTCGCTTCCTATCACGGCATACCGCAAAGTTATTTCCGGAAGGGCGATCCCTATCATTGCCATTGCATGAAGACTTCGCGCCTGTTGCGGCAGCGGCTCGGCTGGAACGAGGAGAAGCTCATGACGACCTTCCAGTCACGATTCGGACCCGAAGAATGGCTGCAGCCCTATACCGACGAGACAATGGAGAAGCTCGCAAAAGACGGCGTCCGCTCGATCGCAGTGTTCAATCCGGGCTTTGTGTCGGATTGCCTGGAAACGCTGGAGGAAATCGCCGAGGGCGCAGGTGAGATATTCCGCCACGCCGGCGGGACGAACTTCACGCATATCCCCTGCCTGAACGACAGCGACGCCGGCATGGAGGTCATCGAAACGATGGTGCGCCGCGAATTGTCTGGCTGGATCTGATCCCGTGAATCGAAATTAGCCGCTACGAGCCGGTCTTGCTGCCGCGCTGCTCTTCCGGATCGATGCCGTATTCCTTGAGTTTTCGGTAGAGCGTCGAGCGGCCGATTCCGAGCTTGCGCGCGACCTCGCTCATCTGCCCGGCGTAAAAGTCGATGGCAAAGCAGATCATGTCGTATTCCACGTCGGAGAGCGGCCTGACTTCGCCGGTGCGGTCGAGAAAGCTGAGCGCATTGCCTTCGGACGGCTGGGCTTTGGCGTCATCCGTATCGCCGAAGCTCATGGCGGCGGGAATATCGTCGAGCCTGACCGTTTCCGGCTCGCTGAGGCTTGGTCCGGCCGGCTTGCTCGGCACGGGTCGTTCCTGGAGTTCGATGCCGTCGACCTGCGCCCGGATTTGCGGAAACTCGTCAACGCCAAGCGTGTCGCCGTCGCACAGAACGACCGCTCGCAGGACTGCGTTTTCGAGTTGGCGGATGTTCCCCGGCCAGTCGTAAGCCTGCAGCATCGCGATCGCCTCGCCTGTGATGCCCGTGATGCCGCTCCCCGTTTCGCCGTCACGATTGCGAACCATGAAATGCCTGATCAGGGCCGGAATATCGTCGCGCCGGTCGCGCAGTGGCGGCACCGTGATCGGAAACACGTTCAACCGGTAGAAAAGGTCTTCGCGGAATTCGCCATTCCTGACGCTTTCAATGAGATTGCGATGCGTCGCCGATATCAGCCGGATGTCGACCTTGTGCGAACGCCTGGCGCCGACCGGATCGACCTCGCCCTCCTGGATCGCGCGTAGCAGCTTGACCTGAACATCGAGCGGCAGGTCGCCGATTTCGTCGAGAAACAGCGTGCCCTTGTCCGCTTCGACGAACTTGCCGGTGTGTTTTTCGGTCGCGCCGGTGAACGAGCCCTTTTCGTGACCGAAGAGAATGCTTTCGACCAGGTTCTGCGGTATCGCGCCGCAATTGACGGTGACGAAGGGATTCGCCGCCCGCTTGCCGCTGCCTTGTATGGCGCGGGCGACCAACTCCTTGCCAACGCCTGATTCGCCCTCGATGAGCACCGGGATGTTGGATGCGGCCGCCTTGCGGCCCAGCGACAAGACACGCTCCATTGCCGGACTTGAACAGACGATGTCGTCGAATGTCAGATCGCCTGCGGGAACCTTATTGCGCTTTCTGGTCTCGATTTCGGCCTTCTCCACCTTCAGCGCGTTGTTAATCGCCGATTTCAGCCGGTCCGGCGAAACCGGTTTGACGACATAGTCGAACGCGCCGGCGCGCATCGCCGAAATCACCGTTTCGATCGAACCTTGCGCGGTCTGCACGATTACCGGAGTTTCGATGCCGCGTTTGCGAATTTCTGACATCACCGCAAGGCCGTCCATGTCCGGCAGGCCGAGATCGAGTACAATCGCGAGAATGTTCCGGCCTTCCGGCCGGTCGAACGTATCGAGTGCCGCCTTTCCGCAATCGGCGGTAACCGAGGCAAAACCGGCGCTGGAAACTGCCGCATGAAGCAGCCGCCGCTGAACCGGATCGTCTTCGATGATGAGTATCGACTGTGTCATATTTTCAATATTCGTGAAATCGTTTGGTAACGCTGTCGGCTTTTCGGGCTTTCTGTCTGGATCATCTTGGCACAGACATCTAAAAGTCGGCTCAAGAAAGCCGGTAAACAAACCCTAAACGGGCAGCTTGGCGCATTTTCATGAACTGCCGCTACTCCGTCTGGAACCCAAATATGCATTTGAGCCCCGAAAATCGCGCCGCAGCAGCCGCCGTTGAGGAACCCGCGGCAAACCCGCTTGGCGGCCTGCCGGAGTGGAATCTTGCCGATCTCTACCCGGACATCGGATCGCCGGAAGTTGCAGCCGATATGGAACGGGCGGCGACGGCTGCAATCGCGTTCGAGGAGCGATGGAAAGGCGGATTGGCGGCCGCAGCTACCGAAATGGAACTTGGCAACGCCGTAAGGGAGTATGAGGCCTTGGAGGAACTGATCGGCCGGATCGCCTCCTATGCCGGACTTGTCTACGCCGGTAACACGGCCGATCCGGCAAACGCGAAGTTCTACGGCGATGTCCAGGAAAAGATGACCGACGCCAGCGCGCATCTTCTGTTCTTCGCGCTCGAATTGAACAAGATCGACGACGAGGTGGTCGCGGCGGCTTTTGACGCCGACCCGGCGTTCGCCCATTACCGGCCCTGGGTGGAGGATCTGCGAAAGGACCGGCCCTACCAACTGGAGGATCGGGTCGAGCAGTTGTTTCACGAGAAGTCGGTCACCGGCCGAGGTGCGTGGAACAGGTTATTCGACGAGACAATGAGCGCGCTGCGCTTCGACGTGGGCGGCGAGGAACTGCCGCTGGAACCGACGCTCAACCGGTTGCAGGATGCCGATCCCGAGATGCGCCGCAACGCCTCCGACGCGCTCGCCGCCACCTTCCGCGCCAACCTCCGAACCTTCACGCTGATCACCAATACACTGGCGAAAGACAAGGAAATCTCTGACCGGTGGCGCGGCTTCAGTGACATTGCTGATTCGCGTCATCTCGCCAACCGCGTCGAACGCGAAGTGGTCGACGCGCTCGTCAGCGCGGTGCGTAGCGCATGGCCGCGATTGTCGCACCGTTACTACGCCATGAAGGCCGGATGGCTCGGCATGGAGCAGATGAACCACTGGGACCGCAATGCGCCGCTGCCTGAAACCCCGCAAGCGACGATATCCTGGGATGAAGCACGGCAGACCGTATTGTCGGCCTATCACGGCTTTGCGCCGGAGATGGCGGAGATCGCCGATCGATTCTTTCGGGAAAAATGGATCGACGCTCCGACAAGGCCCGGCAAGGCGCCAGGCGCCTTCGCCCACCCGACTGTGCCTTCGGCCCATCCCTATGTCCTGCTGAACTACATGGGAAAGCCGCGCGATGTGATGACGCTGGCCCATGAGCTGGGGCACGGCGTGCATCAGGTCCTGGCCGGCGGACAGGGAGCGCTGATGGCTTCGACGCCGCTGACCCTTGCCGAGACTGCTTCCGTGTTCGGTGAGATGCTGACCTTCCGCTCACTGCTTGCCGCAACCCGCGACGCCCGCGAACGCAAGGCCATGCTGGCGCAGAAAGTGGAAGACATGATCAACACGGTCGTGCGCCAGATCGCTTTCTACGAGTTCGAGCGCATGGTGCACACCGAGCGGCGCAACGGCGAACTGACCGCCGAGCGGCTGGGTGAATTCTGGTTGCAGGTTCAGGCGGAAAGTCTCGGTCCCGCGATCAGGCTCGGCGAAGGTTACGAAACCTTCTGGGCTTACATCCCGCACTTCGTGCACTCGCCATTCTACGTCTATGCCTATGCGTTCGGCGATTGTCTGGTGAATTCGCTCTATGCCGTTTATCAGGACGCCGAGCGTGGCTTTCAGGACAAGTATTTCGACATGCTGCGCGCCGGCGGTACCAAACACCATTCCGAACTGCTGGCGCCTTTCGGGCTCGATGCATCCGACCCCGCATTCTGGCAGAAGGGTCTCCAGGTCATCGAAAGCCTGATCGGCGAACTTGAAGCGCTCGACAACGCGTCCTGACCGGGCGCAAGAACTCAGCCGGCGATCTCGCAGAATCTGTCGACGTCGTGTTCGGTCGTGGCAAAGCTTGTGACGAGGCGGCACAACACCTCGTCTTCGCCGACTTCGCCCGCAAACGACGAAGGCACCGGCCATTCATGGAATTCCCCGCCGGACTTCATCAGCTTGTCGACCGTGCCTCTGCGGATGAACGGAAACACCTCATTGGCCTCGGGCCGCCATGCGAGCCTGCAATTCCCCGAAGCCTCCAGCCCGGTCGCCAGCCGCGCGGCCATGGCATTGGAATGGCGGGCTAGTTCCAGCCAAAGGTCCTTTTCGAAATAGGCGTCGAACTGCGCCGCAATGAAGCGGCTCTTGGAGAAAAGCTGAGCGGCGCGTTTGCGCAGAAATGGCATGTCGCGCGCCAGATCGATGTCCAGGAACACCAGCGCTTCCGCGCACCAGCAGCCATTCTTCGTCCCGCCGAAGGAAATGATGTCGACGCCTTGCTCCAAGGTCATTCTTGCGGGCGAAACATCGAGCGACACCAGCGCATTGGCGAAACGTGCGCCATCCAGGTGCAGCGGAATCCCGTTACGCCTGCACACCGCCGAAATCGCGGCAATCTGGTCCAGAGAATAGAGCGTGCCGATTTCCGTCGATTGGGTGATCGACACCGCCATCGGCTGGCCCATGTGCACGAAATCGGCCGGATAGCCGTCGATTGCCCGCTGCAGCCGCTCGATATCGATGCGGCCGAGCGGACCATCCACGCCGCAAAGCCGCGCCCCGCCGGTGAAATATTCCGGCGCGCCGCATTCGTCTTCCGCCAGATGCGCCTGGGGATGGCAGAAAACCACGCCACCCGGCCGGTTCACCGCTGTCATCGCCAGGGAGTTGGCAGCCGTTCCTGTTCCAACAAAAAACACGGCGACCTCGCGCCCGAAAAGCTCGTTGAATTTTTCCTCCACACGGCGGTCCAGATCGCTCGCACCGTAGGAGGCGGCAAATCCGCCAGCGTTTTTCGTCATGGACTCGCAAACAAGGTCATGCGCGCCGGCGCAATTGTCGGATCGGAAATTCATTGCCACTCCCGCGGGGATTCGGATTGCGCATGTCATCACGGATTTGCGGGATTTGTGCAAGGCGGTGTAAAAAATTACGCCATCCGAAAGCCTCTGTTTTCAGGCCCGCGGTTGCCTGCGGGCCAGTCTGTTGTCGGAATGGACTGGTTGACGAAATTTCATGTCGGCATAGTGGCGTATCATAAAATTTAATTGCGTTTTACGTTGCAAAAATGCTTTCAGCCGTCTTGTGCGGCCCGAATAAATATGGCATACGAATTAGGACAGTATTGCTGTCATAAATGTCCGCCAAGCGGAGCCTCAACTGTATTACGAAGCAGTTGTGTGGTATCTGGCGCTGGAAAAGCGCCCCGCTTGAAACGGGCATTTTGCGCTTGCCGAAAATCGGCGGCGTGGGAATATGCAGGCCGGCCCGAAGCGCGAGACCAGTGCAGGGGCATTTCGAAATTTGTGCCGCGGGGCACGGGAAGATTGCGACGGCAGTTGGCGCTTCCCGCTCGGAGGCGACGCCCTTGAATACGGGCACGGTATGGAGGATTGACAGATGAGCGAACAGGCGCTGTTCCCTGCTGGCGGTTTTGCTGGTGTCCGGCAGCGAAAAGCCGGTTTGCCCGCCGCCCAGGGACTTTACGATCCTGCCAAGGAGCATGACGCCTGCGGTGTCGGCTTCATCGCCCACATGAAAGGCGCGAAGTCGCACGAAATCATCGAAAACGGCCTGGCGATGCTGGAGAACCTGACGCACCGCGGCGCCGTGGGCGCCGATCCGCTGATGGGCGACGGCGCCGGCATGCTGGTCCAGATTCCCGACGGATTCTTCCGCGAAATCATGGCCGCGCAGGGCATCGAGCTTCCCGAGCCTGGCCAATACGGCGTCGGCCATTTCTTCATGCCCCAGGATGACGAGATGTGCCGGCATCTCGAAGAAATAATCGCCGAAGCGACCGCATCCGAAGGCCAGACGCTCCTCGGATTCCGCGACGTGCCGGTCGACAACGCCTCGCTCTCCAAGGTGCCGGAAATCGCCGCCGCCGAACCGAGGCACCGGCAGGTGTTTATCGGCCGCGGCGAAGGCGTCGAGTCCGACGACGATTTCGAGCGCCGCCTCTATATTTTGCGCAAGGTGATCTCAGGGCGCGTCTATCAGGAGACCGACGGCAGCGACAACGGTTTCTACATCGTCTCGATGTCGTCGCGTACCATCGTCTACAAGGGCATGTTCCTGGCCTACCAGCTCAAGAAATATTACCCGGATCTCAGCGACCCCAGGTTCACGAGCGCGCTTGCCCTCGTGCACCAGCGCTTTTCCACCAATACCTTTCCTTCCTGGAAGCTGGCGCATCCCTACCGCATGGTCGCCCACAACGGCGAAATCAACACCTTGCGCGGCAACGTCAACTGGATGGCGGCCCGGCAGGCGTCAGTCGATTCGGAGGTGTTCGGCAACGATATCTCCAAGCTCTGGCCGATTTCATACGAGGGCCAGTCCGACACCGCGTGCTTCGACAATGCGCTCGAGTTCCTGTGGCAGGGCGGGTATTCGCTTGCCCATGCGATGATGATGCTGATCCCGGAGGCCTGGGCCGGAAACCGGCTCATGGATGAGGACCGCAAGGCGTTCTACGAGTACCACGCATCGTTGATGGAGCCTTGGGACGGTCCGGCCGCCGTCGCCTTCACGGATGGCCGCCAGATCGGCGCGACGCTCGACCGCAACGGCCTGCGCCCGGCACGCTACATCGTTACCGACGACGACATGGTGATCGCGGCTTCGGAAGCCGGCGTGATCCCCGTCGATGAGGCGAAGATCAAGGCCAAGTGGCGCCTGCAGCCCGGCCGAATGCTGTTGATCGACCTGGAACAGGGAAGGATCATCTCGGATGAGGAAATTAAGCACGAGATCGCCAACAAGCACCCCTATCGCAAATGGCTGGCAAATACCCAGCTCATCCTTGAGGATCTGGCCCCGGTCGAGCCGCGCGCGCTTCGTCGCGATGTCAGCCTGCTCGACCGCCAGCAGGCCTTTGGCTACACGCAGGAAGATATCAAGCTCCTGATGCCGCCGATGGCAACGACCGGGCAGGAACCGGTCGGCTCCATGGGCACCGACACGCCGATCTCGGCGATGTCGGGCAAGGCGAAGCTGCTCTACACCTACTTCAAGCAGAACTTCGCGCAGGTCACCAACCCGCCGATCGACCCGATCCGCGAGGAACTGGTGATGAGCCTGGTTTCATTTATCGGTCCGCGCCCGAACATTTTCGATCTGGTGGGCAATTCACGGCGCAAGCGCCTCGAAGTGCGCCAGCCGATTCTGACAAACGGCGATCTGGAGAAAATCCGCTCCATCGGTCACACCGAGGACCGCTTCGACACAAAGACGATCGACATCACCTATTCCGCGCTGGAAGGGGCCGACGGCATGCAGGGCGCGGTCGCGCGGCTCTGCGAACGCGCGGAGGCGGCGGTCGCCGGCGGATACAACATCATCATCCTGTCGGACCGGCAGATCGGGCCGGACCGGATCGCCATCCCCGCTTTGCTTGCCACGGCGGCCGTGCATCATCACCTGATACGCAAGGGATTGCGTACAGCGGTGGGCCTTGTGGTCGAATCCGGCGAGCCGCGCGAAGTGCACCACTTCGCATGCCTGGCCGGCTACGGCGCGGAGGCGATCAATCCGTATCTGGCCTTCGACACGCTGCTTGACCTGCACTCAAAAAAGGCCTTTCCGCCCGAGGTCGACGCCGGCGAGGTCGTGGAGCGCTACATCAAGTCCATCGGCAAGGGCATATTGAAGGTGATGTCCAAGATGGGCATTTCCACCTACCAATCCTATTGCGGCGCGCAGATTTTCGACGCGGTCGGATTGAAGACCGAATTCGTCCGGGAGTTCTTCACCGGCACCGCAACGACAATCGAGGGCGTCGGTCTCGGCGAAATCGCCCAGGAGACCCATATCCGCCATCACGGCGCGTTCGGCAACGATCCGGTGCTGAGATCGGCGCTCGAAGTCGGTGGCGAATACATGTACCGGATACGCGGCGAAGCCCATGTCTGGACGCCCGAAACGGTGTCCAAGCTGCAGCACGCGGTAAGATCGGGCTCGTTCGGCACGTACGAGGAATATTCCAGGACTGTGAACAGCGCCACCGCACGGGCAAAGACCATCCGCGGCCTGTTCAGGATAAAGAAGGCCGAAGAGGCCGGGCGCAAACCGGTTTCCATCGATGAGGTCGAGCCGGCCGCCGAGATCGTCAAGCGCTTCTGTACGGGCGCCATGTCGTACGGCTCGATCTCGCTCGAATCGCACCAGACCCT
>JBFIBB010000013.1:0-27413 GCA_041582695.1 Rhizobiaceae bacterium
TCTGTGCAAGCCGGGCTCGGTGACGCCGCACACGAAGTTCAAGGCGGAAGCCTACATCCTGACGAAGGAGGAGGGCGGCCGGCACACGCCGTTCTTCACCAACTACCGTCCGCAGTTCTACTTCCGCACCACCGACGTGACGGGCGTGGTGACGCTGCCGGCGGGCACCGAAATGGTGATGCCGGGCGACAACGTCACCGTCGATGTCGAGCTGATCGTGCCGATCGCCATGGAAGAGAAGCTGCGCTTCGCCATCCGCGAAGGCGGCAGGACCGTCGGCGCAGGCATCGTCGCCTCAATCACAGAGTAAACCAGGGAAGCTCTGACGCGGGCGCAGCAAACCGGCGCCCGCGCGGAACAAGGAACAGTCGCATGAACGGACAAAATATCCGCATCCGCCTCAAGGCGTTTGATCACCGTGTGCTTGATGCGTCGACGAAGGAAATCGTGTCGACGGCCAAGCGTACGGGCGCAAATGTCCGCGGACCGATTCCGCTGCCGACCCGGATCGAGAAATTCACGGTCAACCGCTCGCCGCACATCGACAAGAAGAGCCGCGAGCAGTTCGAAATGCGTACGCACAAGCGGCTGCTCGACATTGTCGATCCGACACCGCAGACGGTCGACGCGCTGATGAAGCTTGATCTCGCCGCCGGCGTGGATGTCGAGATCAAACTCTAGGAAGCGGAATTACGGGGACCAATGGCAGTCTGGCTATGTCCCTAACCAGAGGAAATGAACCGATGCGTTCAGGTGTAATTGCTCAGAAAGTCGGGATGACGCGCGTCTACAACGACGCCGGCGAACATGTGCCGGTGACGGTTCTCAAACTCGAGAACTGCCAGGTCGTGGCACAGCGCACCGAAGAGAAAAACGGCTACACGGCGGTCCAGCTCGGTGTTGGTCTTGCCAAGGTCAAGAACACGCCCAAGCCGCTGCGCGGCCATTTCGCCGGCGCGTCCGTGGAGCCGAAGGCGAAGGTCGCCGAGTTCCGCGTGTCGCCGGACAACATGCTCGATGTCGGCGCCGAAATCACCGCCGAACATTTCGTCCCCGGCCAGAAGGTCGATGTCACCGGAACCACGGTGGGCAAGGGCTTCCAGGGCGTCATGAAGCGCTATAATTTCGGTGGCGGCCGCGCGACGCACGGCAACTCGATCTCGCACCGTTCGCATGGATCGACAGGCCAGCGCCAGGATCCCGGCAAGGTGTTCAAGGGCAAGAAGATGGCCGGCCACATGGGTCATACCCGCGTGACCACGCAGAATGTCGAAGTCGTTTCGACCGATGCCGATCGCGGCCTGATCCTGATCCGCGGCGCGGTTCCGGGTTCCAAGGGCGCATGGATTTTGGTCAAGGATGCGGTCAAGGCCGCGCTTCCCGCCGATGCCCCGAAGCCGGCCGCCATTCGCGCCGTCTCGAAGGCCGCCGCGGAAGTGGCTCCTGCCGCCCCGGCCGAGGCACCGGCCGAACAGAACGCCGCTCCGGCGAGTGAGGGAGCCGAGTAATGGATATCGAAGTCACGACTCTCGCTGGCAAGAGCGCCGGCAAACTGAAGGTTTCGGACGAGATTTTCGGCCTCGATCCGCGCGAGGACATTCTGCAGCGCGTCGTGCGCTGGCAGCTCGCCAAGAAGCAGCAGGGTACGCACAAGTCCAAGGGCCGGTCGGAAATCTCGCGCACCGGCGCCAAGATGTACCGCCAGAAGGGTACGGGCCGCGCCCGCCACCATTCAGCCCGCGCCCCGCAGTTCCGCGGCGGCGGCAAGGCTCACGGACCGGTAGCCCGTGATCACAATATCGATCTGCCGAAGAAGGTTCGCGCGCTCGGCCTGAAGCACGCCTTGTCGGCGAAAGCGAAGGCATCCGCCCTGATCGTGATCGACGATCTGGCGGCGAAGGATGCAAAGACGAAGGCGCTGGTCGAGCAACTGGCAAAGCTTGGTCTCGACAATGTGTTGATGATCGGTGGCGCCGAGCTCGACCAGAATTTCCGCCTGGCGGCGTCGAACATACCGAATGTCGATGTCCTGCCGGTTCAAGGCATCAATGTTTACGACATCCTGCGCCGCGGCAAGCTGGTCTTGTCCAAGGCTGCGGTCGAGGCTCTGGAGGAGCGGTTCAAATGACGGATCTTCGCCATTATGACGTGATCGTCAGCCCGGCGATCACCGAGAAATCGACCATGGCGTCGGAAGCAAACCAGGTGGTTTTCAACGTGGCCCGCTCTGCGAGCAAACCGGAAATCAAGGCCGCGGTCGAAGCGCTGTTCAGCGTCAAGGTCACGGCGGTCAATACCCTGGTGCGCAAGGGCAAGGTAAAGCGCTTTCGCGGCACACGCGGCCGCCAGAGCGATGTGAAGAAAGCGATCGTGACGCTGGCGGAAGGCCAGTCGATCGATATCGCGACGGGTCTCTAGGGGGCTTGGTGTAGAAAGATGGCACTGAAGAAATTCAATCCGACGACGCCCGGCCAGCGCCAATTGGTGCTTGTCGACCGTTCGCATCTCTACAAGGGCAAGCCGATCAAGGGCCTGACCGAGGGGCTGGTTTCAAAGGGTGGGCGCAACAATGCCGGCCGGATCACGACCCGGTTCCGGGGTGGTGGGCACAAGCGCACCTACCGTGTGGTCGATTTCAAGCGCCGCAAGTTCGACATGGCGGCGTCTGTCGAGCGTATCGAATACGATCCGAACCGGACCGCATTCATCGCGCTGATCCGCTACGAGGACGGCGAGCTGTCCTATATCATCGCGCCGCAGCGCCTTTCGGTCGGCGACAGCGTGGTTTCGGGCCGCAGCGTCGACGTGAAGCCCGGCAATGCGATGCCGCTGTCGTCGATGCCAGTCGGCACGATCATTCACAACGTCGAGCTGAAGCCTGAAAAGGGCGGCCAGATCGCGCGTTCGGCCGGAACCTATGCGCAGTTGGTCGGCCGCGACCAGGGCATGGCCATTCTTCGGCTTAACTCCGGAGAACAGCGCATCGTGCCCGGAAGCTGCATGGCCACGGTCGGCGCGGTTTCGAATTCGGATCACGGCAACATTTCGCTTGGCAAGGCCGGCCGCAAGCGGTGGATGGGCAAGCGCCCGCACAACCGCGGCGTCACCATGAACCCGGTCGATCATCCGCATGGCGGCGGTGAAGGCCGCACTTCGGGCGGACGAAATCCGGTCACCCCGTGGGGCAAGCCGACCAAGGGCAAGCGTACCCGGTCGAACAAGACCACCGACAAGTTCATCATGCGCTCGCGCCACCAGCGCAAGAAGTAGGAAGAGGCAAAGACAGTGACACGTTCAGTCTGGAAAGGCCCGTTCGTCGACGGCTATCTCCTGAAGAAAGCCGAGAAAGTGCGCGAGGGCGGCCGCAACGAGGTTATCAAGATGTGGAGCCGGCGCTCTACCATCCTGCCGCAATTCGTCGGCCTGACCTTCGGCGTCTACAACGGCCAGAAGCACATTCCGGTCTCGGTCTCCGAAGACATGGTCGGCCACAAGTTCGGCGAATTCGCGCCGACGCGGACCTATTACGGCCACGGTGCCGACAAGAAGGCCAGGAGAAAGTAAGATGGGCAAGGCCAAAGCTCCACGCCGGCTTGCGGACAACGAGGCGCGCGCAGTGCTGCGCACGATCCGCATCAGCCCGCAGAAACTGAACCTGGTTGCGGCGATGATCCGTGGCAAGAAGGTTTCGGCCGCGCTGGCGGATCTGGAATTCTCGCGCAAGCGGATCGCCGGCACCGTCAAGCGGACGCTGGAATCGGCGATCGCCAATGCGGAAAACAACCATGACCTTGATGTCGATGCGCTGGTCGTGGCGGAAGCCTGGGTCGGCAAGTCGATCACCATGAAGCGTTTCATGGCCCGGGGCCGCGGCAGGGCGAGCCGGATCGAGAAGCCGTTTTCAAATCTGACGATCGTCGTGCGCGAAGTTGCAGAACAAGGGGAGGCCGCCTGATGGGCCAGAAAGTCAATCCGATCGGCCTTCGCCTCGGCATCAATCGCACCTGGGATTCGCGCTGGTTCGCCAATTCCGGCGAATACGGCAGGTTGCTGCATGAGGATCTGGAGATCCGCAGGGAACTGGAAAAAGAACTGAAGCAGGCGGCGATTTCGAAGATCGTTATCGAGCGTCCGCACAAGAAGTGCCGCGTGACGATCCATTCGGCGCGCCCGGGCCTGATCATCGGCAAGAAAGGCGCCGACATCGAGAAACTGCGCAAAAAGCTGACGCAGATGACGGGTGTCGATACGCATCTGAACATCGTCGAAGTGCGCAAGCCGGAGACGGACGCGACGCTGGTCGCCCAGTCGATCGCGCAGCAGCTCGAACGGCGCATAGCCTTCCGCCGCGCGATGAAGCGGGCGGTTCAGTCGGCGATCCGCCTTGGCGCCGAAGGCATCCGCATCAATTGCGGCGGCCGTCTCGGCGGCGCGGAAATCGCGCGCATGGAGTGGTACCGCGAAGGCCGCGTTCCGCTGCACACGCTGCGCGCCGATGTCGATTACGGCACGGCCGAAGCAAAGACGGCTTACGGCATCTGCGGCGTCAAGGTCTGGATCTTCAAGGGCGAAATCCTCGAGCATGATCCGATGGCATCCGAGCGCAAGGCCGTTGAGGGCGATCAGCCGGGCGGCCGCCGCCGCGAGAACGCGTAACGCGGAACCCGGCAAAGAGAATTTGGAGTAGACAGAAATGCTGCAGCCCAAGCGCACAAAGTTCCGCAAGCAGTTCAAGGGACGCATCCATGGCACTGCCAAGGGCGGTACCGAACTGAACTTCGGCTCTTTCGGCCTCAAGGCCGTCGAACCGGAGCGCGTGACAGCGCGCCAGATCGAAGCCGCGCGCCGCGCGATCACCCGTCACATGAAACGTCAGGGCCGTGTGTGGATTCGCGTTTTCCCCGATATTCCGGTGACGTCGAAGCCGACCGAAGTGCGCATGGGCAAGGGCAAGGGCTCGGTCGAATACTGGGCGGCGCGCGTCAAGCCGGGCCGGGTGGTGTTCGAAATCGACGGCGTGAACGAGGAAACCGCACGCGAGGCGCTGCGCCTCGGAGCCGCGAAGCTTCCGATCAAGACGCGCTTTGTCCAGCGCATTGCCGACTAGGAGAAGCGGAGATGAAATCCGAAGACGCACGGGCAATGAGCCCCGATCAGTTGAACGACGAATTGGCCAAGCTGAAGAAGGAGCAGTTCAATCTGCGCTTCCAGAAGGCGACTGGCCAGCTGGAAAAAACTGCGCGCATCAAGGCGGTTCGCCGCGATATTGCCCGCATCAAGACGATTGCCGCCCATAAAGCGGCCGAGAACAAGGCTTAAGGAAAAACCCATGCCGAAGCGCGTATTGCAGGGCATCGTTGTCAGCGACAAGAACGACAAGACCGTTGTCGTGAAAGTCGAACGCCGGTTCACCCATCCGGTAATGAAGAAGACGGTGCGTACGTCCAAGAAGTACAAGGCGCATGATGAAGCCAACAGCCATAAGGTCGGCGATGTGGTCTTTATCCAGGAATCCAGGCCTGTGTCGAAAGATAAGCGCTGGACGGTGGTTTCGGGCGCTGAAGCCTGAGTGAATGTGTGAGAAAGCCGGCATGGACCAATCCTGCCGGGCGATTTGAAGAAGGCGGCCAGTCATGATTCAGATGCAAACAAACCTCGATGTGGCGGACAATTCCGGCGCCCGTCGTGTCATGTGCATCAAGGTTTTGGGCGGCTCGAAGCGGAAGTATGCCTCTGTCGGCGACATCATCGTGGTGTCTGTCAAGGAAGCCATTCCGCGCGGGCGCGTCAAAAAAGGCGATGTGATGAAGGCGGTCGTGGTACGCACGGCCAAAGATATCCGCCGCCCCGACGGCAGCGTCATCCGTTTCGACGGCAACGCGGCTGTCCTGGTCGACAACAAGAAAGAGCCCATCGGCACCCGCATCTTCGGCCCTGTACCGCGCGAACTGCGCGCCAAGAGCCACATGAAGATCATTTCGCTGGCGCCGGAAGTGCTCTGAGGGAGAACGGACAATGCAGAAGATCCGTAAAGGCGATTCAGTCGTCGTGCTGGCCGGCAGGGACAAGGGCCGCACCGGCGAAGTTCTGAAGGTAATGCCGAAGGAAAACAGGGCGCTCGTGCGCGGCATCAACATGGTTAGCCGTCACCAGCGCCAGACCCAGACGCAGGAGGCCGGCATCATTTCCAAGGAAGCGCCGATCCACCTGTCCAATATCGCGATCGCCGACAAGGACGGCAAGGCGACCCGCGTCGGCTTCAAAACCGAAGGCGGCAAGAAAGTGCGCGTAGCAAAGCGCTCCGGAGAGTTGATCGATGGCTGAGGCAAAATACACACCGCGCCTGAAGCAGCGCTACAACGACGTGATCCGCAAGGAACTGATCGAACAGTTCAAGTACGACAATCATATGCGGGTTCCGCGGCTTGAGAAGATCGTGCTGAACATGGGCGTCGGCGAGGCAACGGCGGATTCGAAGAAGCCGTCGGTGGCTGCCGGCGAGTTGTCGCTGATCGCCGGGCAGAAGGCGATCGTCACCTATGCTCGCAATTCGATTGCCAGCTTCAAGGTGCGCGAAAAAATGCCGATCGGCGCAAAGGTAACGCTGCGCAAGGACCGGATGTACGAGTTCCTGGACCGGTTGATCACGATCGCGCTGCCGCGCGTACGCGACTTCCGCGGACTGAACCCGAAAAGTTTCGATGGCCGTGGCAATTTCGCCATGGGCCTGAAGGAGCACATCGTTTTCCCGGAGATCGACTACGACAAGGTCGATGAAATCCGCGGAATGGACATCATCGTTTGTACGACCGCCGAAACGGATGACGAGGCACGGGCGCTGCTCAAGGCCTTCAACTTCCCATTCCGGCAGTAACGGCAAGCGAGAACAAGGACGATATCAATGGCAAAAGTCAGTGCAGTCGACAAGAACGCCAAGCGCCGCAAAATGGTGGCGCGGTACGCCAAGCGGCGCGCCGAGCTGAAGGCGATCATCAACGACCGGTCCAGGCCGATGGACGAGCGGTTCGCGGCGCAGCTCAAGCTGGCGCAGATTCCGCGCAATTCGTCGAAAACCCGCATCCGCAACCGGTGCGAGGTCTCGGGCCGTCCGCGCGGATATTACCGCAAGCTCAGAATGTCGCGCATTGCGCTGCGTGAACTCGGGTCGCTCGGGTTGGTCCCGGGCCTGGTCAAGTCAAGCTGGTAAGGAGGACGAGAAATGTCTTTGAGTGATCCTCTCGGCGATATGCTGACCCGCATCCGCAACGCTGCAGGCCGGCGCAAGAGCACGGTTTCTACACCGGGTTCGAAATTGCGCGCCCGTGTTCTGGAAGTGATGAAAAACGAAGGCTATATCCGCGGCTACAGCCAGACCGACCACAAGGACGGCAAGTCGGAAATCGAGATCGAGCTGAAGTACAACGACGGCGGTCCGGTCATTCGCGAGATTTCGCGCATATCGCGGCCTGGCCGCCGGGTCTATGTTTCGGTCAAGTCGATCCCGCATGTGGCAAATGGACTTGGCATCTCGATCCTGTCGACGCCAAAGGGCGTGATGGCGGATCACGACGCCCGCGAACAGAATGTCGGCGGAGAGATTCTCTGCCAGATTTTCTGATCGCGCTGAAACTGAACTGAACGGCAAGGACGAAGTACAATGTCCCGTATCGGCAAAAAACCCGTGGCTGTGCCCGCAGGCGTGACCGCCACCGTGGAAGGCCAGACGGTCACCGCCAAAGGTCCCAAGGGCGAACTCAAGTTCGTCGTCAATGACGAAGTGCTGGTGAAGCTGGAGAACGGCGAGATCGTCGTCAATCCGCGCGATGAAACCAAGGATGCGCGCGCCAAATGGGGCATGTCGCGCACCCAGATCCAGAACATCCTGGCGGGTGTGAAGGAAGGTTTCGAACGCAAGCTCGAAATCAATGGCGTCGGCTACCGCGCCGCGATGCAGGGCAAGAACCTGCAATTGTCGCTGGGCTTCAGCCATGACGTGGTTTACCAGGTGCCCGAAGGCATCGCCGTCGCCTGTCCGAAGCCGACCGAGATCGTGATCACCGGCATCGACAAGCAGAAAGTCGGTCAGGTTGCTTCCGAGATCCGGAAATACCGCAAACCCGAGCCCTACAAGGGCAAGGGCGTGAAATACGCCGAAGAGCGCATCGTGCGCAAAGAAGGCAAGAAGAAGTAAGGAACAGGCGCCATGGCTTCGAAAGACAACGTCAAACGGCGTGCCTCGCGTGTCCGCCGCACCATCAAATCGGTTGCTGGCGAGCGTCCGCGGCTTTCGGTCTACCGTTCGTCGAAGAACATTTATGCCCAGATCATCGACGATGCGAAGGGTTGCACACTTGTCGCCGCGTCCACGCTCGACAAGGAACTGAAAAGCAAGCTGAAGACCGGCGCGGACGCCGGCGCTGCCGCTGCAGTTGGCAAGTTGGTTGCCGAACGGGCGTCGAAAGCGGGCGTCAAGGCGGTCGTTTTCGACCGGGGACCGTACATCTATCATGGCCGCGTCAAGGCGCTGGCCGAAGCCGCCCGCGAAGGCGGTCTCACATTCTGATCATCAACCCCGTGCTACCGGAAAAGAACAAGGAATAGGATATGGCACAGCAGAACCGCAGGGACGACCGCAGCCGCGGACGCGATCGCGAGCGCGAGGAACGCGACAGCGAGTTCGTCGACAAGCTCGTTCACATCAACCGCGTCGCCAAGGTGGTCAAGGGCGGCCGCCGCTTCGGATTCGCGGCGCTCGTCGTCGTCGGCGACCAGAAGGGCCGCGTCGGCTTCGGTCATGGCAAGGCGCGCGAGGTGCCGGAGGCCATCCGCAAGGCGACCGAGAGCGCCAAGCGCGACATGATTTTCGTGCCGCTGCGGTCGGGACGTACTCTACATCACGATGTCACGGGCAGGCACGGAGCGGGCAAGGTGCTGCTCCGCGCGGCGAAACCCGGTACGGGCATTATCGCCGGCGGTCCGATGCGCGCCGTCTTCGAGACGCTCGGCATGCATGATGTCGTCGCCAAATCAATGGGTTCGTCGAATCCGTACAACATGGTTCGCGCGACATTCGACGCCCTGAAGCGTCAGATGCATCCGAAGGACATCGCCTCGCAGCGCGGCATCAAGTATTCGACGCTGCAGGATCGCCGCCGCGATCTGATCGGCGCTGAAGAATAGGAATTGCGGCCGGCGCCATGAGCGCGCCCGGTCTTGAAGAGTTCAGGAAACGAAGATCATGGCTGAGAAGAGCAAGGGCAAGACCGTAACCGTCGAGCAGATCGGCAGCCCGCTGCGCCGACCGGGCGAACAGCGCGCGACGCTGGTGGGACTCGGTCTCAACAAGCTGCATCGCCGCCGCACGCTGGAAGACACTCCGTCCGTGCGCGGGATGATCCGCAAAGTGCAACATCTCGTTCGCGTCGTCGACGAAGCGTGAGTTGCGGGGAGTATTGACAATGAAACTCAATGAATTGCGCGACAAATCCGGCGCCAGCAAGGGCCGCAAGCGTGTCGGGCGCGGTATCGGTTCGGGCAAGGGCAAGACCGGCGGTCGCGGCGTAAAGGGCCAGAAATCCCGTTCCGGCGTTGCGATCAATGGCTACGAAGGTGGCCAGATGGCGATCTACCGCCGTCTGCCGAAGCGTGGTTTCAAGAACATTTTCGGCAAGGATTTCAACACCGTATCGCTTGAGCGTGTACAGGCGGCGGTCGACGCGAAGAAGCTGGATGCCAAGAAGCCGGTTACGGTCGAGGCGCTGGTGGAAGCGGGCGTCCTGCGCCGCGCCAAGGACGGTGTTCGCCTGGTTGGCAACGGCGACATCAAGACCAAGCTTGCTTTCGACATTGCCGGCGCTTCCAAGACCGCCATTGCGAAGGTGGAGAAGGCTGGCGGTTCGGTGAAAGTAGCTGAAAAGGTTGAAAAAGCCGAGGCTTAACAACCGATCACAATAAGCGGCGGTCACCGGCCGCCGCTTGCAACTTTGTTGACCGAGGCTTATCTCGGGGCTTCGGCAAACAGCGTCCCACCGATCGCTGTCGGCACCAAGCGGAGAAGACCCAAACATGGCATCGGCAGCTGAACAACTTGCCTCCAATCTGAATTTTGCGGCTTTCGCCAAGGCGGAAGACCTGAAAAAGCGCATCTGGTTCACACTCGGCGCGCTGCTGGTGTACAGGCTCGGCACCTACATTCCGCTTCCCGGCATCAATCCTGATGCATTCGCTCAAGCTTTCGAGCAGCAATCGGGCGGTGTGCTCGGCATGTTCAACATGTTTGCCGGCGGCGCGGTGGAGCGCATGGCGATCTTTGCGCTCGGCATAATGCCTTACATTTCTGCCTCGATCATCATGCAGCTCATGACGTCTGTCATTCCGACGCTGGAGCAGTTGAAGAAGGAAGGCGAGCAGGGCCGCAAGGTAATCAACCAATATACTCGATACGGCACGGTTCTGCTGGCTGCCGTCCAGGCATATGGCATCTCTGTCGGTCTTGAAAGCGGCAGTGGAATTGTAGAGGATCCGGGCTGGTTCTTCCGAATTTCGGCCGTGATTACGCTGGTTGGCGGCACCATGTTCCTGATGTGGCTCGGCGAACAGATCACCGCGCGCGGAATCGGCAACGGTATTTCGCTGATCATTTTTTCGGGCATTGTGGCCGGCCTGCCTTCGGCAATCGGCGGCACGCTCGAACTCGGGCGTACCGGCGCATTGTCGACCGGCCTGATCCTCGCGATCATCGTCCTTGCAGCTGTGGTGATCGGGCTCATCGTGTTCTTCGAGCGGGCACAGCGGCGGCTGCTGATCCAGTATCCGAAGCGGCAGATCGGGAACCGGATGTTTCAGGGCGATACCTCGCACCTGCCGCTCAAGCTCAACACGGCCGGCGTCATTCCTCCGATCTTCGCCTCGTCGCTTTTGCTGTTGCCGGCCACGCTCGCGGGGTTCTCGAATACAACCGATCTTCCGGCCTGGGCGAGCACGGTTCTTGCTGCGCTCGGCCATGGCCAACCGCTTTACATGACGTTCTACGCGGCGATGATCGCGTTCTTTGCATTCTTCTATACGGCTATCGTCTTCAATCCGAAGGATACTGCGGACCAGTTGAAGCAGAATTCCGGCTTCATCCCGGGCTACCGTCCCGGCGAGAGAACCGCCGAATACATCGACTACGTGCTGACCCGGATAACGGTGGTCGGCGCGATCTATCTGGTAGTCGTCTGCCTGCTGCCCGAATTTCTTATTTCGGCAACAGGCGTGCCATTCTACCTTGGGGGTACATCGCTTCTCATCGTCGTCAGCGTGACGCTCGATACGGTGGCGCAGGTGCAGGGACACCTGATCGCGCACCAGTATGAGGGGCTCGTCAAGAAATCGAGATTGCGCGGGGGACGACGCGGACGATGAGATTGATATTGCTTGGACCCCCGGGGGCGGGGAAGGGTACGCAAGCGCAGCGACTGGTCGACAAATTCGGCATTCCGCAACTTTCAACCGGCGACATGCTGCGCGCCGCGGTGGCGGCTCAGACCGACGTCGGAAAGCGCGCCAAGGCGGTGATGGATGCGGGCGAGCTCGTGTCGGACGCGATCGTCAACCAGATCGTTTCCGAAAGGGTCGACCAGGATGACTGCGCGCGCGGTTTCATCCTCGACGGCTATCCGCGCACATTGGCCCAGGCCGACGCCGTAGAGGAAATGCTCGAAGCGAAAGGGATGCAGCTCGACGTGGTGATCGAACTGGTCGTCGACGACAAGGCGCTGGTTGGCCGCATCCTGAAACGCGCCGAGGAAGCCAAGGCGGCCGGCCAGCCGGTCCGCAAGGACGACACTGCGGAGGTGTTCGATGAACGTCTGCGCGAATACTACAAGAAGACAGCCCCGCTGACGGGCTACTACCATGCCAAGCGCCTGCTCAGGAACGTTGACGGCATGGGTTCGATCGATGACGTGACCGCGGATATAGAGGCGGTTTTGAATTCGGTCTGATCGACCAGCGAAAAGCGCTGCGAAGGAGTTGACATTCAAGGGCGATTCCTCCATTGACTGCGCCAATTCGCTTGAAATTGAGGGCGGTCGGAACCGGTTGAAGATACAGAACCGGGATCGGGCGCTTTCGCGTTTGTCCGGACAAGGCTGATTTGCCCGCGGACTGACAGGATTATTGCAAGGAGAACTGGCGTGGCCCGTATTGCTGGCGTCAACATACCGACAAACAAGCGCACCGTGATCGCGCTTCAGTACATTCATGGCATCGGCCCGAAATTCGCCGCCGAGATCATGGAAAAGGCAAATATTCCGCTCGATCGCCGGGTAAACCAGCTCAGCGACGCGGAACTGCTGCAGATTCGCGAGGCGATCGACCGTGACTACCAGGTCGAGGGCGACTTGCGCCGCGAGACATCGATGAACGTAAAGCGTCTGATGGACCTTGGCTGCTATCGCGGCCTGCGCCATCGCCGCTCGCTGCCGGTGCGCGGCCAGCGCACGCATACCAACGCTCGCACCCGCAAGGGCCCGGCAAAGCCGATCGCCGGCAAGAAGAAGTAATTCGGTGAATAGCTGATGGTACAATGTGGATGGCAGGCCGTCGCGTCCTGATCGACCATCCACCGTTTTACCATTGACCATTCACCATTTGGTGGAGCCGCTGGCGTTACGGCGGTGTTGAGATCAACGGAAGGATAATTGATGGCAAAGGAAGCCACTCGTGTTCGCCGTCGCGAACGCAAAAACATCTCATCGGGCGTTGCCCACGTGAATTCGACATTCAACAACACGATGATCACGATCACAGACGCGCAGGGCAATGCGATTGCCTGGTCGTCTGCGGGCGCCCAGGGGTTCAAGGGTTCGCGCAAATCGACTCCGTTTGCCGCGCAGGTGGCGGCGGAAGATTGCGCCAAGAAGGCCCAGGAACACGGCATGCGCCAGCTTGAAGTCGAGGTCTGCGGGCCGGGTTCTGGCCGTGAATCGGCGCTGCGCGCGCTGCAGGCGGCAGGGTTCACGATCACGTCGATCCGCGACGTGACCCCGATCCCGCACAACGGATGCCGGCCGCGCAAGAAGCGCCGGGTCTGACGAGTATACTTTCACTAACCTCACGAGCTCCCGCAACGGGCGCTCCTCTGCAGGTTCCAGCTCTGTTGCCACGATTGGATGGTGGCAAGGAAACGGAAGGACGCCTAACATGATCCACAAAAACTGGCAGGAATTGATCAAACCGAACAAGATCGAATTCCAGACCAAAGGCAATACGACAACGCTTGTCGCAGAGCCGCTGGAGCGCGGTTACGGGCTGACGCTCGGCAACGCACTTCGCCGCATTCTGCTGTCGTCGCTTCGCGGTGCAGCCGTGACCGCGGTGCAGATCGACGGCGTGCTGCACGAGTTCTCCTCGATTGCCGGTGTTCGCGAAGATGTCACCGACATCGTGCTCAATATCAAGGAAATCGCCATCCGCATGGAAGGCGAGGGACCGAAGCGCATGGTCGTGCGCAAGCAGGGTCCCGGAACCGTGACAGCCGGCGATATCCAGACAGTTGGCGACGTCGAGATCCTGAATCCTGACCACGTGATCTGCACGCTCGACGAGGGCGCCGAAATCCGCATGGAGTTCACGGTTGATGCCGGAAAGGGCTACGTGCCCGCCGAGCGCAATCGCGCCGAGGACGCGCCGATCGGGCTTATCCCTGTCGACAGCCTGTACTCGCCGATCAGGAAGGTTTCCTACAAGGTGGAAAACACCCGAGAGGGCCAGGTGCTCGACTATGACAAGCTGACCCTGACCCTTGAAACGGATGGTTCCGTATCCGGCGAGGACGCGGTCGCCTTTGCCGCGCGCATCCTGCAGGACCAGTTGTCGATCTTCGTCAATTTCGAGGAGCCTCGCCGCGAGGAACCGACCGAACAGGTTACCGAACTGGCGTTCAATCCTGCGCTTCTGAAGAAAGTCGACGAGTTGGAGCTTTCGGTTCGTTCGGCGAACTGCCTGAAGAACGACAATATCGTGTATATTGGCGACCTGATCCAGAAGACCGAGGCGGAAATGCTGCGCACGCCGAATTTCGGACGCAAGTCGCTGAACGAAATCAAGGAGGTGCTTGCCGCCATGGGCCTGCATCTCGGCATGGAAGTTCAGGAATGGCCGCCAGAAAACATCGAAGACCTGGCGAAACGTTACGAAGATCAGTATTGAGGCGGAAAACCGGCCTCTTTTTAGAGAGTTGAAGGAGAAAGCTCATGCGCCACGGTAAATCAGGCCGCAAGCTGAACCGCACGTCCAGCCACCGCAAGGCGATGTTTGCCAACATGGCCGCGTCGCTGATCGAGCACGAGCAGATCACCACCACGCTGCCGAAGGCAAAGGAATTGCGCCCCATCGTCGAACAGCTGGTGACGCTCGGCAAGCGGGGCGATCTGCATGCCCGCAGGCAAGTCATTTCGGCAATCCGCGACGACAAGCTGGTCAAGCGTCTGTTCGATACAATTGCGCCGCGCTATGCAGACCGGCACGGCGGCTATTTGCGCATCATGAAAGCCGGATTTCGTCATGGCGACAACGCACCGTTGGCGGTGATCGAGTTTGTCGAGCGCGATGTCGATGCCAAGGGAGCGGCCGACCGTGCGCGCGCCGAAACCGAGGAACAGACAGCGGAAGCCGCCGCAGCGTAAGTCGCTGGCGTGGTTAAGAGTTTCAAGGCCCCGCAAACGCGGGGCCTTTTTTGTTACGCCTGGCTGAAAACGAACAGCGACAGCGCGATAGATGCATATGGGTAATTCTACGATACTGGACTCAGCGGACGTGCAGTGTATTGATAGGGACAGGTTCGCAGCATTGATGGGAGCGTTGCGTTCTCTGGTTCAATTGCAATGGGAGGAATACCTATGGATCGTCGTACATTCATCAAGAAAGCCGGCCTTGCAGGCGTCGGCGTGGCTGGCGCATCGGCACTCGCCACTCCCGCGATCGCGCAGGGCGTCAAGGATATGGTCATCGTCTCCACATGGCCGCGGGACTTTCCCGGGCTTGGCCTTCCCGCACAACGCCTGGCGGCCCGCATCGCTGAACTGACGGACGGCCGTTTCAACGTGCAGTATTTCGCTGCCGGCGAGCGCGTAGGTGCATTCGATTCGTTTGATGAGGTCGCCTCGGGCAATGCACAGGCTTACATCGCGGCGGACTACTACTGGATCGGCAAGCACGCTGGCTGGGCCCCGTTCACGGCAATTCCATTCGGCCTGACCTATACCGAGATCGACGCCTGGACAAAATACGGCGGCGGCCAGGAACTCTGGGACGAACTAGGCGGCGAATTCGGGCTCAAATGCTTTGCCTGCGGCAACACGGGCGTGCAGATGGGTGGCTGGTTCAACAAGGAGATCAACTCGCCGGACGACTTCAAGGGCCTTAAGATGCGTATTCCGGGCCAAGGCGGCGATGTTCTTTCCAAGCTCGGCGCCTCAACGGTGGCGCTGCCGGGCGGCCAGATCTACGAAAACTTGGTTTCGGGCGCGATCGATGCGACCGAATGGGTCGGCCCCTATAACGACTACTTCCTCAAATTCTACGAAGCCGCGAAATTCTACTACTGGCCTGGAATGCACGAACCGGGCGCTCAGATCTCGTTCGGCATGAACAAGGCTTGGTGGGACAGCATTTCCGCGGTAGACCAGGCGATCATCCAAGCCGCGTGTAACGAGGAAAACGCCCGTACCATGGCCGAAACGAATGCGTTCAACGGTGAATATCTCAAGCGCCTGATCAATGATCACGGCGTGCAGTTGCGAGAGTTCAACGATGACGTCTACGCTGCATTTGCAGGAGCGGCACAGGAAGTGCTCGAGGAGTCCCGCAACCATAGTGAACTCGCCAAGCGGATCATGGATTCGGTGGACGAGGCACGCCGCGAGATCGGCGCCTGGACGGGTATTTCCGACATGGCCTACGTGCAAAGGCGCAACAAGGCTCTGGGCATCGGCAGCTGACGCGATATTGTACTGATTGCGCAGAAATTGTTAGGCGGAACGGCGGCAATACCGGCATTGGCCATTGCCGCCGTTTGCGCTATTCATGCGCCCGGGGCGGTTCTTGAACGCGGGGGAGTAACGGATGGTTGAAAACGCCGCGCCTGATGGCAGGCGGAACATGGCCTTGGCGGTTCGCCTCATCGGCTGGTGCAATCTGGCCGTTCTCGCAGCGTTTTTGATCAGCAACTTTCTGACCCACGGCCTGAAATGGCCGGGAGCGGCGCTTTTTGCGCCGGCTAGCGGCTTGCTGGCATGGATCCAGTTTTCGCTGTATCCGCTGGCGCTCTTGCTGGCGGTCTACTACGTGCTGAATTTGCGGGACATTCCGCTGAGAATGGACGCCGAACGCATCAGTTCAATCAACCGGTTCATCATTCGCGCCGCGTTCTGGGGAATACTGTTTGTCGGGATCGTCGATCTCGTCATATCGTTCCTTCGCGTCGAGAACTATTTGCAAGCGATTTTCGGGGAAAACCTGGCGAGGGAATTGGGCCGGTCCCACTTTCGCGGCCTTTACGTGCACGTGCCGTTGTTGGGGCTGGGCATCGTGCTGGCCGTCTTCACGCGCACGCTTGGCTTTTTGTGGCTCGGGCTGATGATAGTGGTGGCGGAACTTCTCATTGTCATATCCCGCTTCATCTTTTCGTACGAACAGGCGTTCATGGGCGATCTGGTGCGTTTCTGGTATGGGGCGCTTTTCCTTTTTGCCAGCGCCTATACCCTGATCGAAGAGGGCCATGTACGCGTCGACGTTTTCTACGCCGGCTTTTCCGTCAAGACGAAAGGCATCGTCAATGCCATCGGGACATTGACCATGGGCCTCGTCTTCTGCTGGACGATCATCATCATCGGCATGGGCAGCGGCGCTTCGATTATCAATGCCCCGATCTTCAATTTCGAAACCTCGCCCACGGGTTCGGGGATGTTCATCAAGTACATGATGGCGGGCTTTCTCGGCCTATTCGCCGTTTCGATGATGATCCAGTTTGCAGCGTACCTGTTCGAGGCTGTCGCCGACTGGCGCGGCGACCCCGGCCATGTCGACCATGAAGCAATGGGTTACTCATAATGGAGCTTCTGTTTCTCCTCCTGCTGATCCTGCTCATGGCCGCAGCTCTCGGTTCGGGCTACCCCGTCGCGTTTGCGCTTCCCGGTTCCGCGATCGTCACCGTGCTCATTGCGGCCATCTGCGGCTATCTGTTTGCCGGCAATGTGGATGCCTATTTCGCCCAGGGCGGGCCCGGACAATGGCTCAGCGCAGGTGTTACAAACTTGCGGGGCGTCTATTGGGAACCTGAGCGAGACACGCTTATCGCGATTCCCTTGTTTATTTTCATGGGCATCATGCTGCAGCGTTCAAAGATCGCCGAAGAGCTTCTGATCGCGATGGCGCAATTGTTTGGCGGGGTTCCCGGAGGTCTCGGCATCTCTGTTGTCTTCGTCGGCGCGCTTCTGGCAGCCACGACCGGCATCGTCGGCGCGACGGTCGTCGCCATGGGTCTGATCTCGCTGCCGGCCATGTTGCGCAACAACTACTCGCCGCAGCTTGCGACCGGCACAATTGCCGCGTCGGGCACGCTTGGACAGATCATCCCGCCTTCCATCGTGCTCATCATCCTTGCCGACCAGCTCGGGAGCGCCGCCGACCAGGCCGGTACGACGCGCACCGCGCTCTACAAGGCGGCGACCGGCGAACTGTCGATGCCAAGCGCCTTCAACGTGACGCCGACCAGCGCCGGGGAGATGTTTCTCGGCGCCTTTGTCCCGGGACTGGTGCTTGTCGGGCTATACATGGTGTTCATTCTGGTGCGCGCGCTGATCAATCCGAAAAAGGCGCCCGCAGTTCCCTATGACGGCAAGTATGATGTCGCCTTCGCCGGTCGGATGGTGCTGGCGCTGGTGCCCCCGCTGACGCTGATCCTGATCGTGCTCGGCTCGATAATCACCGGCGTGGCGACGGTCAACCAGGCTGGCGCAGTCGGCGCTGCCGGTGCCATGGTCATGGCGAGTTACAAGTTGATGAACGGCGAGCGGGGAACCTACTATCCTGCGATACTCGCCATGGTATCGCTCATCGCCATCGGCATCATCCACAACCAGTTCAGCCTCAACGTCAAAGCGATCACGAGTGACCGGGACGTCCTCGGCATCGTGCTCGCATCAATCGCGGTCTTGGCGCTGGTTTCATCGCTGGTGTGGAGCGGCTGGCGCACCTTTCGTATCGACAACACGATGCGCGGCGTTCTGATCGAGACCGCCAAGACCACATCGCTAGTCTTCATCATCCTGCTTGGCGCGGCCATGCTGACCGCCGCCTTCCGCGCCTTCGGCGGTGAGGAAGTCGTCAAGGATTTCCTCACCAGCCTGCCGGGCGGATTCTGGGCGCAGTTCATCGTCGTCATGGCGGTCATTTTCGTGCTCGGCTTCTTCCTCGATTTCATCGAGATTGCCGTGGTGGTCGTGCCGATTGTCGCGCCGATCCTGCTGGCCGACCCGCAGGCCAACATCACGGCCGTATGGCTCGGCGTGATGATCGGCCTCAATATTCAGACTTCCTTCCTAACGCCGCCGTTCGGGTTTGCGCTGTTCTATCTGCGCGGTGTGGCGCCTGCGGCGGTAAAGACGATCCAGATCTACAAGGGCGTGATCGCCTTCATCATCCTGCAGCTCGTGGCGCTGGTGATCGTGGGCAGCTATCCGCCGCTGGTAAACTACCTGCCATACCGTCTGTCGCTGCTGTCCGAAACGGCGCCGCCGCCGCGCAATCCGTCGCTGCAATATTGCGTCGAGCGCTATGTTTTCGAGGTGATGGATAAAGACGGCGATTCCATTCGCAAGGTAATCGCCGACGCCGGTGCGCTCGATCTCGGCACACTTCCCGAAAACCGAAGCAAGCGCACCGGGGAAGCACTCGAAAGCGCGGCGCAATTGTTTGATCTGAAGGCGGCAACCGAGGCCGCGCGCGAAACGGTCAAGGAAGCCGAACCGGCCTACCGGCCGCTTCATCGCCTGGTACGCGCTCTCGAACGCGATGCGGGCAAGCTCGAGCGCGAGATCAATGAACTGAAGACGGCGCTGTCGCGCACCAGAGGCGAAGACGAGAAGTCGGCGGCGCGGCGCGAGCGGTTGCAGCACCGTATCGATGAAATGACGGAAGAGCACGATGCGCTGCTGGCAAGAATCCCGGTTGACTGGGAGGAAGTGCACAAGACCTTCGCGGGGCTGAAGAACGCCGAGAACAAAGCCAGCATGGCGTTCCAGCGCGCGTCAGACAAGGCATACGAAGCTGTCGCTGAAGTGGCGGCCGAACTCGACGGTGCCGCGCGGCTGGAGGCGGTGCGGGGCGACATAGCAGCTTTGAGAGAGCTCATTTCCGGTGCCGGCGAAATTCCGGAGGAAGAGCGGTTCACGGCGCTCGAAAACGAGATTGGCGCAATTGATGGTGCAGGCAACGTAAGAAACGCAGTTTCGGCGGCAAGGAGGGCTTTGGTTACCGACAATCCCGATCGCGAAGAAGCCCAAGCCAAGCTGGACGATGCACTGGAAGCGCTCGATGGCGAACTTGCCTGGCGCAAACCGGCTTCGGCAGCGTTGTTGCCGGCGCTGGGCGCCTATGAGACCACGCTTCGAGACAATATCGGGCTGCGCCTGCAGCGACGTTTCCCTCGCGAACAAGCGCTCGAAATTGCGGCCTGCAACGCTTCGCACCGCGACGTTTCGCTGGACTTCTAGACTGGCGAGCCGAAGCGGCCCGCTACGTTGACGAAGTTTCTTTGCTGCCAACCAGGCGATGTTTCGGGCTTGCGGCGGACCCTTTTGCCGTCGCAATTCGTTACTACGTTTCAGTCGATCGAATCGGACATATTGCGAGGTTCAAGCATGCGGATCATTCGTTTTGGGGTGGCTGGCATTGCCATGTTGCTGCTGCTGATAGCGGGCATGCCCGCGATGGCGCAGAACAGCCTGCTCGATTTGCTCAAGGGTCCGCTTGACGGCAGTGAGGCAGTTGAGAGCGTTGGAAGGCGGGTCCCGTTCGGCCGCGAAGAAATTCAGCTTTCCTTTGCGCCATTGGTGAAACGAACGGCGCCGGGCGTAGTCAATGTCTATGCGTCCTCCAAGGCGCCGCCACAATCGCCGTTTTTTAACGATCCGTTCTTCGACCGGTTTTTCGGGCGAGGCATGCCGCCGCGCGTGCAGTCGTCGCTCGGCTCCGGCGTCATCGTCGACAAGTCCGGACTTATCGTGACCAACCACCATGTCATTCGCGGGGCAGACAAGGTAAAGGTGGCACTTGCCGATGGCCGGGAATTCGAAAGCCGAATTCTGATCCAGGAAGAATCCATCGATCTCGCTGTGCTGAAGATCGAGGGAAGCGATTTTCCGGCGCTTGAACTGGGCGATTCCGACCGGCTGGAAGTGGGCGATCTGGTTCTCGCCATCGGCAATCCTTTCGGCGTCGGCCAAACGACTACCTCGGGCATCATTTCGGCGCTGGCGCGGTCCCATCTCGGCATCAACGATTTCGGCTTCTTCATCCAGACCGATGCGCCGATCAATCCCGGCAATTCCGGCGGCGCTCTTATTGACATGTCCGGTAGGGTGATCGGCATCAACACGGCGATATATTCGCGCTCCGGCGGTTCGAACGGCATCGGCTTTGCAATTCCGTCGAACATGGTGCGCGGCGTGGTGGACGCGGCGCGCAAGGGCAGCGACTTCGTGGAGCGCCCGTGGATAGGCGCGGCCTTCGAACCGGTCGATGCGCAGGTGGCCGAGGCACTTGGCATGGATCGGCCGCGCGGCGCGCTCGTTTCCGATGTGATCGACGGCGGTCCGGCCTTCCGGGCCGGTCTGAGGCCCGGCGACGTTGTGCTCGTGGTCGACGGCGTCGACATCCAGCATCCCGACGCGCTGGGCTATCGGCTAGCGACGCGCCGCATTGGCGAAGTCGCGGCATTCGAAGTGCTGCGGCGCGGCAAGGTGATCTCGCTCAACATCAGCCTCGAAAAAGCGCCAGAGGGCGCGTCGGTCGAACAGGTGACGATCGACGGACGAAGCCCGTTCGCCGGCTCCACCGTGGCCGAACTGTCACCGGCACTGGCGCGACGTCTGCGCCTGCCGGAAAACGCCCGCGGGGTAGCGATCGTCGACATCGCGCAGAATTCGCCTTCGCACCGGTTCGGCCTGCGTCCCGGCGACATTGTGCGCGAACTGAACGGGGAGGAGATTTCCGATACCGGTAAACTGGTGCAACTGGCTGGCGAACAGACCCGATGGTGGCGTTTTTCCGTCGAGCGCGACGGGAGGCTCCTGCGCCAGACGCTGCGCTACTGACGGCGGCACGGTATTGAGCGACCTGTTTGGCAACACATCAGCCGAGACAACCAACGCGCCACGTCCGCTCGCCGACCGGTTGCGGCCGGCAAGACTTGCCGAAGTAGTCGGCCAGGATCACCTCACCGGCGAGGACGGTGTCCTGACGCGGATGATCCGGTCGGGTTCGCTTGGCAGCATGATTTTCTGGGGGCCTCCCGGTACCGGCAAGACCACGGTTGCGCGATTGCTTGCCGGCGAAACCGATCTGGCGTTCGAACAGATTTCGGCGATTTTCTCCGGCGTGGCCGATCTGAAGAAGGTTTTCGAGGCCGCTCGGCTCAGGCGCACCAATGGCCGGCAAACGTTGTTGTTCGTCGACGAGATACACCGGTTCAACAGGGCGCAGCAGGATTCCTTCCTGCCGGTCATGGAGGATGGCACGGTCGTTCTCGTTGGTGCGACAACCGAGAATCCATCGTTTGAACTCAATGCGGCGTTGTTGTCGCGGGCGCGCGTCCTGGTTTTCCGTTCGCTTGAGCCCGAGAGTATCGAAGCGCTGCTTGTACGGGCGGAAACCGCGGAAGGACGAAAACTGCCGCTGGACGAGGAGGCGAGGGCAGTTTTGCTCCGCATGTCCGATGGGGACGGCCGTGCCGCGCTGACGCTTGCCGAGGAGGTCTGGCGCGCGGCGGCAAAGGACGAGGTATTCGACGCCGAAGCGATCCAGCGGGTCGTTCAACGCCGCGCACCGGTCTACGACAAGAGCCAGGACGGGCACTACAACCTCATCTCGGCGCTGCACAAGACCGTTCGCGGGTCGGATCCGGATGCCGCGCTGTATTATCTGGCCCGCATGTTTGATGCCGGCGAGGATCCTCTCTACATCGGCCGGCGGCTGGTGCGAATGGCGTCGGAGGATATCGGGCTTGCCGATCCGCAGGCGCTGGTGATCGCCAATGCCGCCAAGGACGCCTACGACTATCTCGGTTCGCCGGAAGGTGAGCTCGCGTTGGCCCAGGCCTGCATCTATCTGGCGACCGCTCCGAAATCGAATGCCGCTTATACCGCTTTCAAGCGGGCCACCGCGTCCGCCAAGGCGCACGGATCGCTTCCGCCACCAAAGCACATACTCAACGCGCCAACAAAATTGATGAAGGAGGAGGGGTACGGATCGGGCTACGCATACGACCACGACGCGCCGGATGCATTTTCGGGCCAGAACTACTTTCCCGAAGCGATGCAGCGCGAAACCTATTACGAGCCGCCGGATCGTGGATTCGAACGCGAAATCCGCAAACGTCTCGACTATTGGGCCCGGCTCCGGCGCGAGCGAAGTGGCGGCGATTGATGCGGGTCAAGGCGGGGGAGCCGCTTTGATTGGAGATTACACACCGAGTCAGGTGTGAATGCAGGAGCCCGCTATGCATGTCATCATTGTGTATGCCACCGTCGAAGGTCAAACCCGGAAGATAGCCCGCAACATCGCGGGGACAGTTCAGAGCGCAGGCCATGATGCAACCGTTTTCGATGCGGCTGACATAGGCGATATCGATCTGGCGGCAGCCGATGCGCTGATCGTCGCCGCGCCGGTTCATGTCGGCCACTATCCAGGGGCGCTGGGCCACTGGCTGCGGGTCAATGCGAAAAGAGTAAACGCGATCCCGTCGGCGTTCGTTTCGGTTTCGCTGGCCATGGCGTCGGCATTTCCGGAAGAGCACCGGGAAATCGAGGAGATCGCCAATAGCTTTCTCGAAGAATCAGGCTGGCAACCGAGTGCCGTTCATCAGGCGGCTGGCGCGTTGCGGTATCTGAAGTACGACTACCTGAAGCGGCTGCTGATGCGGCAGTTTGCCAAGCAGGAAGGCGGGCCGCTCGATACATCCCGCGATCACGAGTTTACCGACTGGGACGCGCTTGCCGACTTCACGCGCAAGTTTCTTGAGGGCGCGGCCGGCTGAAGCAACTTCGATCCGGCGATTTCTTCTTTCGGCTTGAGGCATGATCGGCTATTCACGCGCCATGACACATTTGGCATTCGTGGCGCTCGGCGGGGCGATTGGCGCATCTCTCAGGCATCTGGCCGGCATGCTGGCAATGCGCATGCTCGGCACTGCGTTTCCGTGGGGCACGTTCTTTGTCAATATCCTTGGTTCGTTTCTCATGGGCATCCTGATCGCGATACTTGCGCGCCGGTCGGGCACCACCGCCGAAGTGAGGCTGTTTCTGGCAACCGGAGTGCTTGGCGGGTTCACCACCTTTTCGGCCTTCTCGCTCGACGTTGCGGTACTATGGGAGCGCGGTGAGGTTACAAGCGCTATGGGCTATGTGGCGGGAAGCGTGACGCTGTCCATTGCGGCTCTGTTTGCCGGGCTGTGGCTGGTGCGGTCGTTGGCGTGACGGGATGAGCAGCGTTCAGCAGATAACCGTCGATGCCGATGAGACCGGAATGCGCGTCGACCGCTGGTTCAAGGCGCATTTTCCGGGGCTTGGCTTCGGGCCGCTGCAAAAGCTGTTGCGCTCGGGCCAGGTGCGCGTCGACGGCGGGCGGGTTAAATCGGATACGAGGCTGAAACCGGGACAGGTAGTCCGTGTCCCTCCGCTCGCCACTGACCGCAAGGATGTACCGGCCACCGCACGAATCCTGCGCGAATCCTCCGACGGTGATGCGCTGTCGAAGATATTGCTCTACGAGGACGACAAGGTGTTCGTGTTCAACAAGCCTGCCGGACTGGCCGTACAGGGCGGTTCGGGCGTTGTCCGCCATATCGACGGCATGCTGGATGCATGGCGCAACAAGAAGGGCGAAAAACCCCGGCTCGTGCACAGGCTGGACCGCGACACGTCAGGCGTGCTCGTGGTCGCGCGGACAAGGCAGGCCGCGATGCGGCTGGCAGAGGCTTTTCGCAAGCGGGACACGAAAAAGATCTACTGGGCGCTCGTGAAAGGCGTTCCGAAGAAGCGCGAGGGCAAAATCTCGTCATGGCTGGTGAAAGAGCCAACGCCAGACGGCGACAAGATGCGCGTCGCCAGACACGGGGAACCCGATTCCGACCATGCCGTGTCCTACTATCGAACCATTGATACGGCGGCAGGCGGCCTTTCCTGGCTTGAAATGGAGCCGCATACAGGCCGCACTCACCAGCTGCGCGTCCATGCTGCTCATATAGGTTGTCCGATCATCGGCGATCCAAAATATTTCGAAGCGGATCAGAACTGGGAGTTCCCGGGCGGAATACAGAAGCGGCTGCATCTGCACGCCCGCCGCATCGTCATTCCACATCCAGGCGGCGGAACGATCGACGTGACCGCGCCGATGCCGCCTCACATGGTGCAAAGCTGGAACCTGCTCGGATTTGACGAATCCGAAGGTGAAGAATAGTCATTCGAACCATGCGAGACTTGTTGAATGACGCTGCAAAGGCTGGGAAATACGATCCGGAGGCGCTGGCCAGAAAGCACTCCCGGCCGCCGCTGCCGAAGCGCTTTTACAGCCATGCAACGGTTATGACGCTCGATGACGGCGGATATGGCGTCGCTCTGGACGGCCGTATTGTAAAAACGCCCGCAAAGGCCTTGCTCAGAATGCCGACTGAAGCGGCGGCCGGGCTGATCGCCGCCGAATTCGAAGCCCAGGAAACCACAATCGATCCGGCGAAAATGCCGGTGACGCGCCTTGCCAATACGGCGGTCGACGGGGTTGGTGCAGACCCGCAGCCGGTCTTCGAGGACATATTGCGGTTTTCGTCCTCCGACCTGATCTGCTATCGCGCCGGGACGCCGGACAAACTGGTGGCATTGCAGACCGAAGCCTGGGATCCGGTGCTGGACATTGTGCGCGATCACTATGGCGCGCAGTTTGTTTTGTCGGAAGGCGTGATGCATGTAGAACAGCCGCGGCAGGCGATAGCAGCTATCGCTGTTGCGCTAAGGCGGCATGAAAACCCGCTTGCGCTTGCGGCCATCCACTCGATGACATCGCTGACCGGTTCTGCGCTTCTGGCGATCTGCGTGGCAAACGGCCTGATCGATGTGGAGGCGGCGTGGGAAGCCGCTCATGTGGACGAGGACTGGAACATCTCCCAATGGGGGGAGGATGCCGAAGCGGCCGAACGCCGTGCCTTCAGGCGCGCCGACATGCTTGCGGCGGCAGGACTGCTCGCGGCCTGTTCCGCCTGACAAACGGTTACCGATCCATCCGCAAACAAGCGCTCAGCCGCAACCCGAGGATCGCAACCACCATCATGACCCAGGTCGGATCGGCCCGCCGGAACCATGAACTCTCCAGAAACGAGTTGAGCAGCACAAAGGCAAGGATCATCAGGCACAAATCGGCGAGACGGCGGTTTTCCGGCGCCGGGCGGCATCGCAGATAGTCGAGCAGCGGACGTATGCAGAGAACGTATATGACGAACGTGGCCATCGGAATGCCCATGAACAGCGCCAAGTCGATGTAATTGTTGTGGCCGTTCACGATATTGCGGTAGTCCCAGTCCGCATCGAACGGCAAAAAAGAGTCGGTCACCAGGGGCTTCAGCCAGAAATTGTCAAAGCCATAGCCGAGCCACGGCCTTTCGGCGATGCTTTCCAAACCGAAGAGCCAGAGCGTTGTCCGTCCCGTGTAGGTCGGGTCGCTCAACCACCCGGCCAGCGTATCGGCCAAGTAAGGCGAGATCACCGTGCCGATCGTGAACACGGCGAGGAAGGCGACGCTGGCGAGAACCAGCAGGGGCGGCAGCCAGCGAACGCCGAACACCCTGCCTGCGAATACGGCGGCTATCGCGACAGGGATCATGCCGTTGGTAGTCTTGGATCCGGTCTGAATGACGAAAATCGCGGCAAGAACGGCGATCGCGAGCCCTGACCAGCGGTGGCCGCACCGCATGAAGTAGATGCCGCAGAACAGTAAAGTCGCCATAACCGGGCCAGCGACGTTCTTGTGCGAGAAGGCGCCGCGCCAGAGCCCTTCATGTTGCGCTTCCAGTCCGCCCGCACCGTGAATGGCTGCGTCAGGCAACAGAAATATTCCGAAATAGCTGATGGCGAGCACCGTCAGCAGGGCAAAAATGGCGGCGCGCCGGAATTGCGCCATCGAGTGCGGGATGGCCAGCACGCCGGCACAGGCGACGACGACAAACAACGTGAACAGTACCGATCGGGTGGCACCCGCCGGATCGTCGGCAATTGAGGCCGAGAACAACAGGAAGGCGATCACCGGCAACCAGGCAATATCCAGCAAAGCCGCCGTCCGGCGCCGGTCGGCAAGCATCACCATTCCGCAAACCGCAAGCAGGCCGAGGCTGGAAAACCCGATCTGGTTCAGGAAGTTGGGCCCTGCAGGCTCTTCCAATGTTTGCTCGGTGGCAGCGAAAGGTTCGAAGGAAATCAACAATATGGCAAGGATCGCCGCCGCGATAGCAGTAGCCAGCGCCGCGCGCAGCCGTGCCTGGCGCGCAGTGTCGATCCGTTGGTTTCCGATCGTGTTGACGCGGCTCAAAAACCCTCTCCGGAACAGCTTTGCGTTGTCGGAATTGACGCTAGCACCCGATTGGTTTTGTTATGGTTAACGAAAGGTTGCACCCGGTTTTCTGGACGCGTTACGGCAATGTCGCAAACAGGACCAAATCGGAGAGGGCCGACAGAATATTGTGTGGCGCGCGCGGTTTGCGGAAGCGAACCCCGTTGCGGACTATTCGCTGTAGCAGTCGGAGAAGCATTGAATGGCAAAGTTTCCGGAAAAGGCCAGGGTCGTCATCGTGGGACTCGGCGGCATCGTCGGTGCCTGCATCGCGCATCAACTCATCAAGCGCGGTTGGGACGACATCGTCGGCCTCGACAAGTCGGGGATTCCAACGGATATCGGCTCGACGGCGCATGCTTCCGATTTCTGCTATGCGACCAGTCATGATTTCCTGTCGTGCTGGACAACGCTCTATTCCATCGATTTCTACGAAAAGTTGGGCCACTACAGCAGAATTGGCGGGCTGGAAGTGGCGCGCGTCGGCGACGATGGCCGCATGGCCGAACTCAAGCGCAAGGTAGCATCCGGCAAGGCTTTCGGAACCCGCGCAA
>JBFIBB010000014.1:0-25970 GCA_041582695.1 Rhizobiaceae bacterium
AAGTCGACCCTCATGAAAGTGCTTTCCGGCGTCTATCCGGCAGGCAGCTACGACGGCGAAATCATTTACGAAGGCAAGCCCGCGGAGTTTCGCGATATCCGCGACAGCGAAAACAGCGGGATTATCATCATCCATCAGGAGCTGGCGCTCGTTCCACAACTATCGATCGCCGAAAACATCTTCCTCGGCAACGAACGTGGAAGCCACGGAATCGTCGACTGGCGCGAGACCAACCGCAGGACGGAAAAACTTCTGGCCAAGGTCGGCCTGAGCGAAGCGCCGACGACGAGGATAGACAGTATCGGTGTCGGCAAGCAGCAGCTCGTTGAAATTGCCAAGGCCCTGTCGAAGGACGTCAAGCTGCTCATTCTGGACGAGCCGACTTCGGCCCTGCAGGAAAATGACAGCCGCAAGCTTCTTGACCTGATGCGCGAACTGAAAGCGCACGGGGTAACCTGCATCATGATCTCCCACAAGCTTGGCGAGGTTCGCCAGGTTGCCGACACGGTAACGGTGATCAGGGACGGCATGACGGTTTCAACGCTGGATGCCAGAAAAGGGTTGTCGGAAGATGTGATCGTTCGCGACATGGTCGGGCGGGACATGACCCATCGCTTTCCCGATCACCAGCGAAAGCCCGGCGAACTTCTCCTGGAAGTTTACAACTGGAATGCCTGGCATCCAGAGCATGCCGATCGCCAGGTCATCAAGAACGCTTCGTTCAATGTGCGAGCCGGAGAGGTTGTCGGCATTGCCGGCCTCATGGGCTCCGGGCGAACGGAACTGGCCATGTCAATTTTCGGCAGGTCCTATGGCCGAAACATTTCCGGCGAGGTGAGGCTGAGCGGGAAACCGATCGACGTCAGCACTGTCGACCGAGCCATCGCCGCGGGGATTTCATACGTGACCGAGGACAGGAAATCACTTGGCCTCGTGCTGGATGAAACCGTCCGGTTCAACACCACACTTGCCAATCTCGATGGTGTGTCATCCGGCGGAATTCTAAATCGCAACGAGGAAACCCGTGTGGCGGAAGAATACCGGGAAGCGCTGGGCACGCGCACGCCTTCGGTGTTTCAGAAAGTGATGAACCTTTCGGGGGGCAACCAGCAGAAGGTGGTGCTGGCCAAGTGGCTGTTCACGGCGCCTGAAGTACTCATTCTGGACGAACCGACGCGCGGCATCGATGTCGGCGCCAAATATGAAATCTACACAATCATCAATGATCTCGCCGGCCAGGGAAAGGGCGTGGTTATGATATCGTCCGAAATGCCGGAACTGCTTGGAATGTGCGACCGGATCTATGTGATGAATGAAGGCGCGCTTGTTGGAGAACTCACCGCAAGCGAGGCAAGCCAGGAGCGCATCATGTCGCTCATCGTCAACGACTAGGGAAGAGCGGACAATGGATTTGGCCCAGAACGAAAACTTGGCGGGTACGGCGATTGGTCCGAAGGGTTTGCGCGAGTATCTGTTGTCGCATCTGCGCGAATACGGACTGTTGTTTTCCCTGATCGCGGTGATGGTATTTTTCCAGATCGTCACCGACGGCACGCTCCTGCGCGCGGTCAACGTGACAAACCTTCTGCTTCAGAACAGCTATATCGTCATCATGGCGCTGGGAATGCTGATCGTCATCGTGTCCGGCAATATCGACCTGTCCGTCGGATCGGTCATGGGTTTCATCGGCGCCTTGGCGGCGGTCATGATCGTCAACTACAACATTCCCGTCATTGTAACGATGGTACTTTGCCTGATCGCGGGCGGGTTGATCGGAGCAGCGCAAGGCTACTGGATTGCATACTGGAAAATACCATCATTCATCGTGACGCTAGCCGGCATGCTGGTGTTTCGCGGACTTTCGCTGTGGCTTCTCGAAGGCCAGTCCGTCGGTCCGTTCCCGCGCGAGTTCCAATTCATCGCCACGGGATTTGTGCCGGACATCTTTCCGGAGGGTCTTGGTGAATTTTTGGCTGGAG
Organism: Rhizobiaceae bacterium; assembly: GCA_041582695.1. Lineage (GTDB taxonomy): Bacteria > Pseudomonadota > Alphaproteobacteria > Rhizobiales > Rhizobiaceae > JAWKWH01. The sequence goes on from JBFIBB010000014.1 coordinate 1,980, forward strand.
TTTTCGACGCCCGCAAGGTCAATACGCTTGCCCTGCTGGCCGGAATTGCTTCCGCTGCAGTGATCTTCTGGATCGGATTCCGCCAGCGCGCGCGCAACAAGGCTTATGGCATTGCCGACGAGCCCTACGGCTTCTTCATCGGCAGAAACCTGATCGTTGCCATCGCGATCGTTTTCATCATGTACAAGCTGGCGACTTTCAGGGGGCTGCCGAACGTCCTGATCACGATGGGCGTGCTGACGGTAATCTACGCGTTCATCACACAAAGCACCGTCATCGGCAGGCGTGTCTATGCGCTTGGCGGTAACGAGAAGGCTGCCAAGCTTTCCGGCATCAAAACCGAGAGGCTTACCTTTCTGGCATTCACCAACATGGGTGTGCTGGCTGCGGCGGCCGGTCTTGTTTTTGCTGCCCGTCTGAACACGGCAACGCCCAAAGCGGGTTTTGCCCTCGAACTCGATGTGATCGCGGCCGTTTTCATCGGAGGCGCATCCATGTCCGGCGGCGTCGGTACGATAATCGGCGCAGTAGTGGGGGCGTTCCTGATGGGCGTACTCAACAACGGCATGTCGATCATGGGCATCGGCATCGACTTCCAGCAGATGATCAAGGGGCTGGTGCTGCTCGCAGCGGTGATCTTCGACGTTTACAATAAGCAGAAGCAGGGCTGAGGCCGGCCGGTCTCGACACTGACGCAGGTGGAAAGATGACATTCAAGCCCGCCGGATGGCCACGGAAGCTACGCTCGCAGGAATGGTTCGGCGGGAGCGGCCGCGATCAAATCTACCATCGCGGCTGGATGAAAAATCAGGGTTTTCCGCACGACCTGTTCGATGGCCGTCCGGTCATCGGCATACTGAACACCTGGTCTGAACTGACGCCTTGCAACGCCCATCTCGACACCCTGGCCGAGCGGGTAAAGCACGGCATTTACGAGGCGGGCGGCTTCCCAGTGGAGGTTCCGGTTTTCTCGACCGCCGAAAGCTCGTTCCGGCCAACAGCGATGATGTTTCGCAATCTTGCCGCCATGGCGGTCGAAGAAGCGATCCGCGGCCAGCCGATCGACGGTTGCGTATTGCTTGTGGGCTGCGACAAGACCACGCCGAGCCTGCTGATGGGCGCCGCATCGACGGACCTTCCGTCGATAGTGGTCACTGGAGGACCGATGCTGAACGGATATTTCCGTGGCGAACGCGTCGGTTCGGGCACTCATCTGTGGAAGTTTTCGGAAGCGGTGAAGGCCGGCGAAATGACGGCGGCCGAATTCCTGGAAGCGGAAGCCTCGATGTCGCGCTCTCCGGGTTCCTGCAACACGATGGGTACTGCCTCCACCATGGCTTCTATGGCCGAGGCGCTGGGCATGGCGCTATCGGGCAACGCTGCCATTCCGGCGGTGGACAGCCGCCGCAGGGTGATGGCGCAACTCTCCGGCCGGCGGATCGTCCAGATGGTCAAGGACGATCTGAAACCTTCCGACATCATGACCAGGCGGGCTTTCGAGAATGCGATCCGCATAAATGGAGCAATTGGCGGCTCGACCAATGCCGTTGTGCATCTACTCGCCATCGCAGGTCGCGTGGGTGTCGATCTCACCCTCGATGACTGGGACAAATGCGGCCGCGATGTAGCGACCATCGTGAACCTGATGCCGTCGGGAAAATACCTGATGGAGGAGTTCTTCTATGCCGGCGGACTGCCGGTGGTGCTGAAGCGGTTGTGCGAGGCCGGGTTGCTGCACCGCGATGCGCTTACGGTTTCGGGAAATTCCATCTGGGACGAGGTCAAGGATGTCGTCAATCACAACGAAGACGTAATTCTTCCGGTCGAAAGGGCGTTAACGAAACAGGGCGGGATTGCGGTCCTGAAAGGCAATCTCGCCCCGAACGGAGCGGTTCTCAAACCGTCCGCGGCTTCACCGCACCTCATGAAACATCGCGGGCGGGCGGTCGTTTTCGAAGACATCGACGACTACAAGGCCAAGATAAATGACGATGCGCTCGACATCGACGAAACCTGCATCATGGTTCTGAAAAACTGTGGGCCCAAGGGATATCCGGGCATGGCCGAAGTCGGGAACATGGGGCTGCCGCCCAAGGTGTTGAAGAAGGGCATCACCGACATGATCCGCATCTCCGACGCGCGCATGTCTGGCACCGCATACGGCACCGTCATACTGCATACTTCGCCGGAAGCTGCCGCCGGCGGCCCGTTGGCGGTTGTCCGGAATGGCGATGTCATCGAGCTCGACGTCGAGGCGCGGCGGCTGCATCTCGACATCAGTGAGAGCGAACTGGCAAATCGTCTGGCGGGTTGGAAGCCACCAACAACTACCAGCGATTCCGGCTACGCGTGGCTACACAGCGCCCATGTCGGAGGCGCGGATACCGGAGCCGATCTGGATTTCCTGAAAGGGTGCCGTGGCGCTCCCGTTGCAAGAGATTCGCACTGATGAGCATGAAGGTCGCGCTGGTGGGGATCGGCAAGATAGCAGTCGATCAGCACATACCCTCCATTCGCGCATCCCGAGATTGGGAACTGGCGGCAACCGTTTCGCGACATGGCGTCATCGAGGGAATCGACCACTATACCGATATCACGACAATGCTGGGCGAACGCCCAGATATAGAATGCGTTTCGCTCTGCCTGCCGCCGGTGCCCCGGTTCGAATATGCTGTAGCGGCGCTCGAAGATCGCCGCCATGTCATGCTGGAAAAACCACCCGGTGCCAGCATCGCCGAATGTCAGGCGCTGGAACGGTTGGCGCGGGCGGCCGGCGTATCGATCTATGCGACCTGGCATTCGCGCGAAGCCACGCAGGTGGATGCGGCAAAGGCCTGGCTCGCAGGTAAAAACCTCCGAAAGCTGACCATCACCTGGAAAGAGGATGTACGTCGCTGGCATCCGGGCCAGACCTGGATATGGGAGGCTGGTGGGCTTGGCGTATTCGATCCGGGGATCAACGCCCTGTCCATTCTGACGAAAATACTGGCGGTTCCGATTCACGTCACAAGCGCGGTGCTTTTCGTGCCGGAGAATTGCGAAACGCCGATTGCCGCCGACGTCGCCTTTTTCCATCCAGATGGTGCGGAAGTGACCGCTCATTTCGATTTCCGCCAGGACGGGGAACAGATCTGGTCGATCGATGTCGATACCGACGACGGAACGATGAGCCTTGTCGACGGTGGCGCAAGATTGGCGATTAACGGAATCTGGCGCGACGATCGGATGGAGGAGGGCAACCCGCTGGTTGGCGAGTATCCGCGCCTCTACGCAAGAATGGCGGACCTGGTGCGCACTCAGGCAATCGAAATGGACCTGTCTCCGCTCGTCCATGTCGCTGACGCTTTCTTTCTCGGCAAGCGGATTACCGTAGAACCATTCCATGAATAAAGCTGAACAATGATCGGCAACGAAACCTCCAAAACAATTGAATGGATAGGCGCCGATTGGGGCACGAGCAATCTGCGCGTCTGGGGGTTTGATGCCGACGGAGTAGTCCTTGCGAGTGCATCGTCTTCGCAGGGGATGGGCAAGCTTTCGCCTGGCGATTATGAGCCGCAACTATTGTCATTGATCGATCCCTGGCTCAATTCGGCGAGTTCGGAGAAAATCCCGGTACTGGTCTGCGGCATGGCCGGCGCCAGGCAGGGTTGGCGCGAAGCGGCCTATCGTGATCTTCCATGCGCGCCAGTTTCGGGCGAAGCGCTCACAAATGTGCCCGTGAAAACAGCGGCGATTTCGGTGTCAATCATTCCGGGATTGGCGCAGCGCGATCCGCCCGACGTCATGCGCGGCGAGGAAACACAACTTGCCGGATTGGTGGCGCTCGGGTTGCAGGACGGCGTTGTATGCCTGCCGGGTACACACAGCAAATGGGTGAAACTCGAAAACGGTGCGGTGACGGGTTTCCGTACATTCATGACCGGCGAACTGTTCGCCGTCTTGCGGGAGCACTCGATCCTGCGCCATTCCACAGCACCTGCAACGAACGGCAACGGAGATGACATGTTCCTTGCAGCCGTAAGGGCCTCGTTCAATGCGCCGCAAGACCTTACAGGAGCTCTTTTCTCGATTCGCGCTGCAAATCTCGTCGGCGAAAGCAGAATTGGCAGTGCGGGCACCGAGCAGCTTTCCGGATTGCTGATTGGTGCTGAACTGGCGGCGACACGGCATCTGTCCCGCGGCGGGCAGGTGCATCTGGCTGGCGACAAAAAGCTTGGCGCCCGCTACGCGCGCGCTCTCGAGGAACTTGGCGCGGAATTCAAGTTCCATGACGGTGAAGCGTTGACAATCACCGGTCTTCGAACGGTCAGGTCCGAACTTGGCGGAACTCGCAAATGAACCGCATGATTGTAGCGATATTGCGCGGTGTGACACCGCGGGAAGTGGTAGATATCGGTGCTGCCCTAATCGACGCGGGGATTTTGATTATTGAGGTTCCGCTCAACTCTCCCGAACCATTGCAAAGTATTTCGTTGCTTGCAGACAGGTTCGGTCAATCGGCGTTGATTGGCGCTGGTACGGTTACATCTCCGAAAGAGGTCACCGAGATCGCCAATGCCGGTGGAAGGCTCATCGTATCTCCGAATTGCGATCCCGCCGTCATTTCCCGCACTCTGAAACTGAATTTGACCTCAATGCCCGGCGTGTTCACGGCGACAGAATGTTTTGCCGCGCTGACGGCGGGTGCAAGTGCGCTGAAGCTGTTTCCGGGGTCTCTTGCCGGACCGGAGGGCCTAAAGGCCCTGAAAGCCGTATTGCCCGCAAGCACCGAAATATATGTGGTCGGCGGGGCGTCGCCTGAAAACTTCGCGGAGTGGATGGCAGCCGGAGCTTACGGTTTCGGGATTGGATCGGCACTCTACAAGCCGGGCATTAGCGCTCGAGTCGTGGGCGAGATCGCCCGGACGATCGTCCGCGCCTATGACCGGGCGCTGACGGCCAGCAAAGCAACGAAAATATCCGGGGAGGTTGAAAGATGAAACAGGTCCTAAAAGGAATTCTACCCGTTGCTCCGACCCCGTTCCACCAGGATGGCCGGGTTGACGAAGACGGTATGCGCCGGGTGATCGATTGCATGATCGACCAGGGCGTCGACGCGATCTGCATCCTTGCAAACTATTCCGAGCAGTTCCTGCTTTCCGACGAAGAGCGGGCACAATTAATGCGCATCAGTCTGGAGCACGCCGCGGGCCGGGTTCCCGTTATTGTGACGATTAGCCATTTCTATACGGAGATCGTGGTGCGGCGCGCTATGGCCGCCGAGGAATTGGGCGCGTCCATGGTGATGATGATGCCGCCATATCACGGTGTCGGGCTGGTGCCCGCACCGACGGGCATTTTCGAGCATTTTCAGGCGGTGAGCGACGCTATCTCGATTCCGATAATGGTGCAGGACGCGCCATTGTCCGGTGTTTCGCTTCCGGTCGATCTCCTGGTCAAAATGGCGCGCGAACTTGAGAATGTATCCTATTTCAAAATCGAAGTGCCGTTTGCCGCGGACAAGCTGGCAGCGCTGATCGAAGCGGGCGGAGAGCACATTACAGGCCCGTTCGACGGTGAGGAAGCGGTAACACTACTGGCCGATCTCGACGCCGGCGCGACGGGAACCATGACCTCTGCCATGTTTCCCGACAAGATCAAACCAATCGTGACCGAGTATCTGACAGGAAATCACGCCGATGCGCTTGCACACTGGAAAACCTGCCTGCCGCTGATCAATCACGAGAACCGGCAATGCGGTTTGCGGGCAGCCAAGACGGTCATGAAGGAGGGCGGTGTCATCGGCAGCGATCACGTGCGTCATCCGCTCAAGCCGATGTCGGAGCGAACGCGCAAAAGACTGCTGCAACTCACCCGCGATCTCGACGTGCTTGCGTTGCGGTGGGGAAAATAGAGGGCACAGAACCGAAAGAAATCGCGGGGGTCACGATGACCATTGCCGAAGCAAATGTGCAAAAGCTTGATGCCGAGCGCTGCGAACTCGGCGAAGGACCGCATTACGACCGGATTGCAGATGCGGTATGGTGGCTTGATATCGTCGGCCGCAAATTGCTCGAGCACGACTTTCAAACCGGGAAAACCACCATTCATGCGTTGCCGGTAATGGCGAGTGCAATCGCGTCGGTCGACGACAGGCGCCAGCTTCTCGCGATGGAAGACGGGTTTTACGTGAGGGAGCGGGATAGCGGTCAACTTGAATGCATTACCGAGCTCGAAGCGAACGACTCGAACACCCGCTCGAATGACGGAAGGGTTCACCCATCCGGCCGGATGTGGCTTGGCACCATGGGAAAGAAAGCCCAGAAAGGGGCGGGCGCCATATACTGGTTCGACGGAGCCGAAGTGAAACGGTTGTTTCCCAGGATATCCATCCCCAATTCGATCTGCTTTTCGCCCGACGGTCGCACCGGATATTTCGCCGATACCGCAGTCAATACGGTCTGGCGTGTGCAGCTCGACCCGGTGACGGGCCTTCCGATCGGCGAGCCGGATGTATTCCTGACCGGAAAGGACCTCCCGCTGGGAGGCAGTTTCGACGGTTCGGTCACTGATGCGGACGGCGTATTGTGGAACGCTTCCTGGGGTGGAGGCTCGGTGACCGGTTTCGCGCCGGACGGATCGCCACTGAAGACTTTCGAGGCTCCCGCCGCGCAGGTAAGTTGCCCATGTTTTGTAGGCCGTGATCTCGACAGATTACTGGTGACTTCGGCATGGCAGGGCTATTCCTATGATCAGCGAGCCACCGATCCCGGCGCGGGCTTCACTTATGTGATCGACGGCGATTTCAAAGGGCAAGCCGACATACCGTTCCGCTTGCCGGAAAAAGACAAAACAAGCGACTGAAAAATATCGCCAAATCTGTCATTCTCGATGCGCCTCAGTCGTGTCATGCCACGTCTTTGGCCGCCATCCCCGCCTGACGGATCTGGGTGAGCGTCTGACGCGGTGTCAGTGCTTCGGGCGAGATGTTCAGATCGAGTACCGCGCCCGTCGCAGAAGACAGCGCGCGCTCGAATGCTGCCTCGAATTCACCAGTCGTCTCCACGCGCTCCGCATAAAACCCGTAGGCTCTTGCAAGCGCCGCGAAATCCGGATTCGCCGCCATCGTCGTGCCGGATACACGCTCCGGGTAATGGCGTTCCTGATGGGCCCGGATCGTGCCATAAATGCCGTTATTCAAAATCAGGACGATAGGCTGTGCGCCTGCCTGTAGCGCGGTTGCCAGTTCCTGGCAGTTCATCTGAAAATCGCCGTCACCGGCAAAGCAGACAACGGTGCGGCCGGGAAAGGCGACCTTGGCGGCGATAGCCGCCGGCAGACCGTAACCCATGGCGCCGGATTGTGGAGCCAGAAGACGGGCTTTCGGGCCGAATTTGAAGAATTTGTTCGGCCACACCGTAAAGTTTCCGGCTCCGTTGGTCAGGATAACGTCCTCCGGCAGCCTGGCCCGCAGATGGTTCATGACCTTGACCATGTCGACGGCGGATGGCTGTTCCGGCGCCTGGAAGCTCGCCTCATAGTCCTCGCGTCCCTTGGCGCGCCAACTCGCCCATGGTCCCGACAAGGGTTGAAGCGCCTCGGCGAATGCGTTTGCGCCAGCCTGGATGCCGAGCAGCGGTTTGTAGACCTTGCCTATTTCCTCATCGGAAGCGTGTACATGGATCAGCTTCTGCTTTGGTTCCGGCACGGAGAGCAGCGTATATCCATCGGTCGTCATCTCGCCGAAACGGATATTGATCGCCAGGATCATGTCGGCTTCGGTCATCATACGGCGCACATGGGCAGGCATTCCGACACCGGCTTCGCCACAGAAAACGTCAGAGAAATTGTCGAACTGGTCCTGATAGCGGAACGCGGCTACGACCGGGATGTCCGATTTCTCGGCAAATGATTTCAGGGCTGTCGAACCGGCCCGGGTCCAGTTACAGCCACCAATCAGGACAAGCGGCCGTTCGGCCGCGGAAATCAGCTCCGCCGCTTTTTCCAGCGCAAGGGGCGTTGGTGCAGGTTCGCAAATTTCGGCGGGACCGGACAATGGCGTCACGTCGGTTAGAGCGGTCAGCATGTCCTCTGGCAGGGCGATGACCACCGGACCGGGCCGCCCGGTCGTCGCGACCTTCCAGGCCCGGGCGAGAATTTCCGGGATGCGCTCAACGGCGTCGATCTCGACCGCCCATTTCGCCATCGTGCCGAAGACCGCACGATAGTCCAGTTCCTGGAAGGCTTCGCGACCCTTCATGTCGGTGCCGACTTGGCCGACGAAAAGCAGCATCGGCGCGCTATCCTGCCGCGCCGTATGAACCCCGATCGATGCATTGGTCGCACCCGGACCGCGGGTCACGAAACAGATGCCGGGACTGCGCATCAGCTTGCCGTAGGCGGCCGCCATGAAGGCCGCACCGCCTTCGTTGCGGCACAGCACGAAGTCCAGGCGACCGCTGGTGTCATAAAGCGCATCGAGTACGGCGAGATAACTTTCTCCAGGCACGCCAAAGCTCTTGCTTGCACCCATTGAAAGCAGGCATTCGACAAGGAGTTGACCCCCGTTGCGCATCATGACTTGTCCTTCGTTTCGGGTTACCGGACGCCGGTTCGGTCCTGGCCGGCCTCGATTCCCGCGATTTTCGTTGCGATTGCGCGTTTGAGCAAATGTCCTGGCGATACGCAAGGTGGGCGTTGATACACGGTTTCTGCGCGACCTCCGGGCTTCCGGAAGCCACCCCACCTGCCGGCACGGCGGACCATTGGTGTTGCCGGGCACGATGCGGTCCTTCGAAGTATCCAGCGATAGCGGTTCGCCGGTTCAGCCGCGACCTTGAGCTGACGAAAAGCTTCGATGGATTCAGATGGCAGGGCAGGCATGCCGGACGGATATTAAACATAAAAATCAGACAGAAAGATATAACACGCATCTGTGGAAATCGAGGCTATGCGTGTGTGCGAATAACATCCGATTCCGGAGCCATGCGTGACAACATCAGATCATGCAGGCTGGCCAGGAGGAGAACAGAATGAAGAAGTTTCTGTACGGTTCGGTTGCAATCGGTGCGATGTTGGTCGCGTCCGCCGCGGCGGCCGATTCCATAAAAATCGAATTCATGGCGACGTTGGAAGGAACGTATACCGTTCTTGGCGAGGACGGTCAGCGAGGTTTTCAAGTCGCCCTTCAACAAGCCAACAACATGGCTGGCGGCAAGGAACTCGAAGTTGTCGTCGGAGCAACTGACGCAAGCCCCGAGAGCGCGCTGCGCGCGGTGAGAAAACTTGTCGAACAGGACAAGGTGGACATCGTGATCGGGCCGCTGTCGGGTTCCGAAGGCATTGCTTTGCGCGACTACGCCAAGACACAGCCGCAGGTGACCATCATCAATGGCATCTCCGGCGCCCAGGAGACGACATTCGTCGATCCGGCGGAAAACTTCTTCCGCTTCAAAATGGATGGCGCGCAGTGGGGCGCAGGACTTGGCGAGTATGTGTTCAACGAGAAGGGATGGAAGACCGTTGCCTCGATCGCGGAGGACTACTCGTTCGCCTGTACCAACTTCCTCGGCTTTGCGCTGGGATACTGCAAAGCGGGCGGCAAGATCACCGAGCGGCAGTGGGTGCCTCTCGGCACCAAGGATTTCGGGTCGATCATCGCGGCGCTGCCTGATGACGTTGATGCGCTATACATCGGGCTGTGTGGTGGCGATGCCGTCAACTTCCTCAACCAGTACCAGCAGGCAGGTGGCGGCGAGAGTGGTCTTTCCGGAACCGCCTTTCTGTTGCGCGATCGTGACGATCGAGGCCATCACAAAAACACCTAGTAAGTGGCCCGACCACCGGACACGTCGAACACTCCTCCGGTCGTAAACGAACATTCCTCGCTTGCCAGCCAGCAAACCAGGGATGTCACCTCATCGACTGTTCCAAATCGCCCAATCGGTATCTTGGATAACATGAAAGCGATGTGTTCCTCCGTCATCTGATCGAAAATCGGGGTGCGGACCGCTGCCGGGGTGATGCAGTTGACTGTTATTGAATGCGTGGCAAGTTCCTTGCCCAACGACTTCGTCAGGCCGATGACCGCCGCCTTCGACGCGCTGTAAGCCGAAGCATTCGGATTACCCTCCTTGCCGGCGATAGAGGCAATGTTGACGATCCTTCCGTATCCGCTATCGAGCATCGCCGAAACGCAGGCGCGGTTGCAGTAAAACAATCCGTTGAGGTTGACATCAATGACATGGCGCCAATCTTCAATCGGGTATTGCCATGTGGTGGTGTTCGGCCCGGTGATCCCGGCGCTGCATACGAGGATATCGATGCCGCCCAGCCGGTTCCGGGTATCGGTCGCAGCCGTCTCGACGGCGTCGTTGTCGGTGATGTCGAGGGATATGCCGTCGATAGCACCGGAATCACCGGTCGCCGCATCGATCGCCCGTGCATCGCGGTCCCAGATCATGACGGAACCGCCTTCGGCTACAATCCGCCGGCAAACGGCGAGGCCGATGCCAGATGCGCCCCCAGTGACGACCGCCCGGCGACCCGAGAACCTTTGAGACTTCGCTGAAGTCAATCCCGCCTCCGACTCCATATCGACTACCGCCGGACCATATCATAATACGTCCTTCCGAATTTTCATTTTGCGATGATTGCACAATATCTTGCAGTCAAAACATGCCGCCGCGGAATGGCGCAATTACCTTCGGTCACCGTTGCACGCCGTGTCGCGTACTGAGTTTGAGCCAGAATTAGAAATATGTATTATTATCAATAGTTAGGTGGCATTTTCTAAAGTTTGTGTCTTCGCAGTGCCTTTGTCGTTCAGGTTTGCGTCGGCTCCACCTACGCCGGATATCAGTCTTGGGAGCAGGGTGCGGTCGATGACCGGACAACCAAGCGAACAGGCAGGATTTCCATCTTGTCGTTTTCGGAGGTCTTTTCGCCTTCGACCATTTGGATCAGTTTCCTCGCGGCAGCGGCGCCGATCTCGGCGCGAGGCTGTCGGATTGTCGTCAACGGCGGAATATAATGTCGCGCAATCTCGATGTCATCGAAGCCGACAACAGAGACGTCCTCAGGAACGCGGACAGCCGCATCGTGCAGTCCAGAGATGAAACCAAATGCGGTCTCGTCGCTTGCGCAGAATACGGCTGTGGGGCGCTGGCGCAACCGCAGCCATTCTCCGGCAGCGCGCCGGCCGCTGGCAATCGAGAAATCTCCAGCGAAAAACCAATCCGGCCTGACATCGAGGTGGCGGGATCGAAGGGCGGCAACAAAGCCGTCGCGCCGTTCACGAGTGAGTATATTGTTCTCTGGTCCGCAGATATGGCCGAGACGGATGTGACCCAGACTGGCAAGATGGGCCACGGCCATGGCTGCGCCTTTGGCATTGTCGACACGTATGCTCGGAGAATCTACCGCATCGTTCCATTCGCAGGCATAGACGATCGGGGGCAAGGCGTGTCCGCTGCCCGGGTAAGCGGATACGAGGTCCGGCAGGTTGCCGTCGAGCGAAACGATACCGTCTGCGCGCCTGCTTTGCAGATATTCGATCACAAGCCCCGTGGGAACGCTCGGATGCTTGGTGTCGGCAATCAGCACACTCAGGCCTTTTGCCGCAAGCGTCGCTTCCACACCAGAAAGGATTTCCGAAAAGAATGGATTACCGAGGTTCGGGACAAGGACGACGACCGCGCCGGAGCGTTGCCGTCTCAGGTTTTGTGCGGCAATGTTGATGCGGTATCCGGTCTTGGCGACTGCATCGGCAACCGATTGCCGGGTGGTTTCGGCCACGGAATCGGGCTGGTTGAGCGCGCGGCTGACAGTTGCCGTTGAAACACCGGCCATTTTGGCGACATCGGTTATTCTTGGTGCCCGCATGGTAGGTTCATGGCCTCGAAGTTATTGCATTGGCTCTATTATTTTGAGCGTCAAAATAATCCTTGACTCACTTTGGCATCCGCGTCAGGCTTTATGCAATCGATTACGAAGCGAGCATTTCTCGGAATGTAATTGATTACATCGGTTGGAGGCCGATGGCAAATTGCCGGTTAAATCACAATGCACGATCGAAGCGGCCGGCAGATCAATATGGGAGGAATGGAATGAGATCGTTAAGGAAAATCCTTGCGGGGGCGACCGCCCTTGGCATGTCAGTAAGCATTGCGCAGGCCACCGACCTCGAAGTCACCCACTGGTGGACTTCAGGCGGCGAAGCTGCCGCCGTGGCCGAGTTCGCAAAGGCGTTCGACGCGACCGGCAACAAATGGGTAGATGGCGCAATTGCCGGCTCGGGTGGCACTGCGCGACCGATCATCGTAAGCCGCATCATTGGCGGAGACCCGATGGGCGCGTTTCAGTTCAATCACGGCCGTCAGGCCGAAGAACTGATCGAGGCTGGCTTGTTGCGCGACATGACCGAAGTCGCAGAGAAAGAGGGTTGGCGCGACATCGTCAATCCGCCGTCGCTGCTGGACGCCTGCACAAAGGACGGCAAGATCTATTGCGCGCCAGTCAATATCCATTCTTGGCAGTGGTTGTGGCTGAGCCACAAGGCGTTTGAGGACGCTGGTGTTCCGGTGCCGACCAATTGGGATGAGTTTGTTGCCGCCGGGCCGAAACTTCGCGCGGCCGGCAAGATTCCACTGGCACTGGGCGGTCAGCCCTGGCAGAGCACCGGGCTGTTCAACGTACTGATGGTCGGCTTGGCCGGTCCTGACATACTCGTCAAACTCTACGGCGAAAAGGATGCCGAACTCGCTGCCGGACCGGAGATAGCCCGTGTCTTCAAGGCTGCGGCAGATGCCCGCGAAATGTCGCAAGGTTCGAATGTCCAGGACTGGAACCAGGCAACCAATCTCGTGATCACCGACCAGGCCGGCGGCCAGATCATGGGTGATTGGGCGCAGGGCGAGTTCCAGGTGGCGGGTGAAGTCGCCGGCAAGGATTACTCCTGCCTGCCTGGCCTTGGCGTCAACGAACTGATCGATACAGCTGGCGATGCCTTCTTTTTCCCGGTTGTCGCCGATCCGGCAATCACCGAGGCACAGAACGTGCTCGCGGCAACCCTTCTTGCGCCGGACACCCAGGTCAACTTCAATCTGAAGAAGGGTTCGTTGCCGATCCGCGGCGACATTGATCTGAGTGCGGCGAACGACTGCATGAAAAAGGGCTTGGATATCCTTGCCAAGGGAAACACGCTTCCCGCAGTGAGCATCCTCAACACCGAGGATACCAACAATCAGCTCAACGACCTGTTCGTAGAGTTCTTCAACGATACGTCGATCACGCCCGAAGCTGCTCAGGCGCGGTTCGTTGAAATTGTGAAAAACGCCGACTGATCCAAAAAGACGGTCACTTTCCGCCGGCTGCCCGAATGTGGCCGGCGGGAGGGTCGCCGAATGAACACGGCCAAAGGTGCGGTGATGTCCGCGGAGCGACCAAATCAACTTTTCCGGAACCTGACGGCGAAAATCGCCGCGATTCCGATGATACTGACGGCGCTTTGCGTTTTCGTCGGCGGCACTGCATGGACGATCACCTATTCTTTCACAAATTCGAAGCTGCTGCCGCGCGCCAACTTTGTCGGTCTGGACCAGTACGAGCGCCTATGGGCCACCAACCGCTGGATCATCTCGATCGAGAACCTGTTTATCTACGGCATCTGCTCACTGGTGCTGAGCCTGATCATCGGATTCATACTTGCCGCCCTGCTTGATCAGAAGATCCGGTTTGAGAACACGTTCCGCACGATCCTGCTCTATCCTTTTGCCCTGTCATTCATTGTGACCGGCCTTGCCTGGCAATGGATTCTCAATCCCGATTTCGGCGTGCAGTCGGTGGTTCGCGGCATGGGCTGGGTCGGGTTCACCTTCGACCCGCTCTACAACGCAGAGATCGTCATTTTCGGCATCCTGATCGCCGGCCTGTGGCAGGGCACCGGCCTGATCATGTGTCTCATGCTCGCCGGCCTTCGCGGTATCGACGAGGACATCTGGAAGGCGGCGCGCGTCGACGGAATTCCGATGTGGAAGACCTATCTTTTCATCGTCATTCCAATGATGCGCCCGGTCTTCATCACCACGCTGGTGATAATCGCCAGCGGCATCGTGCGCGTCTACGATCTCGTTGTCGCCCAGACCGGCGGCGGACCCGGAATCGCTTCGGAAGTGCCGGCAAAATATGTCTACGACTACATGTTCCAGGGCCAGAACCTGGGTCAGGGATTCGCTGCCTCGACAATGATGCTTCTTGCAGTGGCAATCGTCGTCGTGCCGTGGGCCTATCTCGAGTTCGGGAGCAAGAAACGTGGCTAACGTCGCCCTGATCGACGGGCCAGCCGGCCCGAAACCGCGAAGAAAATTCTCGCGCCGCAACATTTTCATTTACGGCACGCTTATCGTCATCTCGCTTTACTATCTGTTGCCGCTTTACGTAATGATAGTTACCTCGCTGAAGGGTATGCCCGAAATCCGGCTCGGCAACATTTTCGCGCCGCCACTCGAGATCACCTTCGAACCCTGGGTCAAGGCTTGGGCCGAGGCCTGCACGGGACTCAATTGCGATGGGCTGAGCCGTGGCTTCTGGAATTCGGTAGCGATCACCATTCCGTCGGTGATCGTCTCTATAGCGATAGCGTCCGTCAACGGCTACGCGCTCGCCAACTGGCGCTTCAAGGGCGCGGACACCTTCTTCACCATCCTGATCTTCGGCGCCTTCATTCCCTATCAGGTGATGCTGTATCCGATCGTGATCATCTTGCGGGAAATCGGTCTTTATGGCGACCTGGCAGGGCTGGTCATCGTCCATTCCATTTTCGGCATGCCGATACTCACCCTGCTGTTCCGCAATTACTTTACTTCTCTACCGGAAGAACTGTTCAAGGCGGCGCGCGTCGATGGCGCCGGTTTCTGGGGCATTTACTTCCGCATCATGGTGCCGATGTCGCTGCCGATCTTTGTCGTTGCCATAATCCTGCAGGTAACCGGCATCTGGAACGACTTTCTGTTCGGTGTCATCTACACCAAACCAGATACCTATCCGATGACGGTTCAGCTCAACAACATCGTCAATTCGGTGCAGGGCGTAAAAGAATACAACGTCAACATGGCTGCAACGATCCTGACCGGCCTGGTGCCGCTGGTCATCTATTTCATTTCGGGGAAACTCTTCGTTCGCGGCATCGCCGCCGGAGCGGTGAAGGGATAGCCAATGGGAAGCGTCAACGTAAAAAACCTCGATTTGGCTTTCGGCGAAGTGAAAGTGCTGCAAAACCTCAACCTTGAAATCGAGAAGGGTGAATTTCTCGTTCTTCTCGGCTCGTCCGGCTGCGGAAAGTCGACATTGCTCAACTGCATAGCCGGGCTGCTCGATGTCACCGGCGGCCAGATATTCATCAATGAACGCAATGTCACCTGGGAGGAGCCCAGCAATCGCGGTATCGGCATGGTCTTCCAATCCTATGCGCTCTATCCGCAGATGACGGTGCGCGGAAACCTGTCGTTCGGACTGAAAAATGCCCGCGTTCCGGCGGACGAGATCGAAAAGCGGGTCAAGCGCGCCTCCGAGATTCTGCATATCGAGCCATTGCTCGAGCGCAAGCCTGCGCAGCTTTCCGGCGGACAGCGGCAGCGCGTCGCCATCGGTCGTGCGCTGGTCCGCGATGTAGACGTGTTCCTGTTCGACGAGCCGCTGTCGAACCTGGACGCGAAACTGCGCACGGAGTTGCGCGTAGAGATCAAACGTCTGCACAAGCAGCTCGACGGCACGACAATGATTTACGTGACCCATGACCAGATCGAGGCGCTAACGTTGGCCGATCGCATCGCGATCATGCGCGGCGGCAGCATCCAGCAACTTGCCGATCCGCATACGATCTACAACAAGCCAGTCAACAAATACGTCGCCGGGTTCATCGGCTCACCGAGCATCAATTTCCTCGACGGGACTATCGAGGCGGCAAGCGCTCCGGTTTTCCGGTCCGGCGACATATCGGTTCCGCTCAAAGGCTACGAATTCAGTGGCGACGGGGCGCTTGGCGGCCCCGCAACATTGGGCGTGCGCCCGGAACATATCCATGGCGGTGAGCGGGCCAAAGCGATGCCGTTCAGCCACGAAGTCGAGATCGATGTCGTCGAACCGATGGGTTCCGACACGCTGGTGTGGTCCAGCCTCAGGGGGCACGATCTGCGTTTCAGGGTCGACGGTCAGTCGCGCCTGAAATCGGGCGACAAAGTGATCGTCGGATTCGATCCTGCGCACGCATCGATTTTCGACAATGAAACAGAATTGCGAATCTGAGAATTATCTCGGCAGCCAACCGTCCGGAGAGACCATGAAAGACGTTTCCTACCAGCTATATTCCTCGCGCCAGTTTCCGCCGCTGACAGCAACACTGAACATGCTGGCGGAGCTGGGGTACACACAAGTCGAGGGGTATGGCGGGGTCTATGACGATCCGGCCGAATTGGCTGCAGGCCTGAAGTCGGCGGGGCTTGCCATGCCGTCCGGCCACTTTTCGCTCGACATGCTGGAAAACGACAGCGGAAAAGTGCTCGAAATTGCCGCCGCTGCCGGAATGTATGCCGTCTACTGCCCGCATATCGCCGCTGATCTGAGGCCGACAGACGGGCCGGGCTGGCGGGCATTCGGCAAACGCGTCCAGAGCGCTGGCGATGCTGTTCGCAACGCCGGTCTGACCTATGGCTGGCACAACCATGACTTCGAATTCCGCCGCCAGGGCGACTGAACGGTTCCGATGGAAGTAATATTCTTGGGAGGTCCGGAACTCACCTGGGAAGCAGATGTCGCCTGGATCATTCGCGGCGGCGCCGACCCGCTCGAATGGATCGAGAGGCACGGTTCACGCATCAGCGCCGTACATGTGAAGGATATCGCGCCCGAAGGAGAATGCGCCGACGAGGATGGTTGGGCCGATTTGGGACATGGCACCGTGGACTGGCAAGGCATCTGCCGGGCTTTGAAATCGACGCCGGTACGGCTGTTCATCATGGAGCACGACAAACCCTCCGATGACCACCGCTTCGCGCGCCGATCAATCGAAGCTTTTCGTGGTTTCGGGGAGTAAGGCCATGGCGAAAGTGCTGGGCGTGGGCATCATTGGCTGCGGCAACATATCAGCCGCCTACATGCGGCTGGCCCCGATGTTCAAGGGTATTGAGATCAGGGCCTGCGCCGACATTGACAGCAAGGCGGCAAAGGCCCGCGCTTCCGAATTCGGCATCAGAGCCGAAACGGTAGACGGACTGCTTGCCTCGGACGATGTCGACATCGTGGTCAATCTCACGATTCCCGCCGCGCATTACGAGGTATCGAAAGCGGCTCTCGGTGCGGGAAAGCATATCTACTCAGAAAAGCCGTTCGTCCTGTCACTGAAAGAAGGACAGGACCTCGCCAGACTTGCCGCGCGCAGAGGTCTCAGAATCGGCTCGGCGCCCGACACGTTTCTGGGCGGCGCGCATCAGCAGGCAAGGCACCTGATCGACAGCGGCGCGGTTGGAAAGATCACCAGCGGAACCGCTCATGTGTTCAGTCACGGAATGGAACACTGGCACCCCAATCCCGACTTCTTCTTCAAACCGGGCGCCGGTCCAATGCTCGACCTCGGGCCGTACTACGTGACGAACCTCATTCAGCTCATCGGACCGGTGAAGCGCGTCTGCGCCGTCACATCCATGGCCTCTCCAATTCGCACGATCTCATCGCAGCCCCGCGCCGGCGATACGATCAAGGTGGAGACGCCGACCACGATCCACGCGGTGCTGGAATTTTCCAATGGCGCGACGGTGACGCTCGGTACCAGTTGGGATGTCTGGGCACACGGCCACGCAAACATGGAGCTCTATGGCGAAAACGGCACGCTGTACGTGCCGGATCCGAATTTTTTCGGCGGCGACTTGCGAATGACGTGGCAGGCAAAGCCTGTAAAAAAGCTGCCGGCATTCAATCATCCATTCGGAGTATCGAACGGCAAGGACGGTCAGGGACGCCTGATCGCCAATTACCGCACAGCCGGACTTGCCGACATGGCGCTCGCCATACTCGCAAACCGCCCGCACCGTTGCTCGCTCGAACTGGCGCTTCATGCAGTGGACGTCATGACGTCGATCCTGAAATCCGGCGAAACCGGAAAATTCGTCACCATAGCCACCACATGCGAACGGCCGGCCGCGCTGGGCATCAGGGAAGCAAGGGCATTGCTTCGACCGATGGTCCGAAAAGCCGGTAAGAACCGGTAAGCGCTGATGTATTCACCGGCGGAAGACCGATACGACAACATGCAATACCGCCGGTGCGGCCGGTCCGGCTTGCTGCTGCCCGCGATATCGCTGGGACTTTGGCACAATTTCGGTGAGGACACGCCGCATGAACGCAAGCGAGCGATGTGCCGCCGGGCATTTGATCTCGGGATTACGCATTTCGATCTGGCAAACAATTACGGCCCGCCGCCGGGCGCGGCGGAAGAAGCCTTCGGAGAAATCCTGCGCACCGATTTTGCCGGTTTTCGCGACGAACTGATCATTTCATCGAAAGCCGGTTACGGGATGTGGCCTGGCCCATACGGCGAATGGGGAAGCCGCAAGTACCTGGTCGCAAGCTGCGACCAGAGCCTGAAACGGATGGGGCTCGACTATGTCGACATCTTCTATTCGCACCGTTTCGATCCCGACACTCCGCTGGAAGAAACGATGTTGGCGCTCGACCACATCGTGCGCTCCGGCAGGGCGCTCTATGCGGGGATTTCGTCATACAATTCGAAACGCACCCGCGAGGCAGTCGCGATCCTGAAAGATCTCGGCACGCCATGCCTCATTCACCAGCCCAGCTATTCGATGATCAATCGATGGGTCGAAGAAGACGGGCTTCTGGATACGCTCGACGAGCTTGGCATCGGCTCGATCGTCTTCTCGCCGCTGGCGCAGGGTATGCTGACAGACAAGTACCTGAAGGGCGTTCCGGACGACAGCCGCGCCTCGCAAGGAAAGTCGCTCAGGCGGGATTTCCTGAACGAACGAACTCTTGAGAATATCCGCGCGCTTGACGAGATGGCCAAATCGCGTGGTCAGACGCTGGCGCAAATGGCCCTTGCCTGGGTTCTGCGCGGCGGGCGCGTTACGACCGCGCTCATTGGCGCCAGCCGACCCGAGCAGATAGACGATTGCGTGCGCGCAATCGGCAATCTCGGGTTTACGGACGAGGAGTTAGCGCAAATCGACACCCACGCGCGGGATGCCGACATCAACCTCTGGGCTGCTTCGGCCGAACGAAAAGGGCCTCCCAGAAAATGATCGTCAATCCGATCCTCCCGGGCTTCAACCCGGATCCGTCGATCTGCCGGGTCGGGGAGGACTACTATATCGCCACCTCAACATTCGAGTGGTATCCCGGCGTGCAGATACATCATTCGCGCGACTTGGCGAACTGGCAGCTTATCTGCCGTCCCCTGAACCGCGCGTCCCAGCTCGACATGCGCGGAAACCCGGATTCCTGCGGCATCTGGGCGCCATGCCTTTCATACGCGGACGATCTGTTCTGGCTCGTCTATACCGATGTCAAGCGCCTGGACGGCAATTTCAAGGACGCGCACAACTATATCGTCACAGCGCCATCGATCGAGGGACCGTGGTCCGAGCCGGTATACGCCAACTCCTCCGGGTTCGATCCGTCGCTTTTCCACGATGACAACGGGCGCAAATGGTTTCTCAACATGCTTTGGAACCACCGATCAGATTCTGTCGGTGGCAGTCCGAAGCATCCGGCATTTGCCGGAATAGTGTGCCAGGAATTCGATGCAGCCGCCGGAAAGCTGTCCGGTCCGGTGGAGAACATATTCAAAGGCAGCCCGCACGGGCTGGTCGAAGGACCGCATCTGTTCAAGCGCGACGGTTTTTATTACCTGACTACCGCCGAAGGCGGGACGGGGTATGGTCACGCCGTGACCATGGCGCGATCGCGTTCGGTCATGGGACCGTACGAACTGCATCCGCAAACGCACGTCATCACGTCGAAGGACGCGCCGGACGCCGTGTTGCAGCGGGCCGGCCACGGCCAGATCGTCGAGACGCCAGACGGGCAGGTTTATCACACTCATCTGTGTTCGCGGCCTTTGCCCGGGATCAAGCGTTCGCCGCTCGGACGGGAGACCGCTATCCAGAAATGCGTCTGGCGCGATGATGGCTGGCTCTATCTTGAGCAGGGCGGACAAGTGCCGGCACTCGAAGTGCCCGCTCCAGATCCTGCGACAAAGTCGAAACCCGCCCAGGCCAAGAAACACCATTTCGGCAACGAACCTTTGCCAGCAGAATTCCAGTGGCTGCGCTCGCCATATCCGGAGCGACTGTTCCAATTCACCGGTTCGTCGCTCAGGCTTACCGGGCGCGAGTCGCCGGGAAGCTGGTTCGAACAGTCGCTGGTGGCCCGCCGCCAGGAGCATCACTCGTTTCGCGCGGAAACCGGTCTCGATTTCCATCCCGAAACCATCCAGCAGGCGGCAGGCCTGACACACTACTACAATCGCCAGAAGTTTCATCTGCTCGCAATCACGTGGCACGAAAACAAGGGCCGCTGCCTGACGATACTTTCCTGTCCTGGCGACTGGCCGGACGGAAGGCTCACATTTCCGCTCGCTGATCCGGAACCGCTGCCGGAAAATCCGATTGACCTGGCAATGAACGTCGATGGAGCGGCGTTGCAGTTTTTCTGGCGGCATTCCGGAGGGGACTGGCGGGCGATTGGACCGCAACTCGACGCCAGCGTGATCTCCGACGAGGGCGGGCGCGGCGAGCATGCATCGTTCACCGGCGCATTCGCGGGCATGCTGTGTTTCGATACAAGCGGTGCAGGATGCGCGGCAGATTTTTCGTATTTCAACTATGTGCCCGGCAGGGCGCGATAACGGAGGGATGGCAGTGGCGAAAACAATGCGAGGCGCGGGAATTTTTCTGGCTCAGTTCGCGGGCGATCAGGCGCCGTTCAACAGTTTGCCTTCGATTGCGAAATGGGCTGCAGATCTTGGATACGACGGCATCCAGATTCCGAGTTGGGACGGGCGGCTGTTCGATTTGCGCAAGGCGGCCGAATCGAAGAGTTACGCCGATGAAGTGAACGGAATAGCAGCCGAGGCTGGCGTCGTCGTAACCGAACTGTCGACCCATTTGCAGGGCCAGCTTGTGGCCGTCCATCCTGCCTATGACGAACAGTTTGACGCGTTTGCGCCGGCGGAGGTTCAAGGCAATCCGGCAGCGCGGCAAAAGTGGGCTGTGGAACAAGTGAAGTTTGCCGCTGCGGCCTCTCGCAACATGGGTCTGGATGTTACGGTATCATTCACCGGCGCGCTGGCTTTTCCGTATCTGTATCCCTGGCCGCAGCGGCCAGCCGGACTCGTGGAGGAAGCCTTCGACGAACTAGCGCGGCGCTGGAAGCCGATTCTCGATGTGTACGAGGAAAATGGCGTCGATGTCGGCTACGAGATTCATCCCGGCGAAGATGTGTTCGACGGCATCACATTTGAGATGTTTCTCGAACGGCTGGGCGGACACAAACGCTGCACGATAAACTACGATCCGTCGCACTTCGTATTGCAGCAACTGGACTATCTCGAATTCATCGACATCTATCACGAGCGCATTTCGGCTTTCCACGTCAAGGACGCCGAGTTCAATCCGACCGGCAGGCAGGGCGTCTATTCGGGGTACCAGCCTTGGATCAACCGCGCCGGGCGCTTTCGTTCGCTTGGCGACGGCCAGGTCGACTTCGCCGGCATTTTCTCGAAGCTGGCGCAGTACGACTACGACAGTTGGGCTGTGCTCGAATGGGAGTGTTGCCTTAAGCATCCCGAAGACGGGGCGGCGGAAGGCGCTCCTTTCATCAGGAAACATATTATTCGGGTTACCGAAACCGCATTTGACGATTTCGCTGGCGGCAGTACGAACCGCGATTCAATCCGGCGGATGATGGGAATAAGCTAGGAAAAAACGATCATGGTAAGCGCATCGCGAGATCAATCGAATTCAGCACCAATCCGGCTTGGCATGGTTGGCGGCGGGCAGGGCGCCTTCATTGGAGCTGTCCACCGTATTGCCGCGCGCATTGACGGACATTACGAGTTTGTCGCCGGGGCCTTGTCGTCGGACCCGGAGCGGTCGCGCGCCTCGGGAGCGGAACTCGGTCTCGCGCCCGAGCGCTGTTACGGCAATTTCGAGGAGATGGCGAAAGCCGAAGCGAAACGGCCCGACGGCATTGAAGCCGTCTCGATCGTGACGCCGAACCACATGCATTTCCCGGTGGCAAAGGCATTCCTGAAAGCCGGCATTCACGTGATCTGCGACAAGCCGTTGACGTCGACTCTTGCCGATGCGCGCAAGCTGGCAAAGCTTGCCGGCCAGTCGGGGCGTCTGTTCGTGCTGACGCACAACTACACGGGATATCCAATGATCCGGCAGGCCCGCGCGATGGTGGCGAGTGGCGGGCTTGGCGACATCCGCGTGGTACAGGTCGAATACCCGCAGGACTGGCTTGCCGAACCGATCGAGCGCAGCGGCCAGAAGCAGGCTAGCTGGCGCACCGATCCGCAGCGTTCCGGCCTGGGGGGCTGCGTCGGCGACATCGGCACGCATGCATGGAATCTCGCGACTTTCGTGACCGGACTCGAGACAGACACCTTGTCGGCCGACCTCGACACTTTCGTTTCGGGGCGCGGGCTCGACGACAATGTGCATGTTATGTTGCGGTTCAAACCAAAGGGCAAGGCGACGTCGGCCAAGGGCATGCTCTGGGCCAGCCAGGTGTCGCCGGGCAACGAAAACGGGTTAAAGCTTCGTGTGTATGGTACGAAGGCAGGGCTGGAATGGGTACAGGCCGATCCGAATTACCTGTGGCATTGCCCGCTCGGCGAACCGAAACGGCTTGTCACCCGTGGCGGCGCGGGAGCCAATGATGCGGCAGCACGCGTCACCCGCATTCCCGCCGGCCACCCGGAAGGATATCTGGAAGGTTTTGCGACCATCTACACAGAGGCCGCGGCGGCGATCCGCGCGATGCGGGCGGGCAGGAAGATGCCAAAGGACGTACTGTTCCCGACGGTCAAGGACGGTTTGGACGGAATGCGGTTCATAGAAGCCTGCGTGCGCTCGTCGCGAGCCAATGGCAAATGGACAGCGCTACCCCGAGCGGGTGACTGACGCAGACGCGGATTTGCGATCGCGGGTTCAGGCGCTTGCGACCGGAGTCGTTCCAACAACGGCCATGCAGTCACCCGATTTGACCAGTCCGGGGAAATGCCGGCCGGCAACGATGCCATCCTTTGGCGCGAAGTACTCGACCGGCGCCAGACCTGTCCTGTCGACCGGCCAAACGCGCGCGACGGTTTCGCCCTTGCGGACGATCTGGGCGAGATCGGCCATCGGCTCGATCAAACCGTCATGCTCGCTGAAAACGAAACAGTCCGAAGACGAAATGTCGAGGTCCACGCTGGGCGCGACCTCGGGTTCACCGGCCATGATGGCCGCATGCTTCAGGACATTGCGGACGCCTTTTTTTGCGACCGAGATCGAATGGGCTGTTGCCGTTCCGCCGCCGCCCAGTTCGGTCGAAAGGAACACCTTGCCTTGTTCTTCGACGGCGGTGTCGTACATGCCGACATTGTCGATCTCCAAAAGTGTGGCGCTGTAGGGGGCGTTAAAGGCCCGAACCGCTTCGGTACAGGCTGCTTCAAGTTTCTTGTCCGACAATACGTGCGAGGCGGCAAACGGCACGAAATCAAGTGTTTTGCCGCCGGAGTGAAAGTCGAGCACGATGTCAGCCATCGGTATCAAGACCGTCTGAAAATAATGGGCGATTTTCTGGGTTACCGTTCCGCTTGCCGAGCCCGGGAACGTCCTGTTCATGTTTCCGTTGTCGATCGGCGAAGTGCGCCGGCCAGCGCGGAATGCCGGGTAGTTGAAGGCCGGGACGATGATAACAGTGCCGTTAACATCGTCGGCCTTCAGG
>JBFIBB010000015.1:0-25793 GCA_041582695.1 Rhizobiaceae bacterium
ATCCGGAGCGATGTTGCGCGATCCGTTGCGCCGCTGGTTTCGGGCAAACCCAAGGGACAGGAATTATGAAGTTCATTTCCGCCATCATCAAACCGCACAAGCTGGATGAGGTCCGCGAAGCGCTGACCGCGCTTGGGGTCAACGGGCTTACCGCAACCGAAGTCAAGGGATACGGCCGCCAAAAGGGCCATACCGAGATTTATCGTGGCGCGGAGTACCTCGTCAGCTTCCTTCCGAAAATCAAGATCGAGGTCGCTGTGCCATCGGATATTGCCGATGCAGTGGTCGAGGCTATCACCAACGCGGCCCGAACCGGCCAGATCGGCGACGGCAAGATCTTCGTCTACGCGCTTGACCGAGCCGTTCACATCCGCACCGGCGAGACTGATCAAGACGCTCTCTAAGGCCACAAGGGGACTTTTCGAAATGTTGAAATCACCGTTGAATGCCGCCCTTGCGGCTCCCACACTACTCGTAGCCGGCGCCGCGCCGGCTCTCGCACAGGAGGCCGTTATCGACAAGGGCGACGTCGCCTGGATGATGACAGCGTCACTTCTGGTGCTGTTCATGATCGTTCCGGGACTTTCGCTGTTCTATGGCGGCCTTGTCCGGGCCAAGAACATGCTTTCCGTTCTCATGCAGTGCACCCTGACAACCTCGGTGGTGATGATTATCTGGGTTTTCTGGGGTTACTCGTTTGCCTTCGGCGGCGGCACCAGCCCGTTCTGGGGCGGCCTCGGCAAACTGTTCCTCGCTGGCGTGACGCTCGATTCAACCGCGGCAACGTTTACCGACGGCGTCGTGCTTCCGGAATATGTATTCATCGCCTTCCAGATGACCTTTGCCGCGATCACGCCGGCACTGATCGTCGGCGCTTTCGCCGAACGCGTGAAGTTCACCGGCGTGATGCTGTTCATGATTCTGTGGGTGACCTTCGTCTACTTCCCGATCGCCCACATGGTCTGGGACGGCGCTGGCCTGATATTCAATATGGGCGCGATCGATTTTGCCGGCGGCACCGTCGTGCACATCAACGCAGGCGTGGCCGGACTGGTCTGGGCTCTCATCCTTGGCCCGCGCGTCGGCTACGGCAAGGACAACATGGCGCCGCATTCGATGACGCTGACGCTGGTCGGCGCGGCGATGCTGTGGGTCGGCTGGTTCGGCTTCAACGCAGGCTCAAACCTCGAGGCGACGTCCGGCGCGACGCTGGCAATGCTGAACACGTTTGTCGCCACGGCCGCGGCAGTAGTCTCGTGGTCGGTGGTCGAAGGTCTTGTGCGCGGCAAGGCGTCCATGCTGGGTGCTGCATCGGGCATGATCGCCGGTCTGGTGGCCATCACGCCGGCCTGCGGCACGACCGGTCCGGTTGGCGCCATCGTGCTAGGCCTGATCGTGTCGCCGGTCTGCTTCTACTTCGTGACTGCGGTGAAGGCCAGGTTCAAGTATGACGACAGCCTTGATGTGTTCGGCGTTCACGGCATCGGGGGCATCGTCGGCGCCATCATGACCGGAATTCTCTGCGCCCCTTCGCTGGGCGGCACCGGATACGTTGTCGAGGCCGGCACCATGGGCGCGCAGGTCTTTGTCCAGATCAAGGCTGTGATCGTCACGCTCCTCTGGTCAGGCATCGGTTCGGCAATCCTGATATTCGCGGTCAGGGCAACGGTCGGTATCCGCGCCACCGAGGAAGAGGAACGCGTCGGTCTCGATCTCTCTTCGCATGGCGAGGCTGCGTATCACGCCTGATACTTGAGTTTATCCGCCGGCGGCCTTTCCGCTGCCGGCGGATGAAAAATAACGGCGCGAGACGCCGAATGCCCGCCGATTGTGCGGGCATTTTTCATTTGCGCGGCAATACCCGGCGGCGGAGCAGCCACCGCCCATGGTTAATGCCGCCTTAACCATCGCGCCGGTACATTTTCCCTCATGACCGCCGCCATCCCGTGTGGCCGCGGCGACCGGGCTGTGCATGGGGAAAAACGTATGCGTTCAGGAATAGCGGCAACATTCGGGCTCGATAATCTGCCACGCAGCCTGCAGGCATTCGTGCGCCGGCAGTTGACGCGCCTGACCGGTGTGATCCTGCTTCTGGCCGTCGCCTTCGCAACCGCAAGTCTTGCGACATGGAACGTGGCCGATCCGAGCTTCAGCCACGCCACCGGCAATGTCGTTACCAATGCCATGGGTTTTGCCGGCGCGGTGTTCGCCGATATCGCCATGCAGTTCTTCGGGTTAGGAGCGGTAATCGCGCTGTTGCCGGCCGTGTTCTGGGGCGCATATCTGGCTTCCGCCCGCGCCATCGACCGCAAGCTGAAACGGGCGGCGTCCTGGTTCGCCTCAGCGGTGCTCCTGTCTGCGGTCATCGCCTGCGTTCCTCCGCCGGCCACCTGGCCGCTGCCATCCGGGCTCGGCGGGGTATTTGGCGATCTCGTTCTGAAAATCCCCGCGCTTGCAACGGGAGCATATCCCTCCGGTTGGCTGTCGGCGGTGCTGGGCACACTGCTGCTGGCCCCGTCGGTCTGGCTTCTGTGCTTCGGCGCTGCGATCCTCGACAGGCGCGAGGCCGCGGATTTCGCGCCCGAACGCGAGCCGGTCAAGGTCCACGAAGACCCGTTGCTCGAAGACGACGGCGAGGAGGAGGAAAAGGACCATCTGCTGTTGGGCGCGCTGACCCACTGGTACTACTCGTTGCGCGGGCTGATTCACCGGCGCTTCGGCCGATCGCGAAATCCCCCGCCGCGGCGTTTCGTTCCAAAGGGCGATTTTGAGGACGACTACGAGGGCGACCTGTCGAACGTTGTTCTGCGCCCGCCCGGCGGTCGCATCGAGCCCGACTTCGATCCGTTTCCCGACGCATCCGCGCCCGCCGATCCGTTCGATCTCGACGTCGGAGACGGCATGTCGGACCATGCGCCAAAAGCGGGCGCGCGCATCGATCAACCCGCGCCACGGCCGAAACCGGGAAGCCGTGTGAGCCGCGAAGCGCAGACCTCGCTGATCAAGTCGAACGAATTCGAGATGCCGTCGCTGCATTTTCTGGCCGAGGTCAAGGCGGCGTCGAAAAGTTCCGCGATGTCGAAAGATGCGCTCGAACAGAATGCCCGGCTGCTCGAGGGCGTGCTGGAGGATTTTGGCGTCAAGGGCGAAATCATCCATGTGCGACCCGGCCCCGTGGTGACGCTCTACGAGCTGGAGCCCGCCCCCGGCATCAAATCCTCGCGCGTCATCGGGCTTGCCGACGACATCGCCCGCTCGATGAGCGCGATCGCCTGCCGCGTTGCCGTGGTGCCGGGCCGCAACGCCATCGGCATCGAATTGCCCAATGCCGACCGCGAGACGGTCTACCTGCGCGAGATACTCGCCAGCCGCGATTACGAGAACATGAAGGCCAAGCTCGGCCTGGCGCTCGGCAAGACCATCAACGGCGAGGCGGTGATCGCCGATCTCGCCAAGATGCCCCACGTGCTGGTGGCCGGCACCACCGGTTCCGGCAAGTCTGTGGCGATCAACACAATGATCCTGTCGCTGCTCTACCGCATGACACCCGAGGAATGCCGGCTGATCATGATCGACCCGAAGATGCTGGAACTGTCTGTCTATGACGGCATTCCGCATCTGCTCACCCCGGTGGTGACCGATCCGAAGAAAGCGGTGGTGGCGCTCAAATGGACCGTGCGCGAGATGGAGGACCGCTACCGCAAGATGTCGAAGGTCGGCGTGCGCAACATCGACGGTTTCAACCAGCGCGTCAAACAGGCGGCCAAGAAGGGCGAACGTATCAGCCGCACCGTACAGACCGGATTTGACCGCGAGACCGGCGAAGCCATCTACGAGACCGAGGAACTCGATCTGTCGCCGATGCCCTACATCGTCGTCATCATCGATGAGATGGCCGACCTGATGATGGTCGCCGGCAAGGATATCGAGGGCGCAGTACAGCGCCTGGCGCAGATGGCGCGCGCAGCCGGCATCCATGTCATCATGGCGACGCAGCGCCCGTCGGTCGACGTCATCACCGGCACGATCAAGGCCAACTTCCCGACCCGCATCTCCTTCCAGGTTACGTCGAAGATCGACAGCCGCACCATCTTGGGAGAACAGGGCGCCGAACAACTGCTCGGCATGGGTGACATGCTCTACATGGCCGGCGGCGGGCGCATCCAGCGCGTGCATGGCCCGTTCGTTTCCGATGACGAGGTCGAAAAGGTCGTGCGGCACCTGAAGCTGCAGGGCGTGCCGCAATATCTCGACGCGATCACCGAGGACGATGACGCTGACGAGGACGGCGGCGCAGGCGCGGGCAGCTATGGCGAATCGGACGATCCCTACGACCAGGCGGTCGCCGTGGTGCTGCGCGACGGCAAGGTCTCCACCAGTTACATCCAGCGCCGTCTCGGCATCGGATATAACCGCGCAGCCTCGATCATCGAGCGCATGGAGGAGGAAGGCGTGATCGGCCCGGCCAACCACGCCGGAAAGCGCGAAATCCTAGTGCCGACCGAAGAAGACAGGCTGTAATCTGGATAGTGGAAGAAAGATGCCTAACTTGAGCCCTAATCGCACCTTAGGTGAAATCCGGAAACGGAACGGTCGCGAGCGTCCCGAGCAGCGGAGTATTTTCATGGAGAAACTGGTCAAGCCTGCGCGAATTGTCCGCCGCGCCGCAACGGCGTTGGCAGTGGCAGCGGCGATGGCGGCATTTTCCGCGATGCCGGGTCTGCCGGGTTCCATCGCTCATGCCGTGACGGCGCAGGAGATCGCTGACCATTTTGCCAACGTCAAGACGATGACCGGGGAATTCGTCCAGTTCGGACCCCGGGGCGAGCAGACCGGCGGCAAGTTCTTTATCGAGCGGCCCGGCCGCATTCGCTTCAATTACGAGGAACCCTCCGCCTACCGGGTTGTCTCCGACGGCCAATCGGTGGTGATCAGCAACAGGAAACTGAAGACGGCCGACCTCTATCCGCTGTCGAAGACGCCGCTGAAGCTATTGCTCGACGAAAAGATCGATATTTCCGGCGACAGGGTACAGAAGGTGCAGGAGGAGGAAGACCTGACCACGATCACGCTGGCCGACAAATCCGTCTTCGGCGATTCGACGATCACCATGATGTTCGACCCGGCAAGCTTCGAACTGCGCCAATGGACCATTCGCGACGCGCAGGGCAAGGATACGACCGTGATGATATTCAACGTCCAGCAGGGCGTGACTTTCGATCCGAAGATTTTCGAGATCGACTATCGCAAGGTGGCGGAAACCAACAGCCGCAGATCGACCAAGTAGCGAAGGGTCATTTGTTGTGGAAGGCCGCCGCAATGGCGGCCTTTGCCTTTTGTACGCTTGCGCAAGCTGGCCCCGCCTGCCAGATTTTCCGTTCAGAAATATTTCCGGAAGTTTCCATGCCGTTTTCGATTGCCACCTGGAACATCAATTCCGTTCGTCTGCGCATGCCTCTGGTCGAGCGGTTTCTTTCCAGGCACCGGCCTGATGTGCTTTGCCTGCAGGAAACCAAATGCCCCGATGAACTGTTTCCCTTCGAGCCGCTGCGGGCGCTCGGCTACGGCCATATCGCGATACATGGCGAGAAGGGCTACAATGGCGTTGCGACCATTTCGCGCCTGCCCATCCGGCCGGTAGAGCGGCGCGAGTTCTGCGGCAAGGGCGATACCAGGCATCTGTCGGTCGAGGTCGACACGGAAGGCAGGACCCTTCTGCTGCACAATTTCTATGTTCCCGCCGGCGGCGACGAACCGGATGTCGACCGGAACCCGAAGTTTCGCCACAAGCTCGACTTTCTCGAGGAAATGCGGGCAGTGCGGGCCGAAGGGACAAACAAACTTGCTTCCGTGCTCGTCGGCGATCTCAACATCGCGCCGCTGGAAGAAGACGTCTGGTCGCACAAACAGCTTCTCAACGTCGTCAGCCACACGCCGGTGGAGACCGAAACGCTGGAAGATTTGCGAGTTTCCGGCGGCTGGGCCGATCTGATGCGCCTGCACACGCCGCCGCCCGAAAGGATTTTTACCTGGTGGAGCTACCGCGCCCGCGACTGGGAGGAATCCGACCGCGGCCGCAGGCTCGACCATGTCTGGTCGTCCGACAACATCGCCGGCGACCTGAGGTCAATCGAGGTGTTGCGCGAGGCGCGAGGCTGGGACAGGCCGTCCGACCACGTGCCGGTGATCGCAACCTTCGGCTTCGGATAAACCAGCAGCGCAGGTACGAAATCGCAGGGGCGCGCGCCTGGTGCCCGCTATCCGATCAAACCCCGCCCCATATCGCCTCCGCCGTCCGGACCACCAGTTCCAGCTTGCGGCGCTGGTCGTCATAGCTGATCGCGTTTCCCTCCTCCGTCGAGGCGAAGCCGCATTGCGGCGCGATGCCAAGCTGATCGATGTCGGCGTATTTCGAAGCCTGTTCGAACTTGGCCTTCAGATCGTCGATGGTTTCCATCTGGCCGGTCTTGGTGGTGATGAAGCCCGGCAACACGCGCTGTTTTCCCTTTGCCAGCAGCGACAGCGGCTGCAAACCGCCGGCGCGCTCGGTATCGTATTCCATGAAGAAGATGTCGACCCCGGTCTTGTTGAACACCGCATCGGCGGCCGGATCGTAGGCGCCCTCGGCCGCGTGAGTGGATTTGAAATTGCCGCGGCACATATGCATGCCGATCACCATGTCGGCC
Source organism: Rhizobiaceae bacterium (assembly GCA_041582695.1). Classification (GTDB taxonomy): domain Bacteria; phylum Pseudomonadota; class Alphaproteobacteria; order Rhizobiales; family Rhizobiaceae; genus JAWKWH01. The sequence continues at coordinate 6,687 of JBFIBB010000015.1, forward strand.
GGCCGGTCCTTGATCGCCTCGTGCATCATCCAGGCGTAGCGGTCGATGAGCCAGTCGGGGTCCTGGCCTTGCGCCTGCTTGTCGGCGCGGTGTTTGGGATCGCAGAGATAGGCGAAAAAGATGTCGTCCATCTGCAGATAGCGGCATCCCGCCTCGTAGAATTTCGCCACCGCCTTGCTGTAGGTCGCCGCGATGTCGGCGAACAGCACGTCGGCATCCTTGTATTCTGGCGGCGCGATGTCAGACGGCGCCGTGCGGAAATGACAGCAGCTCGGGCCGGGGATGGAGATTTTCGGCGTGACCTTTGTATGGCTTGCAACGAATTTGTAGTGCTCGAGCATTGGATGGTCGTCGGGGAAATCGAGTTTGCCCGAGATCGTCGGAAATATCGGACGCAGCTTGACGCCGGCGAACTGGACGCCCTCCTCGCGTTCGACAAGGTCGAAGCCGGTAAGCAGTCCCATGAAATCATAGTGCCAGAACGACCGCCTGGCCTCCCCGTCGGTGACTGCTTTCAGCCCGACTTCCTCCTGCATGGCAATCAGGTCCGGAATTGCCTTGTCTTCCACCACCTTTAGCTCGGCGGCCGAAAGGCTTCCCTCTTCGAAGTGCGCCTTTCGCGCCCTCACGATCGATTGCGGCCGCAAAAGGCTGCCGACATGGTCTGCGCGAAAAGGTGGCATTTCCATCATGATTTTAACCTGCATTCTCTTGAAATTCGGAAAATTGTATACATGAATGGGCTAGATCGTCGATAGCACGGCGTAAACCACGAAAAAAACTGTTGGGTTTTGACGACAAACTGCTGTTCAATGAAACCAATGCGGGCGAACTGTATACATAAGTGACGATGCTGGGCGATACCGACAAAGTTCAAAACCAGACCGTTCGCGCATTGCTTGCGCTGAGGGAGCTCGTGTTGAGCGGCGAACTCCTTCCCGGCGAAAGGGTATCCGAACTGGCCATGGTCGACCGGATCGGGGTCTCGCGCACGCCATTGCGTACTGCGCTCGTCAAGCTGGAGGGGGAAGGATTTCTCGAAGCGCTGCCCAATGGCGGTTATGCAGCGCGCCAGTTCAGCATTGATGATGCTTTTGCGGCGATCGAGGTACGCGGTGCGATGGAGGGCCTCGCGGCGCGGCTGGCCGCTGAACGCCGGCCCGGTGATGCGGACCTTGCCGCCATCCGCGAAACCCAAAACCGGATCGACCGGTTGCTGAATCGGCGGAAATCGGGGGATTCAGCCTATTCAGAGTTTGCGCCGCTCAATGAAATGTTTCATCGCCAGCTTGCCGAACTGTCCGGATCGCCGGTGGTCTTCCAGCAAATCGAAAGGGCAAACGCCCATCCCTTTGCGTCGCCGAGCGGCTTCATCCAGATACAGACGCAAATGCCCCAGGCATGGACGATCCTGCTCATAGCCCAGGACCACCATCACTGCATTCTGGAAGCGCTCAGCGCCGGCGAGGGCGGCAGGGTAGAGGCATTGACACGCGAACACGCCCGCCTTGCCCAACGGTACTTGCGCGAAGCCTTCAATGACCAGCATACTCTGGACCAGATACCCGGCGCATCGATGCTTCGGAGAACCGGATAGCCAAAAAACCGATCAACATCAAAGGGAGAGAGAAATGTTTAGACGACTGATAACCGCCGCGCTGGCGGCGGGCGCCGTGGCGGCGATGGGCATTGCTGCACACGCCCAGGAGTTCACTTTCAAGTTGCATCACCTTCTTGGCGCGCAATCTCCGGCGCAGCGCAACATGCTGGAACCCTGGGTCAAGGCTGTCGAGGAAAACTCGGGCGGCCGGGTCAAGATCGAGATATTCCCGGCAATGACGCTTGGCGGCACGCCGCCCGAACTGGTGCAGCAGGCCCGCGACGGCGTGGTCGACATTGTCTGGACGGTGAACGGCTACACGCCGGGGCAGTTCCCTCGCACCGAGGTATTCGAGCTTCCGGGCGTTTATCTGAACGATATCAAGGCCGCCAATCTCGCCATGTATGACATGTTCGAGGACACGTTGAAGGAAGACTACAAGGGCCTTGAGGTCCTGTGGCTGCATGTGCATGCCGGACAGGCTTTGATGACCGTCGACAAGGAGGTGCACAGCCCCGCCGAGCTCTCCGGCATGAAGATACGCATTCCGACGCGTACCGGCGCCTGGGTGATCGAGGCGCTGGGCGCTTCGCCGATTGCCATGCCGGTGCCCGAAGTGCCGAACGCGTTGTCGAAGAAGGTGGTCGACGCAACGCTGCTGCCCTGGGAAATCATTCCGCCGCTCAAGCTGCAGAACCAGATCAACTACTTCATCGAGGGTCACGACATGACGCGGCTTGGCACCACGACCTTCCAGGTATCGATGAACCAGGCGCGCTGGGATGGCTTGCCTGACGACATCAAGAAGGCTTTCCGCGATGCTTCCGGCCGTGACTGGTGGGGCAAGGTGGCCGAGGTCTGGCGCGCCGGTGACGATTTCGGCATCAAGATGGCGACGGATGCAGGCAAAACCCATCTCGTGTGGTCGGAAGAGGAAACAAAGGCGTTTCTCGATGCGCTGGAACCGGTTCAGCAGCGCTGGATCGAAGAGGTCGACGCCAAAGGTATCGACGGTGCGGGCCTCGTGAACCGGGCCAAGGAGCTCATCTCCAAGAACTCCAATATGTGAGATGGACGAGGCACAGCACTCCGGGACGGGGCTTTACAGCCTCGTCCTTCGCATATGCACAGCCTGGGCCGTTCTCGGCGGTTTTGTGCTTTTGGCGGTCATCATCATCAATGTGATCTCGGTGCTTGGCGCCGCGACCATCAACACTGCCTTGCCCGGTGATTTCGAACTGACGGAACTGGGCGTCGCCATCGCGGCGTTTTCGTTTCTGCCCTACTGCCAGATCGCCGGCCTGAACGTGACTGCGGACATATTCACCGCGGGCGCGTCGCGCTTCTGGCTTGCGCTGTTTGCCATGCTCGGCGCGATCGTGGCGATGGGATTCGGCGCCTTGATGCTGTGGCGGATGTACGAGGGAATGCTGGATCAGAAAACGTACGATTCCACGACAGCGATTTTGCTCATTCCGCTGTGGTGGGGCTACGCCGGCTGTCTTCTGTCGTTGGCGCTTCTCGTCGTCGCCAGCCTTGCATCACTGCTCGATTCGATTCGTACGATGGCCGGACGGTAGCGCTATGGATCCCATATCGCTCGGGGTGCTGAGCCTCGCCATTCTCGTCGCGCTGATCGCCATCAGGATTCCGATCGCCTATTCGATGATACTCGTCGGCGGCGTCGGCATCATGATCGTCAACGGTCCGGTGCTGTTGATGAGCCAGTTGAAGACCCTTGGCTGGGGCGTGTTTTCTAACTACGGGCTTTCAGTTGTGCCGATGTTCGTGCTCATGGGTTCGCTGGCCTCGCGGGCCGGGCTGAGCCAGGCGCTGTTTCGCTGCGCCAATGCATGGCTCGGCTGGATGCGTGGCGGCACAGCAATGGCGGCGATCGCCGGTTGCGCCGGCTTCGGGGCCGTTTGCGGCTCCTCGCTCGCCACAGCTTCGACGATGGGCAAGGTCGCCCTTCCTGAACTCAGACGCTACAACTATTCGGGCGCGCTGGCGACCGGCTCCCTGGCGGCAGGCGGCGTGCTCGGGATCCTGATCCCGCCCTCCGTGGTGCTGATCATTTACGCGATCATCGTGGAGGCCAATATCGTCACGATGTTCGCCGCGGCGATGATACCCGGCATCCTTGCAGTGATCCTGTTTATCCTGACCATCGCCATCTACGTGGCGATCCGTCCGGAGTCGGCTCCGCGCCACGAAGGCGTCGATGCCGCCGAGTTCCGTGCCGCAACGATTGGCGTCATTCCCGTCGCCATCATTTTCGGCCTGGTACTCGGCGGCATCTATGGCGGGTTCTTCAACCCCACACCCGCCGCGGCGGTTGGAGTCGCGCTGGTCTGGATCTACGGCGCGTTCAAGCGGACGATCAAGACTCCCGAAATGATCGATTCGCTCAAGGATACGGCTGCAACGACAGGGATGATCTATCTCATCCTGCTGGGCGCCGAACTGATGAAAATCTTCATGAGCCGCATCGGCCTGCCGCAGGTGGCCGCCGAATGGATTGCCGGTTCGGGGCTGGCGCCGATGACGGTGATGGTCATCCTGCTTGCCGCGCTTATCCTGCTTGGCTGCCTGATGGACAGTCTCAGCATGATCCTGCTGGTGATACCATTTTTCTGGCCCGTGCTGATCGAGCTCAACGGCGGCCTTTACATGCCAGCCGAAGGCTCCGGATTCGGCATGTCTACAGAGGACCTGAAAATCTGGTTCGGCATTCTGGCGCTGATTGTGGTCGAACTTGGCCTCATAACCCCGCCGGTCGGCATGAATGTCTTCGTGATTTCGGCGTTGGCGGAGGGAGTGCCGATGAAGGATACTTTCAGGGGCGTCATGCCCTTTTTCGGAGCTGAGATTTTGCGAGTAACGCTGTTGCTGCTGTTTCCGGTGCTGACGCTGTGGCTGCCGCAACTGTTGACCGGCTAAGGGGGGGCCGGAACCGTCCGTCGCCGAACGTTCTCGTTTGGCGGCGGGCGGTTCTGGGAGCTTTGCTCTAGAGCGGTTCATCTCTAGCTGGAATCGTTTTAACTTGGTCTTTCGCGCCCCGGGGTTGGCGTCGCGAAAAGCTATCAGTGCTCGCGCCGCGTCGCTTTCCGCTCCTGGCCGGGACACGAAATCCCCGCCATCAAACCGCTTCCATCTGAAGATGAACCGCTCTAAACGCCCCACCAGCCAATCACCGCGCCCATGACAATTGCAACGCCGAGCCAGTGACCGGAGTCTATCAACGTCAGATCCCAGCCGAAGCCCTGATAGCGCTGGTTGACCGCCACCGTTGTCGCCAAAAATCCGAGCCAAACAAAAAAGCCCGAGACGATGCCGTTCCACAATGTCACCTGGCCGGCGCCAAGATGGCCGATGACGCCGGCCATCACCCAGGCCATGACCAGTTCGCAAGCGAAACTGGTGACCAACAATACCGGTGACATCTTTGCAGAAGCAGGATCGATGCGGGCGGCCTTCATCCAAGGCTTGCCGAGCACGCCGTAATAGACCGATCCGAATACGAATGCGGCAATCGCCGCGATCAAAACCGCCAGATAGCTGATCCCTGCAAAGTTCATCGGAATCTCCTCTGTCGAATTTCCGCCGCCGGGCAGAGTATCGCCGGTGCCGCAGCCGTCAAGAAAATTGCCAGACCGTTGTGCGCTTGACTTCCGCATCCTCCAGCTCGCGCGTGGTCGATACGTGATAGACCGCCAGTTGCGTCAGACGCTCCACGGGAAGATAGGACCGGCCTGGATCACCGACGAGGACCATCTTGCCCGAACCCGCGAGTTCCGCGAACCATGGCACCAGGCGTTCGGCCAGCGCGCGATCGTAAAAGACGTCCCCCGCCAGCACCACATCCTGGCCGACCGGATTGCCAACGGGATCGGATGCGCTGAACGCGAGCTCCACCCCGTTTTCGCCGGCATTGAGCATCACCGCGGTCCGGCAGAATTCGTCGATGTCCGCGCACGTTACGGCCCTTGCGCCGGCTTTTGCCGCGGAGATGCCGACAAGCCCCGATCCGCAGGCGAAATCCAGAACCGTACGGCCGGCCACCAGCTCCGGATGATCGAGGATATGGCGCGCCAGGCCCTGCCCGCCGGCCCAGGCGAATGCCCAGAACGGCGGCGCCACGCCGATCTCCTGCAGTTCCTCCTCGGTCTTGCGCCAGATCGGGTTGAGCTCGCTTGCCAGATGCAGCCGGATCTCCGGCACATGCGGCGGCGTGAATACGGAGGTGTTGGCGCGGATGAATTCGGCCGGATCGGTTCTGGCTGACATCTTGCCGGCCGGCCGGATCATCTCAGCCTTTCAATCCGCCCATGCGGCAGATTTCCTTCCATTCGGCTTCGGTCACCGGTTGCACCGACAGGCGCGAATTGTTGACCAGCACCATGTCCGAAAGTTCTTCATTGGCCTTGATGTCGGGCAGCGAAACCGGTTTCGGCAGGTCTTCGACAGCGCGGATATCGACGCATTCCCAGCGTTCGTCATCGGTTGTCGAATCCGGATGGGCGAGTGCCGAGACCTCGACAATGCCGACGATTTCTAGACCCTGGTTGGAGTGATAGAAGAAGCCGCGATCGCCGATCTTCATGGCGCGCATGTTGTTGCGCGCCTGATAGTTGCGCACGCCGTCCCATTCCTGGCCGGCCTTGCCTTTGGCCTTCTGCTGGTCCCAGGACCAGGCATCCGGTTCCGATTTAAATAGCCAATAGGCCATTGCCGCCTCCTGCATTCCGATAAGGGGATATCATGACGATTCCGGTTTCAGCGGCCGGTTCATCAAGCCGGAGACCGCATCACCGATCTTCAGCGATCCGTCAAGTAGCGCGCCAACCGCGGCGATGACCGGCGCCTCGATGCCTCGCTCCGCTACCAGCCTCGCGGCAATGCCGGCAGTCGCCACGCCCTCCGCCAGCGGCAACCCCTCGACAGGTTCATTGCGCCCGAGCGCCATGCCGTAGGCGAAATTTCGAGATTGTGCCGAGCCGCAGGTAAGAATGAGATCGCCCAGACCGGAGAGGCCCATCAGCGTTTCGGGCCGGGCGCCGAATGCCGCTCCGATGCGGCGCAATTCGACGAAGCCGCGTGTGGTGAGCGCCGCCTGCGCGCTGGCGCCGAGCCCCGCGCCGGCGACGATGCCGGCGGCGATGGCCAGTACGTTCTTTAGCGCGCCGCCGATCTCGACCCCGAGCAGATCGTCGCTGGAATAGCAGCGCAGCGTTTGCGAGGACAGTAGGACCGACAGGCCCTGCGCCAGCTCGCCATCATCTGCCGCCACCGTGACCGCGGTCGGCAGGCCGCGCGCGACATCCGTCGCAAAACTCGGTCCGGAGAGTGCGCCGACCCGGATGCCGGCAAGAACCTCCGCGGCCACTTCGGATGGCAGTTTGCCGGTGCCGCGTTCGATGCCCTTTGCGCAGAGTACCAGCGGCGCCTGCTGCGTGATCTCGGGCGCGGCCGTCTCGAGCACTTGCCGAAGCGACTGGGCCGGAATGGCGGCCAGGACGCAATCTGCGCCGGCGAGAGCTTCGCTGAGCGACGTGGTGGCGCGAAGTCCGCGGGCGAGCATTATGCCCGGCAGATACCGGTTGTTCTCGCGCGACGAATTGATTCCTTCGACGACTAATTCGTCGCGTGCCCACAGCACGGTGTCATTGCCGGCGAGGCACTCGCTGTGAGCCAATGCAGTCCCCCAGGCTCCGCCTCCGATAATCGCGATCCTGCCGCGTTCCGGAACCCGATTGCTCATGCTTTCACCCCGCGCTTGCCCGATCCGATTGCCGGATCGGCCAGTTCGTCAAGCGGCCAGCGCGGTCTTGGTGTGGCTGCCATGGTATCGCCCGCCCCGATACCGGCCCGGATTCTCTCGATGGCTGCGTAGGCGATCATCGCGGCATTGTCGGAACAAAGCGAAAGCGGCGGCGCGACAAATTCGAATCCGCTTTGCGCGCAAACCGTTTCCAGGGCTTTGCGAATCGTTTCATTGGCGGCGACGCCGCCGGCAGCCACCAGTACCGGCCCGGCAAGCTCCGGATGCTCGCCGCGAAACCGGGCGAGGCTGCGCGAAATTCGGTCTACAAGCGTGTCGGCGACGGCCTTCTGGAATGATGCGCAGATATCGGCGACATCGGTGTCGGTCAAAGGCGCAATTTCATTTGCCGCCTGACGCACCGCCGTTTTCAGTCCGGAGAAGGAAAAATCCGGCCTGTCCTCACCCTTGAGCGGCCGGGGAAAGGAAAAGCGTGACGGATCGCCTGTGGCCGCAGCCTTCTCGACGCTTGGCCCGCCGGGATGCGGCAGGCCGAGCAGCTTGGCGGTCTTGTCGAATGCCTCGCCGAGCGCATCGTCGATGGTCGTCGCATAGCGCCGGTAGCGGCCGACGCCGTCGACGGAGATGATCTGGGTATGCCCACCGGAAACCAGCAGCATCAGATATGGAAAGGCGATGCCGTCGGTGAGCCGCGCGGTAAGCGCATGACCTTCCAGGTGATTGATCGCGTAGAGGGGTTTGCCGAGTGCGGCAGCGATCGCCTTCGCCTCCATCATTCCTGCAATCAGCCCGCCGATCAGACCCGGGCCGGCGGTAACCGCAACGGCGTCGACATCGGACAATCGCACCGCCGCCTCATCCAGCGCCCTGGCGATGATGCCGTCGAGTTTCTCGACATGGGAACGCGCCGCGATCTCGGGCACCACGCCGCCGAATGCCGCATGCTCGGCAACCTGGCTGAAGACGGTGTTCGACAGTATCTCGGCGCGATCGGTTTGCCGCCGGTGCACAAGCACCGCCGCCGCCGTCTCGTCGCAGCTTGTTTCAATGCCCAGGACGCAAATTTCGTCCGCCGACTGGTTCATGACCGGATTGCTGTTTCGTCGTTTTCTTATTAGGACAACCGGGAGTTATCACGGACACCCGGCAATGCAAACAGAAGTCTTGCGGATCGGTACGCGCGGCAGCCCGCTCGCTCTGACCCAGGCCGCCGAGACCCGGGAGCGGCTGATGGCCGCTCACGGGCTACCCCAGGAAGCGTATGAAATCGTTGTCATTTCGACAAGCGGCGATCGTATTCAAAACCGCCCGCTGTCGGAAGTCGGCGGAAAGGGCCTTTTCACCAAGGAGATCGAGGAGGCGCTTCTGGACGGCCGCGTCGACATTGCGGTTCACTCCGCCAAGGATATGCCCACCATATTGCCCGAGCGGCTGGAACTGTCGTGCTATCTGCAGCGCGAGGATGTGCGTGACGCATTCATCGCCAGTGCCGCGCCGTCGATCGCGGCGCTTCCGGAGGGCGCGACGGTGGGTTCGTCGTCACTGCGCCGCCAGGCTCTCATCCGGCGCAAACGCCCCGATCTGAAGGTCATCGCATTCCGGGGCAACGTCCAGACCCGCCTGCGAAAACTCGAGGAAGGCGTTGCCGCCGCCACATTGCTGGCGCATGCAGGATTGATACGGCTCGGCATGACCGGGGTAATCACGCAGCTTCTCGACACGACCGATTTTCCGCCGGCGCCGGGACAGGGCGCGATCTGCATCGAGCATCGGGCTGGTGACGGCCGTATCTCGGCAATCCTGGATCCGATCAACCATCGGGAAACCGCTGCCGCGCTTGCCTGCGAACGGGCGTTTCTTGCCGCGCTTGATGGGTCATGCCGCACGCCGATTGCCGGCCTTGCCCGCGTCGATGGCGGCAGGATCGGCTTCGACGGCATGATACTGACGCCTGACGGCAGCACGTCGCACCGTATTTCCGGCGAGGGCAAGACGGAGGAAGCAGCCGCAGTCGGCAGGAAAGCTGGTGAGGCCGTGCGAGCGAAGGCCGGAACCGGATTTTTCGATAGCTGGAGCTGACAATGCGCATCCTGGTGACGCGGCACCAATCGGGCGCGGAACGAACCGCTGCGCGCCTGCGTGAACTGGGTCACGACCCGGTACTGCTGCCGTTGAGCCGGATCGTGCCAATGCGGCCAAACCCGATACCGGCCACGCTAGGCTTTCTGGGCGTCGTCATCACCAGCGAGAACGCCATCAACTGCATGCCGGTCGCGCTGCACAGACGCCTTTCCGAGCTGCCCTGCCACGTCGTCGGCGAACATACCGCCCGGCAGGCGGCGGATGCCGGGTTCGATGTCCGCACCGTGGCGGCCGACACGCACGAACTCGCCGCTCGCCTTGCCGAAATCCATGAACCCGGCGAACGGTTGGCTTATGCCTGCGGCCGCGTGCGCATGCCGGCCCTGCAAGCTGATCTGAAGGCGAGAGACATAGAACTTTTCGCCATCGAAGTGTATGATACGATACAATTCAGTTATACACCTGACTTTATTTCCGAAACCCTGTCCGGTAATCCGATTGATGGGGTTTTGGCCTATTCAGTCGTTGCCGCCCGGCAGGTCCGCGACTTGTTCGACACCAGTGATGCAAGAAAAAAGCTAGCAAAAGCAGGTATTTACTGTTTATCTGATCGCGTTGCCGCGGAATTCACGAACTTGAATGGCCCAAAAATTTTTGTCGCAGCAGAGCCAAATGAGCGGTCGCTCCTGAGTTTGCTGGAGCGCTAAATATGTTCCCGCGGCCAAACGGCTCTTGGTCATGTGGATGAATGTGCTAGGACACGGACTGCACCCGCAACTCTGAGATTGCGGTATCAACTGACCGTCCAAGCCGGAGCCTGACATGGTGAAGACGCCGCGCACTAGGCACTCGAAATCTGCAAAACAGCCGATGACGATCGATCTCGAAGCCGAAAAAGTCGCTGAGGAGGAGAAACCGGCAGCCGCGGCTGCCGGCGTCGAAACCCAGGCGGAAGAAGCGGGCTCTGCTCAGAGTGGAGAGAATGCGGCCGCCGCAGACACAGACGACAAGGCCGGGCAGGATCTGAACGGCGAGCCCGGAGGTGATGAGAGCGCCGGAACTGACGAGCCCGCCGCCGACATTGGCAAAACAGCCGCGCGCGACCGGCCTGTCGCGCGCAGGCAACGCGTTTCGACAACAGCGCTCGTCGCCGCCGGGCTTGTCGGCGGTATTCTGGCGATTGGCGGCAATGCCGTTTTGTCAGGCGCGGGCTTCCTGCCAGGTTCAGGTGACGTTGCAAGTGGGGAACTCGCCGCGCTCAGAGACGACATCGCCGCGATGAAGGGCGAGATGCAATCTGCCGCCGATGCTGCTCGCGCAGCGGCGGCCGAGGCTGCTGCAGCGGCCGTTGCTGACGTCGATGCGAAAATATCCGGCGTCTCGGGCGAGGTCGGCGTTCTGAAAGAAGGTCTGGAGAAACTGCGCGCCGCCATCGAGGCCGGCGGGGGCGGCGACGCCGCAGCCCTTCAGATATTGACCGAACGCCTAAATGCTTTTGACGACAAAATTGCTGCCCTGACCGAAGGCGCTGGCGGCGCGGAAAGGCTGGCAGCGATCGAAGGCAGTCTCGAAGAGATCCGCAAACTCGCCGGTGACGCCTCCGCCACGGCCGCTGCCGCCGAAACTGCAACCGCAACCAACACCGCTTCCATCGATGCGCTGAAGGCGGAACTCGGCGTGCTGGCGCAACGGCTCGAGCAGCAGGGGTCAAACCCGAGAATCGCGCTGGCGATCGCTGCGGCCGCGCTCAAATCCGCAATCGACCGCGGCCTGCCGTTCATGACCGAACTCGAGACCTATGCGGCCATAGCGCCGAACGCGCCTGAAATCGAGGCCCTGCGCGACATGGCGGCCAGCGGCGTGCCGACCCGAACCGAAATTGCGGCAGGCATGGCCGACGCCGCCGCGGCAATGATATCAGCCGGGATCACCGTCGCTGAGAACGCCGGATTTTTCGAACGGCTTCTCGCCAGCGCCCAGTCGATGATCAAGGTCCGGCCGATCGGCATGGTCGAAGGCGACACGCCCGGTGCGATCGTCGCCCGCATGGAGGTGGCGGTCAACCGCAACGACTATGCCCGGGCGCTGGCCGAGTTCGACACGCTACCTGAAAAGGCGAAGGCTGCCGGATCGGCGTTCGCCGCCAATATCAGGGCGCGAATGAAAGCCGATGAATTGATCGACCGCGCACTGGCCTCGGCATTGAAACCGGCCAACGGCTAGGATCAGGAGTTCCCGATATGATCCGTATTCTGTTTTTCCTGATCGTCGTTTTCTGTCTTGGCCTCGGCTTCGCCTGGCTGGCCGACCGTCCGGGCGACCTCGTCATCACCTTCAGCGGCTACGAATACCAGGTCACGCTCATGCTGGCCGCGTCCGCCCTGGTGGCGATTGTCGCGGCCATCATGATCAGCTGGTGGGTGTTGAAAAGCATCTGGAACAGCCCACGCGCGGTCAACCGCTATTTTCGCGCCCGTCGCCGCGACCGCGGTTACCAGTCCCTGTCGACGGGCCTGATCGCGGCCGGTTCAGGCGATAGCGGGCTGGCGCGCAAGATGGGCAAACAGGCTTCGGGCATGCTGAGCGCCGATCAGGAGCCATTGCTGCACCTACTCGAAGCGCAAACCATGCTTCTGGAAAACCGGCACGACGAAGCCCGCGCCAAGTTCGAACAGATGCTCGAGGACCCCGAAACCAGGCTTTTGGGCCTGCGCGGTCTATATCTGGAGGCACAGCGGCTCGGCGAACGCGACGCAGCCCGCCACTATGCCGAGCAGGCCGCCGCTGCCGCCCCGCAGCTGCTTTGGGCCTCCAACTCCGCCATCGGAACCAGAACCGCCGAGCGGGATTGGGCTGGTGCGCTCAAACTTCTGCAAAGCCAGACTTCGACCAGGCAGATTTCCCGCGACGAGGCCAACCGCCGCCGCGCCGTGCTGCTGACGGCAAAGGCAATGGCCGAGATCGACACCGATCCGGCAGCGGCGCGCAGCGCGGCACTCGAAGCCAACAAGCTGCAACCGGATTTCATACCCGCCGCGCTCGCTGCCGGCAGGGTACTGTTCCGCAATGACGAAATTCGCAGGGGAACGCGTTTGCTCGAGGCGATCTGGAAAAAATCGCCGCACCCGGAAATCGCCGATCTTTATATTCATGCGCGCCCTGGCGATTCGACGCACGATCGTCTGAAGCGCGCCCGCAGGCTGGAAAGCCTGAGAAGAAACCACGTCGAATCCGCGCTTGCCGTCGCGCGCGCCGCCAACAATGCGGGCGAGTTCCGTATCGCCCGCCAGGCGATCGAGACGGCGCTGAGGCTGCAGCCGCGCGAAAGCGCCTATCTGCTGCTCGCCGATATCGAGGAGAACGAGACCGGCGACCAGGGACGGGTTCGCCACTGGCTGGCGCGCGCCGTGCGGGCGCCGCGCGATCCTGCCTGGACTGCCGACGGCTATGTCAGCGAACACTGGGCGCCGGTATCGCCGATCACCGGCGCGCTTGGCGCTTTCGAGTGGAAGGTTCCAGTCGAAAGGCTCGGTGCAGTGGTCGAGGTCGCCGATGACGGCCCGGCGGCGGCTATTCCGATCATGCCGCCGCCCACGACGCGCGCCGATGTGGCGGATGCACCCGCAAGCGGAACCAGAAAGGCCGACGAGGCCGGACAGCCGTCGGGCATGGACGAAGGAGAGCAAAGCCGAACCGCCGCCGAGCCGGCCGGAAGCAATGCGGACGGCGGCAAGAAACCGCGGCAAGACCAGCGCGAACCGGAGCCGCGGATCGCCGAAGCCGAAACCTCCGAGAGCGCCAACAAGAGTGACGTTTCATCAGGAGACGGGCCGGATGCAAAGGAGCCCGGCCTTCGGGAGGAAGAGGAAAAGGAAGAGCCGGTTCCGCTTCACCGCATTCCGGACGATCCGGGCGTCGATGCCGATGAGGCGACCAAGGAAACGCCCGGCCGGTTCCGGTTGTTTTGACCAGGACATCCGGGATAGAAGCGGTCATCCCCGATCTGGATATGCCGATGTTTGACCGCCTAATTGCATTTCTCCGCGACCTACCTGGCACCGAGAGTTCGGGCAATGGGCTTTCGGCGGACGATCCGCGAATCGCCGCAGCCGCGCTGATGTTTCATGTCATGGATGCCGATGGCATTCGCCAGCCCGAAGAACGCGAACGCCTAGTGCAACTGCTCCGGGAGACCTACCCGATGGATGACGAGGCGCTCAACGAACTCGTCAACCGAGGCGAAGCCGCTGACCGCGAGGCAATCGACCTCTATGCGTTTACCAGCGTATTGAAGCGCAATCTTGACGCAGCCGGGCGGGCGGGGTTCGTGCGGCTGATGTGGGAAATCGTCTATGCGGATGGCGAGCGCCACGAACTGGAGGAAAACGTCGTTTGGCGCATTGCCGAACTGATTGGCGTGGAAACCCCGGAGCGCGTCGCCATGCGCCAGAGTGTCGAAAGGGAAGCGGGGTTGCGGAGCGACGATTGAGCGGCAGACCGTAGCCAGACGAACGGCTCTACGTCCTTCCGTCGAGATGGCGTGCTTTCCTCAATGCGGGAAACAGGAACGCCCATAGGCCCGCAATGGCAACCGCGCCGACGCCGCCAAAGACCACAGCCGGCACAGCGCCTATAAGCGCGGCCATCGAGCCGGCCCTGAACTCGCCGAGTTCATTGGAAGCGCCGATGAACACCATGTTGACCGCGTTGACCCGGCCGCGCAGCCGGTCCGGAGTCCAGAGCTGGATCAGTGTTTCGCGGATGTAGACGCTGACCATATCGGCCGCTCCCAGTCCGGCAAGCGCCAGAATTGACAACCAGGGTAGCACCGACAGGCCGAAAGCAATCGTGAACATGCCGAACAGCGCCACCCCGGCAAACATTATGCGCCCGGCATGATCGCGTATCGGTGTGCCCGTAAGCACCATCGCCATGGCCAGCGCGCCGATTCCCGGGGCAGACCGCAGGAGACCCAGCCCCCATGGTCCCAGTTCGAGAATGTCGCGGGCGTAGACCAGCATCAGCGCAACCGCTCCGCCGAGCAGAACGGCAAACAGGTCGAGCGAGATCGCGCCGAGCACAACCTTCTCATGCCAGATATATCGGAACCCGGCGAACAGCGTCGCCGCCGAAACGCCTTCGTGCGCGATCTTCTGCGCCGGCTTCGGAATCGAAAAGATTAAAACCGACGAGGCCGCCATCAGGACTGCGGCGACCGAATAGGCTGCCTCGGCCGACAGGCCGTAAAGCAATCCGCCGGCAACCGGTCCGACAATTGTCGCCGTTTGCCATGCTGACGAGTTCCAGGCAATCGCGTTGGCGAAATCCCGCTCCGGCACCAGATTGGCGACCAGTGCGCCGGAAGCCGGCGCGAAGAATGCCCGCGCAACGCCGAATACCGCCAGCACGGCAAATACCGGAGCTGGCGAGGTCAATCCGCGGATCGTGAAGAAAAGGATCGCCGCGGCGCACATGGCCTCGAGCGCCGAGGAAATACCCATGATCAAGCGGCGGCCGAACCGGTCGGCGGCCGCGCCGGTGACCAGCACGAGCAGCAACGAGGGCGCAAACTGGATCAGGCCGACAAGGCCCAGGTCGAAAGGATCGCGGGTAAGATCGTATATCTGCCAGCCGACAGCGACCGAAACGATCTGTGTGGAAAACGTCGTCAGGAAGCGCGCGGCGAAGAACCGCGCATATGAAGTGTGACGAAATGCGGCGTAGCGCGCCGGGCCGCCGGCAGTCTCCTGCCCGGTCACGCCGTTTGGCCCATGGTGCGGCGCGCCTCTTGCCTGCTTTGTCGCATTATCTGATCACGCTGTCTCGATATCACGGCAAACCAGTATCAACCGTGGGAAAAAGGGCAAGCGCAATCAGGTTTTGCTTTTTTAGAAGTTGCGAAATTTGCCGCGGTCGATTTCCGCCATCCGGCGTTCCAGATCGGCGATCGACACAGATCCGTTCAGATACTCCATTTCCAAATCGCGGCGCGAAGGGCCCCGAAATGCGCCCGCAAACTCGGCAGCGAGCCTTTTCAAGCGGTTATGAGACATCATTGTACTCCTTTTTACGTTCATTTAGATGGCACCGGAGCGGCGGGCCTTGAAGTGGAAGATATGCATTTCAGCCATGCGCCCCGCGCATATGCCGGTTCCGGCCCGGCCTGGATTGCGCAATATCCGGAGCGGCCCATGGCGCAACACGCGCCTTGGCGAAGTGGCAATCGGAAAACGCGCGGCCAATTCGGCGCCAGCGCGGCGCGGCAGGTTTCTGGCACAGCGTGATCACGGCCGCTCCGGTCGCGTCGTGTCGGTCAGCCTGCGAAACAGCGCCATATAGTCTGCGACCGCTTCGTCGACCCGCGAGATCAGGTCCGGCGGATCGAGCCGCACCGTGTATCTCACCTCTCCGCCCTCATCGTATGACTCGTCGGCGAGCCTTTCGGCAATTCGGCGCATCTGCATGTTTTCGGAAAGACAATTGAGCAATACCGCTTTCGCCGATCTGTTGCGGGCGGCGATGAGCGAGCGCTTGATCAGTTCCGCGCCTATTCCGCGGTTGCGGAAACCGGCTTCCACGGACAGGCCGATTTCGGCGTAACGTAGCCCCGGATCGGAAAATGCCAGATGAATAATGCCGCGCATCACGTTTCCGGCGGTGCAGCCGATCACGACGGAACGGCCCCAATCCATCGATGCAGCGTAGCGTCCGGTCACTTCACGGCTGACATAACCCATGAAGCGCAAACGCCTGTCGTGATCTGACAGCCGCGACAAATGTGCGGCAATGTCGGCCCGATCGGCCGGCCCGAGCTTGCAGTAGGCAAGACTTGCCTGTCCGGCCGGACTGATCGCCTGCCCGCCGGCCGTTGAGAAGATTGAAACCGGTCGAAAAGCAGCCGTCGTAGTCCGGTGTTGAAAGGTAGTCATGGAAAACATCTCCGGTTTGGTTGACCCGACGTTTTCCTCCCCACGAATCGCAACATTTTATGTTGCAGTGCACAATATGTAATGACCCCTTCTGACAATTCCATGACGAATGCGGCAGCGAACATCAACTTGCATGTCAGTCGCTGTAATTTGGTGATCGGCCAATGCGCTGCCGCCTCCGCCAGCTCAACGAACCCGATAAGAGGACGATTTTCAATAAAGATATTGACGTTTACGTAAATCCCGATTTAATTAACCGATTGAATTTATTGATGTCAAAAAAATCAGTTGAAATTTTCGGATACCAAGGTTAGGCGGATAGTGAACTTCGGCCTTTTCGGGGGCCGGGAAGTTGGCAACGAGGGTCGCATACAGGAGCGCATTTCCTCATATCCCATGGCGGCCGCGCAACAAGGGACAAAATCACCAACATGGCTAGAAAAAAGATTGCGCTGATCGGCTCCGGCATGATCGGCGGAACGCTTGCTCACCTGATCGGCCTGAAGGAACTCGGCGACGTCGTGCTTTTCGATATCGCCGAAGGCATTCCCCAGGGCAAGGGCCTCGACATTGCCGAGTCCTCGCCCGTGGACGGCTTCGACGCCCGCATTTCCGGCGCCAATGATTACGCCGCGATCCAGGGCGCCGATGTCTGCATCGTAACCGCCGGCGTTCCGCGCAAACCGGGAATGAGCCGCGACGACCTGCTCGGCATCAATCTGAAAGTCATGGAACAGGTGGGCGCGGGCATCAAGAAATACGCTCCCAAGGCCTTCGTCATCTGCATCACCAATCCGCTCGATGCCATGGTCTGGGCGCTGCAGAAGTTTTCAGGCCTGCCGGCGAGCCATGTCGTCGGCATGGCCGGCGTGCTCGACTCGGCACGTTTCCGCTATTTTCTGGCCGACGAGTTCAAGGTTTCTGTCGAGGATGTCAGCGCCATGACGCTTGGCGGCCACGGCGACGACATGGTGCCGATGGTGCGCTACTCCACGGTTGCCGGCATTCCGCTGCCGGATCTGATCAAGATGGGCTGGACGACGAAGGACCACATCGACGCCATCGTCGAGCGCACCCGCAAGGGCGGCGGCGAGATCGTCGGCCTGCTGAAGACCGGCTCGGCCTATTACGCGCCGGCGGCTTCGGCGGTTGCCATGGCCGAATCCTATTTGAAGGACAAGAAGCGGGTGCTGCCCTGCGCGGCGCATCTGACCGGCCAGTACGGCATCAAGGACATGTATGTCGGCGTCCCGGCGGTGCTCGGGGCGGGCGGCGTCGAACGCGTCATCGAAGTCGCCTTCAACCGCGCCGAACAGAAGATGTTCGACAAATCGGTCGCCGCGGTCAAAGGCTTGTGCGAAGCATGCCTGACCATCGCTCCCAATCTCGCCAAGAAGTAAGGTTTTTCGTCCATGAACATTCATGAATACCAGGCCAAACAGGTCTTGAAGGGGTTTGGCGCGCCGGTCGCCGACGGCGTCGCGATCATGAATGCGGGTGAGGCAGAAGCGGCGGCAAAATCGCTTCCCGGACCGCTGTATGTGGTCAAAAGCCAGATTCATGCCGGCGGACGAGGCAAGGGGCGCTTCAAGGAACTCGGGCCGGACGCCAAGGGCGGTGTCCGGCTCGCGACCAGTATCGGCCAGGTGGTCGACAACGCCAAGGAAATGCTTGGCCACACGCTGGTCACCAAACAGACCGGCCCTGCCGGCAAGCAGGTCAACCGGCTCTATATTGAAGACGGGGCGGATATCGACCGCGAACTGTACCTGTCGATACTGGTCGACCGGACCGTTGGCCGCAATGCCTTTGTCGTCTCGACCGAGGGCGGCATGGATATCGAGGCGGTCGCCCACGACACTCCCGAGAAGATCATCACCCGGGCCATCGACCCCGAAGCCGGCGTTACCGCGGAGGACGCGAAGGCGCTTTGCGATGCGCTGAAGCTTACAGGGGCAGCGGCCGCCGACGGCATGAAGCTGTTTCCGGTGCTCTACAAGGCCTTTACCGAAAAGGACATGAGCCTGCTCGAGGTCAATCCGCTGATCGTGATGAAAGACGGCCACCTGCGGGTGCTGGACGCGAAAGTGTCCTTCGACAACAACGCGCTGTTCCGCCATCCCGACATCATGGAACTGCGCGACATTACCGAGGAGGACGACAAGGAGATCGAGGCTTCCAAGCACGACCTCGCCTATGTCGCGCTCGACGGCAATATCGGCTGCATGGTCAACGGCGCCGGCCTTGCCATGGCGACGATGGACATCATCAAGCTCTACGGCGCCGAACCGGCAAACTTCCTTGACGTCGGCGGCGGGGCATCGAAGGAGAAGGTCACCGCCGCCTTCAAGATCATCACAGCCGATCCGGCTGTCGAGGGCATTCTGGTCAACATTTTCGGCGGCATCATGAAATGCGACGTCATCGCCGAGGGCGTGGTCGCGGCTGTGAAGGAAGTCGGGCTGAAGGTGCCGCTCGTCGTGCGGCTCGAAGGCACTAATGTCGAACTCGGCAAGAAGATCATCAATGAGAGCGGTCTCAACGTGATCGCCGCCGACGATCTCGACGACGCTGCGCAGAAGATCGTCAAGGCGGTGAGGGGTTGATGATTAATCCCGATAACCAGCTGTCGGTTTGTTGGCAACGGACGATTTCGCCATGTTTTCATTCATGACCAAACCGTCGGCGCCGGCGCGGTTTTCAATCCAATCCAC
>JBFIBB010000016.1:0-25715 GCA_041582695.1 Rhizobiaceae bacterium
TCGGATACTGCGAGATCAGCAGCGTCTGCACCCTGCCAAAATTGCCGCCTGCGCTGAAATCGATGCCGCCGGGTTGTGAAGTGAATACGTAGCCCGTCACATCCTTGCCTGTATTGTCCACGGCCTCGGCGATGATCGTCGAGGAGTACCAGCCGCTGCTGGTCGCAAAGGCGTCGGGCACGACATCAAAGTAGGTGACGCCTGTGTAGGTCATCGTCACGGTCATGTTCTGGTCGACACCCTTGAAGCTCGACAGATCGAACTGGCTGCTGCCCGAAATGCCGAAACTCAGAAAGTCGAGCACGGGAATGTCTATCCCTGCCGAGCCGCTTACCGATGTGGTGACGGTCTTCTGGGAAATGTTGGTGCAATCAACCGAGAGTGCAACTTCGTTGCCGGTATCAGACAATTCCTGATTGATCGCCGAGACAGACTTCGAGATCGCATACGTCGGGCGTACAATGCCATCAGACGTCGTCGTGCCGCCGTTGTCCTCGGTCGGCTGGCGAACATTGGTCTTGATTGTGGCGAGGATCGCCTGAGCCTGGTTCTGCTGGTCGAGGAGATTCAGCGAACTGGCTGACGCGTTTAGCCACGGCGTGATGAAGCCCAGGATCTGGCGGCCGGAAGCCGGCATGCACTTGAGGGAATTCGCCAGGTTGTTGGGATTGATTCCGGCGAGCGGAATAGGCGGTGTCTTTTGCGCTTTTGCACAGCTCCAGATGTACGCCATCTGGTAGTCGATTATGTAGTCAAGATTTGTGAACGTGCCCGGATCCTGGCCCAGCGCGTCGGCGGCATCGGACAGTTGCTTTGATGTGATCTTGCCGATGGCCGTTTGCCACTGGTTGACAAGCGTGGTCGCATCGGCGCTTGCATTTGTCTGGCTCTGGTTGATGGTGTTCTGGTCAGCTTTGGAAAACTGGAAACTGATCGCGGGGAGCACCGTGTTTCCGTATGTCGTGGTGAAGCTTGATCCCTGTGCCAGTTCCGTGGCGCCCAGTTGGCCCGGTTGGGCAATTCTGTCGTCGAACGACCAGTTGGCTGCATTGAAACCGTTGTTCAGCTGCCAGTACCAGTTGTAGTCGGTTGACTGCAGCGCCAGAATTTGTCCATGGACAACACCACTAAGTTGTGTATTCAAGCGCTGCTGCACTTCCTCGAAAAAATCTTGGCCGAATGTCTCTATGCCATCCGCATATGCCGTTCCTGTAAGAAATATCAGCGATAGGGCGCTTGCCGCTAACGCCTGCTTTCCCAATTTAGTTTTTGAAAAATTTGGCATATTTAATCTCCCAATGAGTCGGTTGCCTCTCTGCGCCCATTGCGCACTGCCAACATGGTGCGAGAATTCGGACATCGCAGTTCCCTGGGTAACAGTTCACACGTCAAATGGGTTGTAGGGTCCGAATGGCAGCAGACACAACCATAAATAGAATATCTGTTTGCTGATGTTTGTCTCAACAAGGGACGACGGGCAGCGACAGTCCCGTCGCAGGACGCTTGAAAAAGGACGCAGCCGATCTCATCGAGAGTATGGACCTGGTCAACAGGCTTACGAGCGAATCCAAACGCATTCTGATCGCACATCTGGCCAGGCGGAAATATTCAACCGGCCAGACACTGTTTCAAAAGGGCGAACCGTGCACATACCTGTCGCAAATTATCGACGGATGCATTGATCTCGTCATATCCGCCGCAACAGGCCGCGAAGTAATTGTGTCCAAGCTTTTCTCCGGCGAAACGCTTGGTCTGTTGCAGATCGGGGCTGACGGCAGCTATCTGACCGACGTTGTGGCCGGATCGAGTTTGGAAATCGCCACGATTCCGAGAAACCTCGTGTTACCGTTGATGGAGCGCGATATGTCTGCGTGCCAGTTGCTGGACGCATTCGCTGAAAGAAACCGGCGCAACATCTGGGTGCTTGAGACGCTGTCAATGTGCAATCTTGAGGTTCGTCTCGCGAGAATGCTCCACTATCTGGCATCCGAGTATGGCACCCGGGGGCCCCGTGGCACCACTATTCCGTTCCGGCTGCCGCAAGCCCAGCTTGCCATGATGGTCAACGCGAGTCGCCCGAAAGTGAACATGCGTTTGCGCAAATGGGTTGCAGACCGGGTGCTGGATATCAGCCGCAACGTGATAACGATAACGGACATAAACCACCTGGCAGTCTTGGCCGATTCATGAATATTCGTGTCCGGCCGTCCCGGAAATTGCTTACCAGCTTCCCGTATTCCCCATCGACGCCCAGGGTTCCGCCGGCGGCTTGGGCTCTCCCTCCTGCAGCAGCTCCACCGAAATGCCGTCAGGCGATTTCACGAACGCCATGTTGCCGTCGCGCGGCGGCCGGTTGATCGTAACGCCTGCCTCCATCAGTTTGCGGCACGTCTCGTATATGTCGTCGACCTTGTAGGCCAGATGGCCGAAATTGCGCCCGCCGGTATAGGTTTCCGGGTCCCAGTTGTAGGTGAGCTCGAGTTCCGGAGCCCGGTTGGCGGCGGAACCCGCCATGTCCTTCGGCGCGGCGAGAAATATCAGCGTGAAGCGGCCCTTTTCATTGTCATGCCGGCGGACCTCCCTGAGCCCGAGCTTGTTGCACCAGAAGTCGAGCGACTCATCGACATCCGTGACGCGGATCATGGTGTGAAGGTATCGCATGAGTTGTTTCTCCCGAATCGGCACTGAAAAGATGGCGGTATTAACGGCCATTTCCAGCTTATTGGAAGGCTGTCGGCAGGCGCAACTGATGCAAAATTGCTTCACTGGCAAAGTGATGTTGAAAAGTTGCCGGTCGCTTGCTGACAGAACGCCAGTAGATGCTATCCTGCAATACTAGAATCAGTGGCGGTAACGAGGCAGAGGGTGCGTTCGGATGGGGGAGAAATCCTTCCTGGAGAACAGGGACGCGAAACAGGCTGAAGAGCTTAAGCCGGAAAAGGGCGAAGGCGAAGTAATCGAGGTGGCGGGTGCCATCAAATGGTTCGATGTCGCCAAGGGTTACGGGTT
Source organism: Rhizobiaceae bacterium (assembly GCA_041582695.1). Classification (GTDB taxonomy): domain Bacteria; phylum Pseudomonadota; class Alphaproteobacteria; order Rhizobiales; family Rhizobiaceae; genus JAWKWH01. Next base: position 3,010 of record JBFIBB010000016.1, read on the forward strand.
TGTTTTGCCGGATGAAGCGGGGTTGGGCGATGTCCTGCTTCATGTCACCTGTTTGCGGCAGGACGGCTACCAGACCGCGCTTGAGGGGGCGCGGGTGGTATGTCTCGTTCGCAAGGGCGAACGTGGCTACCAGGCGCTCAAGGTGGTTGCGATGGACACGTCGAGCGCCGTGCATCCGCAAGAGACGCCGGCCGAGCGTACGCACGTCAAGGTGTCACCCGAAAGCGGTCTGGAACGCGCATTGGTGAAATGGTTCAACCGGACCAAGGGCTTCGGCTTCCTGACCCGCGGCGAGGGAACGGAAGACATCTTCGTGCATATGGAGACCCTTCGGCGCTATGGAGTGACGGAGCTTCGTCCGGGGCAGGTGGTTCTTGTGCGGTTCGGCCGGGGTGACAAAGGCCTTATGGCTGCCGAAATTCATCCGGATATTGGAACCTTGCCGGTTTCGCACTGATCAACATTCAAGAGGATCAATGGTGAGCAAAATCCAGGCGGCGGCCGTTGCGGCTGCGCTTGCTGTCATTGTCTTCGCTGGCTGGACAGCCATGCATTCCACGACAGGTGTGGCAAGCGCGGCGCTGGTGCTTCCGCCCGATCCCGACCCGCTGGCGATCGAGACCGACGGCGGGAAAGTCGAATTCACCATCGAGATCGCCGATGACGAGACAGAGAGATCGCGTGGTCTGATGTTTCGCCGCGATCTGCCGGCCGACCGCGGCATGCTGTTCGTATTCGAGGATACCAGCCGCCGCGGATTCTGGATGAAAAACACACCCTTGCCGCTCGATCTCCTTTTTGTGGCCGAGAATGGCCGGGTCGTTGCCATAAGGCAGGGCGTGCCATTCTCCGAAGAGATCATCGCGCCGATCTATCCGGTCCGTTTCGTGTTGGAACTCCACGAGGGAACGGCCAGAAAGAACGGCATCCGGATTGGGTCGCGCATGCGGCATCCGGTAATAGACGTCATCTCCGGCGTTCGCTGAACCTGTTTGCGCGAGGCCGCGGGGTAGTCTAAATCCCATGGTATGCCTAACGAGTTGCTACCTCTGATAGAACCGAATTTTTACTTCCGTTTTGCATAATGGAAGAAGAATCGAAGATGCCGGGGGGCTATTCTCACCAATGCGACCTGTATCGCGCATCACCGGCGCTGCGCTTTGCGCGGCTGTGCTGCTCGGCATTTCTGCTGAGCGGGCGGCTGACGCGGCCAGCGGCAATGTCTATTTCGGCATCAATATCTACATGCCCAGCGCCTGTTTCATCCAGGTGCAGAACGACGGCACACTGGCGCTCAATGGCAGCGGCCAGGTGTTGAGCTCAAAGCAGTCGGGCGGCGTGTCGGCGGTGGCCGATGTCCACTCCTTCGCCAGATACTGGCTGCAGGTGGACGCAGTACCCTTCTTCGTGGCAATGCCGCCTGGCGGAGACAACGGCGTGACGATTTCTTCGACGTTTTCGGGTACGGCCCTTAACGCTCGCGGACTGACATTTCCAGAACGTCCCGGAAGCAGCCGCATCAGATTGCGCAACGGATATAGCGCTACCCGCGTAACGATAGACATGAACGCCACCCGCGTCGGGTCGCGATATCCGGCCGGCGATTATACGGCGCTGAGCATCCTTCGCTGCGAATGAAGCGGGCAGGGCGGCGGTATGCCGCCGTTGGTTTTGCGGTCTTTCATCGATATGCTCCCGTTCGTGCTCGAATCGGGATTGAACAGACTGGCGGTTCTGGCCTTTGCGGTGGCTCTCGCCGCTGTTACGGACATGCCGGCCAGGGCTTTGGAACTGCCGCCATACAAGGAGCGGCTGTTCGGCTATCCTGGCATCCTTGTGCCTGGAGATGATGATCGCTACCTGATCGTCGACTACCGGGAATCCAGGGACATCAATGCAAGGGACCAGGTGCCGGAACGCCGGGTCTGGGGCCGCTATGTATCGCTCGATGTACGGCGCCAGCAGCAGGAACTTGCTGTCGATACGCCGTCCGGTCCGCTCAAGTACTTCGCGGTCGGCAAGCAGGCGGGCGCGAGCGTCATCACTGTCTATGTCCACGGCAAGGGCGGCAGCCGCAAGCAAGGCGTCAATGACTACTCATTCGGTGGCAACTTCAACCGGCTGAAAAACCTGATGGTTCGAAGCGGCGGCCTGTACCTGTCGCCGGATGTCCCCGCTTTTGATGCCACGGGCGCCGCGGCAATTGCAGTGCTTGTCGATCACTATCAGGCAAACTCGCCCGGCGCGCCTCTGATACTCGCATGCGGTTCGCTCGGCGCGGAAATATGCTACCGCATGGCTGCGGACGCAGACATGGCGGGCAGGATCTCCGGTTTCGTGCTGCTCGGCGCGCCGCCGGTATCGGCGGTTCTCGGAAGCGCCGCTTTCAATCGGCGCGTCCCGTTCTTTTTCGGGCACGGATCGCTCGACAAGGTCTATTCAATCGACGATGTCGAAGCGCAGTTTCGCCGCTTCATCAAACTGAAGCCCGATTATCCGGTTCGTTTCGTACGGTTCGAGACCGGAACCCATGGAACGCCTATCCGTATGACCGACTGGCGTTCTGTGCTGAACTGGATGCTGGCCCTCAACAAGACGAGGCAGGAATGACCGGCTATATCGATCCTACAAGGGAAACCTTCGGCAACTTCCGCGCGCTTCCCGACACAGGTCCCATTCACATGCTCAACCTGGTGCGGTTTCGCCAGGACGCCGATTATCCCGACGGACGCAAGGTGAGCGGTGCCGAGGCCTACGCTGCCTATGGCCGCGAGAGCGGTCCGATCTTCCGCGGACTCGGTGGTCGGATCGTCTGGTCAGGCGAATTCCGGTTGATGCTGATCGGTCCGCAGGACGAACACTGGGATGCGTGTTTCATCGCCGAGTATCCGAATGCGGCGGCATTCGTATCGATGATCAAGAATCCAGACTACCAGAAAGCAGTGGTCCATCGCCAGGCGGCGGTGGAGGATTCCAGGCTGATACGCCTTTCGCCGTCAACCCCGGGGGAAGGTTTCGGCTAACGGGCTTGACGGAGCAGATTGCCTTGGCAGCGATCAGTTTTGCGCAATGTTTGCATTTTCGGACGCGCGCGCCTCGCAATTGACTTCGACCGGAACCCAGCCTGTCGAATATTCGTGACCCTTGACCACCACCATGTACTCGCGTTTGACCGAGCTCTTGTAGGTGAATTCCTTGATCCATCGCTGCACCAGCTCTTCTCCGTCGCCGGCAATGGTCAGGCTTGCTTTCTGGCTGCGGCCGACACGGCGAAGCAATGTGAAATCAACCTTGCCCGGTTTGGTCGCATGGATCTCCGTCACGAGGCGGACCGGTTCGCCGCAAACTGGCTTGGCTGGCAGTGTGTAGAGCTTGACGTCGGAGATCTCGAATCCCGTCTTCGGCTTGTCTGCCTTTTTCGCCGACGCCGTTGCACCGGCAACCAGGATGCCCGCTATCGCAATAAACAGCGCTTTGGCGACATTTGAACTGATCGGGCCCATGGCGTTTGTTCCGTCAATCGTGGATGCTGCCTTCAGAGGCAGCCGCGGTTCGATTTCGGAGACAGCCAGTAGCAGACCGGACGCTTCAGGGGTGTGACATTGCGCACAGTCAGAATGCGATTTTTCAGACAACAGCCGAATTTGGTTCGTGATCCATCGATCCGTATTCCGGCCGAAAGAACCTTCCCGCTTGTCGAAACTGCATTAAATTATCAGGCGCCTAGCTCCGGCCGCGCCTTCCGCCCTCGCGGCGCCTCCGGCCGCTTCCGGACGTGTCGGCCGACTCGAGCACCTTGCGCGGAGGCAATTTGACCTCGGCGGCAAGCTTCGGAAACGGGTCCACCTTGTTGGGCAGCGCCATTGCGTTGATGAAAAGTTGCTGGAAGTCCGGCTCCAGCGCCGTCTCGATTTTCTCGATCCGTCGCACCGTCGCTTCGATCTCGCGCCGGTAGTTTCGATTGAGCAACGCCATCAGCGCGCCGGTGCCTGCCGCGTTGCCCACTGCCGTTACTTCCGACAGTTCGCAATCTGGGATCAACCCGAGCACCATGGCGTATTTCGGATCGATGAAAGAGCCGAAAGCGCCGGCAAACCGGATCGTGTCGACGGTTTCCACGCCCTGTTTCTGCATCAGCAGCTTCACCCCGGCATAAAGCGCCGCCTTGGCAAGCTGAATGGCGCGCACGTCGTTCTGCGTCACGGTGATCTTCTGGGCGCCTTCATGCAGCAGATAGGAAAACGTTCGTCCCGTCTGCACGATGCGCGGGCTTCTTGCCGCAAGTGAGCCGTCGACCACGCCATCTTCGGAAATAATGCCCGAGAGATACATTTCCGCGACCACTTCGATGATGGCCGAACCGCAGATGCCTGTGACGCCGGTCTTTTCGGCGGCTTCCGCAAAACCTTCCTCGTCCGACCACCTGTCGACACCGATGACCCGGAATCTGGGCTCCAGGGTCGACGGATCGATGCGGACGCGTTCGATGGCGCCGGGCGCGGCGCGTTGTCCGGAGGAAATCTCCGCACCTTCGAACGCGGGGCCGGTGGGTGAAGAAGCCGCGACCACCCGGTCGCGATTGCCGAGTACGATTTCGGCATTGGTGTCGACATCGACCAACAGCATCATCCTGTCCTGCCGGTGCGGTCCTTCCGAGAGCGTTGCTCCGGCGGCGTCCGCCCCGACATGGCCGGCGATGCAGGGCAGTATAAAAACGCGCGACCCGCGGTTGATGTTGAGATCGATCTCGCTCGCCCATGTGTGCACCGCGCCGGAAACCGCAAGCGCAAACGGCGCCTGGCCCAGTTCGGTCGGATCGATGCCGAGAAACAGGTGGTGCATGATCGGGTTGCCGACAAACACGGCGTCGAGGATCGAATCCGGCTCGATACCGCTTTCCGCGCAAACCTTGCCGATCAGTTCGTTGATCGCCTCGCGCACCGCTCTTGTCATGGCTTCGCGGCCATCCGGGTTCATCATCACATAGGAGACCCGGCTCATCAGGTCTTCGCCGAAGCGGATCTGCGGGTTTGACGTACCCGACGATGCGATCACCCGCCCCGAAAGCAGCGAAACCAGATGCATGGCGATGGTGGTCGAACCGATGTCACAGGCGATGCCGTAGGCCTCGTTCTTCAGATCTGGCCAGAGCGCAATGATGGAGGGACGCGAAGATTCCAAATCCATGTGGATCGCGGCGGTCGCCGACCATCCGCCCTTGCGCAGTGTCTTTTGCACTTCGGGCAGCAGGTGCTGCGAAACCAGTAGGTCCTTGAAGCCCCAGTCACGCTCCAGGGCCGCCTTCAGCCGGTCCAGGTCGCCAAGCGGCTTGTGCATGTCGGGCTCGTCGACTTCGACATAGCACATGTGGATGGCCGGATTGCGCTCGATCACCCGGTCGATCGCCGCCTTGCGCACTACCTGCGCGTTGACCTGCGCATCGGGCGGGACGTCGATCACCAGGTCGCCGAGGATCGTCGAGGAGCATGACAGCCGGCGGCCCTGCTTCAGATAACGCTTTTCCGCGTAGCGGGTTTCCTTCGGGCCGACCGGCGATATGTGGTCAGCAGCCGATGTGATGCCGTGCTTTGCGAACTGGCCTTCCTGCACCTCGATCTGGCAGCGCCCGCAAATGCCGCGCCCGCCGCAGACGCTCTCGACGTAGACTCCGAGCTGGCGGGCGGCGTCCAGGATCGGCGTTCCGACCGGAAACCGCCCGCGCTTGCCCGATGGCATGAAGAGGATGAGGGGATCTGTCAAATACTTGTCTTTCTCATCTCATCCGCCGGACTGCCTTGCCGGGATATCAGGCATTTCCGCCCGCGAGCGCCCGGCCGGCACGCTATCCCCTTGCTCCGGCTCTCGCGGCCCGGCCGCCGCGGCGCCGGTTTTCTGCATGCGGGGCGGCGGATACGGGAGTTGCTGGCGCTCCGCCGGCTGCGCTCGGCTGGTGGTCCTTGTACGTGCGAATCCAGGTCATGCAGTCCTTGTCGGTGCCGTTCAGCACGTTGGCGGCCCGAACCGCTTCCATTTCCTGGGGACGGCACGGATTCATGATCGCCGAAGTCATGCCGGCGCCGATCACCATCGGGATGAATCCGGCGTTGATGCCGTGCCGGTGCGGCAGGCCGAAGGAGATGTTGGACAGGCCGCAGGTGGTGTTGACTTTCAGCTCCTCGCGCAGGCGCCTGAGTAGGGCAAAGACTTGCTTGCCGGCCGTGCCCATGGCTCCGATCGGCATCACAAGCGGATCGACAACGATGTCGTGCGCCGGAATGCCGTAGTCGGCGGCGCGCTCGACGATTTTCTTGGCCACCGCGAAGCGGACATCGGGATCTTCCGAAATGCCGGTCTCGTCGTTCGAAATGGCGACCACAGGCACATCGTATTTCTTGATCAGCGGCAGGATCGCCTCGAGTTTCTCTTCTTCGCCGGTTACCGAATTGACCAGCGGACGTCCCTTTGCGACCTTCAGCGCGGCTTCTATCGCGGCGCTGACCGAACTGTCGATCGACAGTGGCACTTTGACCAGCTCCTGAACGATCTCGAGGGTCTTGACGAGCAGCGGCGGTTCGGTTTCGTTCGGATTTACGGCTGTCACGCCGGCGTTGACGTCCAGCATCGTGGCGCCCGCGGCGACCTGTTCGAGCGCGTCCTTGCGCACCGTGTCGAAATTGCCCTCGACCATTTCAGCGGCCAGTTTCTTGCGGCCGGTCGGATTGATGCGCTCGCCAATGACGCAGAACGGCTGATCGAAGCCGATGACGATTTCCTTGGTTGCGGATGCAACGATTGTGCGGGTCATTCTCAACTCTCCAAAGGATATAAAGACATCTTTATATCGTTAATTCACTGATTTCAACTGCCGTCGTCAGGAGACGGCGTTCTTGACGGCCTTTGCCGGCTTTTCGGTCAAATCGTCGTGCAGCATGTGATCGAGCCTTTCGGCAACGATCGCATCGTCCGGCCTGGCTTCGCGCCGCCATGGGCGCCGGCCTTTCAGAACGCCGGATTCGTGGACTATCTCGGCGACATATTCCTCCTGGCGGTACGCCATCACATGCACGCCGGAAACGCCCTCGATCTCCTTGACTTCATTGATGATATCGATGCACAGGCGTTTGCCTTCTTCCTTCTGGTTTTCCGCGCCTTCAAGCCGTTTGATGATCGAGTCCGGAATGTGAATTCCCGGCACGTTCGAGCGGATCCACCTTGCGGTTTTTGCCGAAGCCAACGGTCCGACACCGCACAAAACGTAGCATTTCTCGGTCAGCCCCAAATCGTTGACGCGCTTCATGTACTCGCGGAACATCGGAACGTCGAAACAGTACTGGCTCTGGACAAACTGCGCGCCGGCGGCGATTTTTTTCGCCAGTCGCAACGGACGGTAGTCGATCGGCGGCGCGAAGGGATTGATGGCCGCTCCGAGAAACACTTCCGGCGGTGTGGTCAATTTGCGCCCGGACAGAAACTTCGCCTCGTCGCGCATTGTTCGGACCGTTTCCAGAAGGCTCATGCAGTCGAGATCGAATACGGGTTTCGCGCCCGGCTGGTCGCCGGCCTGCACGCCGTCGCCCGTCAGGCATAGAATGTTGGCGACACCCATGGCGGCGGCGCCGAGCACATCGCCCTGGATGGCGATGCGATTCTTATCGCGGCAGGCGATCTGCAGGATCGGCGCATAGCCCATTCGGGTCAGCAGCGCGCATATCCCGACGGAAGACATATGACAGTTGGCGCCGGATGCGTCGACGGCGTTTATTCCGTCCACCCAGCCCTCGAAAATTGCGGCCCGCTCGTAGACATCGCGGGGATTGGCGCTGTCGGGGGGGTTGAGTTCGGCCGTCACCGCGAATTCGCCCCGGCGGAGGATTCGCTCCAGCCTCCCGCGCGACGAATGCCCGGGCAGTGGATCGAGCGGGCGTTCCAGATCGTTGAAGACCTTTTCAAAGCTCACGACGGTTTCTCCGCATTGTTGGCGCGATTGGCCGCGGCGACCGCCGTCACGCGCAGCCACGAAGATGTTTCGCGAAGCGACTGGTCCACTGGCTTTTGCACATCTGTAATATTCTTGACGCCTTCCCGCATCTGGCTTGCCCCCTTCCACGCCTGCACCCACACACAAGGCATGTCAGGCTCGACTTCGCAATTGCCATCGGCACGCACCCCGCCGCACGGCCCGTTTCTGAGCTGCTTCGGACAATTCATCGGACAGGACATGCCCGTTGAAGACAGTACGCACTGGCCGCACATGCGGCAGTCGAAAAGCAGTCCTTTGACCCGTTTCTCAATGAAGGTTACCGGCGCTTCGGCGCGATGATATCCAACCGCGTTCCACAGCGGGTGCAACAACAGGAACATGTCGGCGAAATGCTTGTACAGCCATTCCAGACCGCGAGAATGGCGAACCGACCACAGCCGGATCGTGTATCGCTTGCGCTGACGCTGCGTCGCGCTCACATGGGCTGGCTTGTAGGCCAGTTTTGGCGCGGCTTTGCGCACCAGCGTGGCCTGCGTGGTAATTGTCGTTTTTTCTTCACTCATTGTCTTTGCCGCCGGCTTTCACAAGCGCGACCAGGCGCTCCTTTGTATACGCCGTATCGATGTCCGCCAGGGCCTTGTCCGCCTCCGCTTCCAGATCATCGCCCACCGCCACCGGTTCGCCGCGTCGCCATTCCGCCAGATAGGCGTCGGTATCACCGGCGCCGGTGCGCATGGCGCACATGTCGATCGCCTCGGTGAAACGAAGCGGCAGTTCGCGCTTTGCGTTGGCGCGGCCTTTTTTGACAATAACCTGCGCAGGTATGTCGCGCCAGTAAACGATGACGAGGTCGGCCACTTGCCTGCTCCTGATTTTTCGCGCCGAGCTTTGCCGGATGATGCTGTATACCGCTGTTTGCGGTACGACACCGGTAAATTCAAATACGACGTGCGAATGAAGTGGCGCGCCTGGCCGAACTCAGGAAAACATGATTCCGGCGATGGCTCCGGCCGCGCCGATAACGGCGGTGATGATGGCGAGCGCCAGCGTGCCGACGAAAACCCCGGCATAGAACAGGAAGCCGTCGCGTTCAGACAGCGCCAGCGCGATTAGCAGGATGCTGAGCGCGGGCAGCCAGTTTCCGAACGGAATGGGCATTGTCACGGCAATCGCGAGCAAGAGCGCGAATATACCAATGATCCGGTCGTCCCAGCCGGATTTTGCAAAAGGCCAGTAGCGTGGGCGGACAAAATTCTCGAGCTTCAACAGGCGCGGCAGATGCCGCTCGGCCAGCGATTGGAACCGGTTCTTGCTGATCGATTTGCCCAGGATGAACTTGGGCAGCCAGACGCGTTTCTGGCCGAGAGCCATCTGGGCCGCGACAATGACAAGCGGTGGCCCGAGGATGAGAGTGGTGCCAGGCGGCAGCGGAAGCAGGTTGAGAATCGAGAAAAAGGCAAGCATTGCGGCAAAGGACCGGTCCCCGAGCGCATCCCGGATATGTTCAACGGAAACGGGGCCGTTCGCGCCGTCGGCGAGTGCCCGGAAAATCGCGGACAGGCGGCGAGGGCCGTTTACTGCCCTCAGCATGCTTTCCGCGGTGATGTCATCCATGGATCGTCGTCCTTGCACAGCAGGCATGTGAACGAATGTGAGACTACGTATTGCCTGTTAACCCGGCGTTAACCGCAATAACTCCGAGCATAAAGCAATTTCATGGCCTCGAAGTGGCCGCGACAAGCGCGTCCGTTAGGTCGCCATAGCCGGTCGAACGCCGTTCATACGCCAAATTCAACATTCTGGCAGCATCTTCGGCCACTTGGTCGAGGGCCGGGTCGTCGGTCTGGGCCAGATAAACAAGCTTCTCGTAGTGCCCGAAGTAGTCGGCGGCAAGTTCCGGATGCCGGTCCAGCCCCAGAGGCTTGATGAAGAATGCGTCGAATTGACGGCACAGGAAATCGGTCATGTAGAACGAAGTCATGTCGTTCTCGGCTATCGCCTCGTAGGTCTTCATACCCTGATAGAAAGCAAAACAGTGCGGGCCTTCAATACGCTCGACCTCGTGTTTTTCCAGGACACGATCAAGCAGCCCGCCCGTGCCGCAATCGGCATATCCGGCGAATATTCGCGCAATTCCGTCGGACTTTGCCTCCAGAATCGCTGCCTCCATGGCCGGGGCGATCTTGCCCGGGTTGTAATGATACTGTGCCGGCAGACAAACCAGTTCGAGGTTGTCTAGTCCGTGCCGCTCTTTGACCGCAAGAACCTCGCGCGCAATCATTCCACAGGCAATCACACGCACCTTTTCGGCGGATTTGGTGGTTTTGGCGACATTCCGCGGCAAAAAAATCACGCTCCCAACTCGTTCCCTACAAGGGGGAAATCCGGTTTCACGGCATAAATCATTCTGTCTGTGACATTCGTCACAGTCCAGAACACCGCCATGGATGTAGTCAAGCTCAATGCCGAGCGCAATGGCTCGTTGAATGGAGGTGGAAATGCCTGGCGCACATGGAAGGAATTCCGTTCAGGCCGCAATCGGCGGTTTCACTCTCGACCTTCCGAGAATCCTGCCCGTTTTCGAACGAACCGAACCGCGAACGACCCATCATTGGCGCGACGCGTTGCTACACCGCCGCCTTGCCCGAAAAGGCCGGCGCATTCAACTGAACTTCATGGCCCGCACCGGGGCGAAGATGCTGAGCGACCTGGTCAGCCAGCATCGCAGCAACAGCCTGCCACACTAGAGAACGCGCGAAAGCAACGGGGAACAATGGCTAAAGGCGCGACAAAGGCGAAAAAACCCGCAAGGATTTCGTTGGAGCAGCTCCATCGAAAGATGGCCGACCCGAACACGCCGCATTCGTTGCTGCGCAATTATTTCATCATAGACGAGGAGCGGTCCGGTCCGTTTACGCCGGCCTTGGCGCTCAACCCGGAAACCGTCGAGATCCCGCCGACACCTGAAGCGCAGATGCGTGGCGAGATGGCCATCGGTGCGGCCAACTGGTTTTCGCGCATGCGCCGTCTGTCCGCATTCAACCGCCGGCTTGCCGAGGGATATGACGGACCCATCATCGTGTCGGAAGGCGATTCCTGGTTCCAGTTTCCGATCCTCCTGGATGACACGATCGATCAACTGATTCGGATGGGGTATGCCGTTCGCAGCCTGGGCGCGGCGGGAGACACGCTGGAAAACATGATCTCCAAGGCGGAATACCTCACTGCGCTGCGTCAGACCGGAGCAGCCGTGTTCCTGTTCAGCGCCGGTGGCAACGACGTGCTGGGCGGTGGTCATTTGGCGGACCACCTGCGCAATTTCGATCCGTCAATGAGCCCGGCCGAGCACATATTGCCTAGTTTCGATACCCTCGTCGCCAAGGCTATCCAGGGATACGACACGGTCCTGAGATCGGTCGAAGCGCTGCCGGGCGAAATACAGATTTTCTGCCATGGCTACGACAAGCCGGTTCCCAATTCGGGAAAATGGCTCGGAAAGCCGATGAAGACCCGCGGCATTACCGACAAGGCCTTCCAGAAATCGATCACTGACGAGCTCATCGACCGGTTCAACGGGCGCTTGAAGACACTCATCGCCGGTTTTGCCAACGCGCACTACATAAACGTCCGCGGTGTTGTGGGCTCCAGTGCATCGCAGTGGCACGACGAACTGCATCCAAAAAATCCGGGTTACCTGAAGGTGGCCCAAAAGTTTGACGCCGGTATCAGGTCCGTTGCCCCACGGGCTTTTGCCGGCGTACCGCGCCCCATGCCAAGCGGCGGTATGGCGGCGCGGTCTTTTATTCGGAAACGGCAGGCCGGCGGCGGAACGTCGCGGACCGGCCTGTCGCTTCACGTCGGCATGAATCGGATCGACGTCAACCACTATGGCACCGACGGCAAGCTGACGGCCTGTATTGCCGATGCGGAGGCCATGAAGGGAATTGCCGGCTCGCGCGGGTTTGAAGTGATGGATATCCTGACCGATGCGCAGGGCACCCGGGATGCAGTGATTTCCGCTATAACAGAAGCCTCCAAACGATTGAAATCAGGCGATATTTTTCTGTACACTTATGCCGGGCACGGCAGCCAGATGCATGACTTCAATGGCGACGAAGCAGACAATCTGGATGAAACCTGGTGCCTGTTCGACGGCATGCTGCTGGACGACGAGGCCTACGAGCTCTGGTGCAGGTTCGATGAGGGCGTGCGAATATTGGCGATCCTGGATTGCTGTCACTCGGGTACCGCCATCAGGGCTGCGCCGGCGCTGTTCGACAATGCCAGCGGGAGCCAGGACGGCAACAAGGCACGCATGCTGCCTGTTCCGGTAGCCAGGCAGGCCTTCGCCAACAATCCGGAGCTGTATCGCAGCATAGGATCGGCTCGCGCCGGCGGCGACGGCAATGGCTTGCTCGCCGACGACATTGCGCTCAGCGATCATCGTTCGCCGCTTCGCGCCACGATCAGGCTTATTTCGGGTTGTCAGGACAACCAGCTATCGATGGATGGCTTCTTCAACGGCCGGTTCACCGAGGAATTGCTGAAAGTGTGGAACAACGGCAGGTTTTCGGGAAGCTACGATGCTTTTCACAAGGCCATTCTCAAAGGTATGCCGCCGACCCAGACACCCAATCATTTCCAGATTGGCCAGGCCGACCCGGCTTTCGACGGGCAGGTGCCTTTCACGATCTAGATCGATTGCAACCTCCCAGGACTGCGAAAAACAAGGCCGGCGCTTACGAAACGCCGGCCTTGTTCTGCTGGAAAAGGAATTTGCTGGGTCAGGCGGTTGCGCGCTGATTATGGCGTCTTGACATGAAATGCTTGGCCGTTTCGACCGCCACGGCGGCATCGCGGCAATAGGCGTCGGCGCCGACCGCCTTGCCGAACTCCTCGTTGAGCGGCGCACCGCCGACAAGAACTACCAGGTCGTCGCGAATGCCGCGTTCGATCAGCGTGTCGATGACCACTTTCATGTACGGCATGGTTGTGGTGAGCAGCGCCGACATCCCGATGATATCCGGCTGCTCCCGCTCGATTGCGTCAAGATAGTTCTCCACCGGGTTGTTGATTCCCAGGTCGACCACGTCGAATCCCGCGCCTTCCATCATCATGCCGACGAGGTTCTTGCCGATGTCGTGGATGTCGCCTTTGACCGTGCCGATGACCATTTTGCCCTGCTTGGGCGCGCCGGTTTCAGCAAGCAGCGGGCGCAGAATGGCCATGCCCGCCTTCATGGCGTTTGCCGACAGCAGCACTTCGGGAACGAACAGGATGCCGTCGCGAAAATCCTCGCCGACGATGCGCATTCCCTCGACAAGGGCCTTGGTCAGTACGTCGTAAGGCGCCCAGCCGCGCTCGAGGAGAATGTTCGTGCCTTCCTCGATCTCTTCCTTGAGCCCGTCGTAGAGGTCGTCATGCATCTGCGGCACGAGTTCGTCGTCGCTGAGTTCGGACAGAATGATTTCATCATCGGACATGGTTATTTTGCTCCGTCGGGACTTTGGCCTGTTTCGGGACGGCCTCCCTCTACCGGATTACCCATAATTTCATCCAATGCCAATCTCTTAGCCGGATTGCGACGTGGGAAATGACGATAGCGCCAAAAACAGCCACGACGGCATTCATTTGCCCGCCGGGCCGATATTGGCGTATTTTGGGCCATGATACAGCTTATCGCTTTTGCGACACGCCTTGGCGTTGGCGGAAACGTTTGCGAGCGCGCCTTGTCTACGATTTTATCAACAGGCGCGAATTTTTTGGCGCCGGCACTTTCGCTGAGGGAAATGAAATGAACGAAATATCTGCCGATAGCGCCCGCACGCGGCGAGCCGGGCGCGCAAGCGGAGGTGCAGCCGCCCGCCGTGCGGCTCGTTCGGGAGGCGGTCCCGGTACACAGCTCACCTATATCAAGCGCAAGCTGAAGCCGTTTGAGGTGCTCGACGAAGAAGGGCTCGTACTGATCGAAACCAATGCCGACCGGGTGCTTGAGGAGATCGGCATCGAGTTTCGCGACGACGCCGAGGTGCTCGAGCTGTGGCGGCAGGCCGGTGCGGATGTCAAAGGCGAGCGCGTCCATTTTCCCAAGGATTTGTGCCGCGAATTGTTGAAAACCGCGCCGTCGCAATTCACCCAGCATGCGCGCAATCCCGAACGCTCGGTCGAGATCGGAGGCGACGCCACGGTATTCGCCCCGGTCTACGGCCCGCCTTTCGTGCGCGACCTCGACGGTCAGCGCCGCTACGCCACGATCGAGGATTTCCGCAATTTCGTGAAGCTCGCCTATATGGCGCCGGCCATCCATCATTCCGGCGGCACGGTGTGCGAGCCGGTCGACGTGCCGGTCAACAAGCGCCACCTCGACATGATCTATTCGCACATCCGCTATTCCGACAAGCCGTTCATGGGCTCGGTGACAGCGCCGGAACGCGCCGAAGACACGGTCGAGATGTGCAAGATACTGTTTGGCGAAGAGTTCGTTGCCGGCAACACGGTATTGGTCAACCTGATCAACGCCAACTCACCGATGGTTTTCGACGAAACCATGCTCGGCGCTGCGAAGGTCTATGCCCGCAACAATCAGGCGTGCATCATCGCGCCATTCATCCTTGCCGGCGCGATGAGCCCGGTCACCGTGGCCGGAACGCTAACGCAGGTTCTGGCGGAAGTGCTTGCCGGCGCTGCCACGACGCAGCTCGTGCGGCCCGGTGCGCCGGTGCTGTTCGGCACTTTTGCCTCGTCGATTTCCATGCAATCGGGCGCGCCCACCTTCGGAACGCCGGAGCCGACACTGGTTTCCTACGGTGCCGCGCAGCTCGCCCGTCGTCTCGGGCTGCCGTTCCGTACCGGCGGTTCGCTGTGCGGATCAAAGCTTTCAGACGCCCAGGCAGCCTACGAAAGCGCCAACACCATCAATTCGACCCTGCTTGCGGGCACCAATTTCGTTCTGCACGCGGCCGGCTGGCTCGAAGGCGGCCTGGTCAGCTCCTACGAGAAATTCATGATGGATATCGACCAGCTCGGTATGCAGCAGCGCATCGCCGAGGGTGTTGGCCTCACCGAAAACGATCAGGCGATGGACGCAATCCGCGAAGTCGGGCCGGGCAGCCATTATCTCGGCTGCAGCCACACTCAGGCAAATTTCCAGACGGCATTCTACCGCTCGACGATTGCGGACAACAATTCCTACGAACAGTGGCAGGCCGAGGGCGAGAAATCGGCAAGCCAGCGCGCAGGCGAACTGGCTCGCCAATGGCTTGAAACCTATCAGGGACCGGACCTTGATCCGGGCATAGACGAGGCGTTGAAGGAGTTCATTGCCAAGAAGAAGCAGTCCATGCCCGACGCGTTCACCTGAAAGAAGCCCGAGGACGGCCGGGCTAAAGTGGCCAATCTGATCCACCGGGAAGTCTGGCGTTCCGCCTTCAGAACAACGGACGAGTGATGAAGATCGGTGCCGAGCATCTGGCGGCTGTCGCGCGGGCACTTTCGGTCAACGGCCTGATATTGCGTGGCGGCTTCGCCTTCGAGGCGGAAGAAAACCCGCCGGCCGCCGCTTCGGGAAAGCCGGCCCGCTCGGTCGCGTTGGTCGGACATGCCGGCGCGGCCCAATGGCCGCATTTCAGCAAATGGCTGTGCCGGAGGGACGGGCAGCCCGAAAATCCGCTCGATACCTGGTCGCGCGAGGTTATAGGTTCGGTTGCCCGACAGTTTGCCGCGCGAGCCGTGTTTCCGTCAGACCGGCCGTATCTGCCGTTCCAGCAATGGGCGGCCCGCGCAGAGCGGCTCAAACCTTCGCCGCTCGGCATTCTCATCCATCCCGAATACGGGCTTTGGCATGCTTGGCGCGGTGCGCTGCTGTTCGATGAAATCATCGGTTTCGAGCCGGTAGGCGCCACAGCGCACCCGTGCGACGATTGCGTTGAAAAACCTTGTCTAAGCGCTTGTCCTGTCAGCGCTTTTTCCGGCAACGGATATGAGGTTGCCACGTGTACCCGCCATGTTCGGGGAGCAAGCGGCAGAAATTGCCGCGAAGGCGGTTGCCTTGCCCGCAAAGCGTGCCCGGTCGGGAAATCCTACCAATACGCGTCTGAAGTTCAGGCCTTTCACATGGCTGCATTTCTCGACAACCACCCGGTGAAATAGATTTTTTCATAAAAACACCCAAGGATCACGTTCCACGATTCGTCTCAGGAACGATGAGAGTAATGACACTGGCGGAAACAGAAATGCCGGATGGCGACATGGATGCCGCCTCCGACGGAGCATTGATCGGGCGCGCGGTATCCGGCGACCGCGCGGCTTTCGCCGTGCTTGTGGAGCGCCATTACGATTTCGTCTTTCGCGTCGCATTCAAATGGTGCGGCAGCCGGGCCGACGCCGAAGACATCACACAGGAGGTCTGTGTGCGCCTTGCCAGGGCGATCCGGAATTTCAAGGGCGAAAGCCGGTTTACCACCTGGCTCTACGCACTGACCATCAATGCGGCGCGGGACCTGGGCCGGAAGTCCAGGCGCGAGGCGTTGAAAGCCGAAGCCTGGGGCGAACATGACGCGCTTTTTGGCGAGGCAGCGGCAGATGACGGCGACGAGGAACGGATATCGGTTCTGTGGCGCTTGGTCGGCCAATTGCCGGACAAACAACGAGACGCGGTGCTGCTGGTTTTTGGCGAAGGCCTGTCGCACGGCGATGCCAGTGACGTGATGGGATGCGCCGAGACAACGGTTTCCTGGCACATTCACGAAGCAAAGAAACGGCTCAAGCAATTGGCGAAACGAGCCGGGGAATTATGATCATGGATGATCGAGAACTGAAAATTCTGGGCAGGATGCCCGTTCCCGAACCCGACGCAAAGCGCCGGGCGGCCGCGCTCGACCTGGCGATGCAGGCGTTCGATGAGCAGGCGGTTTCAAAAGACACCCAAGGATCGGCCACGGAAAATCGTCTGACCTCACGGGCGGCGAATTTCTGGAGAGCTGTTATGGAAAGAAAACTGAGCGCTACACCGGCCATTGCCGGCCTGCTGGTTCTGCCGATTGCCGGATACGCGGCCTGGTACATGGCGAACGAAAGGCCTTTCGCGATTGGGTCTGACGACAATCTGAGAACGGCAAACGAACTCGCCGGCAAAAAGCCGCTGGGTAAGGAGGATGGCCGTGCCGGTCCTGCCGACGCCGCCAAGCTGAAACAGGAAACCGCCGTCTCGGAGTACCGGCAGGACGGCGAAGACTCGCGATCTGTCGTCAGCGCCGAACCAGCCAAGCCGGCCGAATTGGTCGAGCAGGATCTGGCGGGAGAAAGGCTGCGAGAGGCCGAAACGCTCGTCATGGCCGATGAAGTGCAGAGAAACGCGGTCGGAACCCTGCAGGGTGCGGCATCCGCTCCCAAGGTATCGGCCGAGCAGAAACGCCTGATGCTTCCCGAACCCGGTGTCGTGGAGGAAGAGAACCGCGACCGGTTTGCCAGTTTCGACAACAATCCCGTCAAGGCCGCGCTGGAAAACCCGGTTTCGACATTCTCGATCGATGTCGACACGGCGTCCTATTCCTTCGTACGCAGTGCATTGATGCGAAATGGCCTGCCAAATCCCGATGCGGTCCGCGTCGAGGAGATGATCAACTACTTCCCTTACAACTGGGCCGGGCCGGAAGACGCTTCGGTGCCGTTCAACTCCACGATTACGGTGATGCCGTCGCCCTGGAACGAGCACACCAAGCTCATGCATGTCGCGATCAAGGGATACGATGTGCAACCGGCGGAAAAACCGCGCGCCAACCTTGTGTTTTTGATCGACACCTCCGGATCGATGAACCAGCCGGACAAGCTGCCGCTTCTGAAGACCTCTTTCCGCATGCTGCTTGACCGCCTGGATGCCGATGACACGATCTCGATTGTCACCTATGCGGGCAATGCTGGTACCGCACTCGAACCGACGAAAGTTTCGGAGAAGGCAAAAATCCTGGCGGTAATCGACGGTCTTGGTGCCGGTGGGCGCACCGCCGGAGCTGCTGGCATCCAGCAGGCCTACAATCTTGCCGAACAGGCCTTCATCAAGGGCGGTGTGAACCGTGTCATGCTCGCCACCGATGGCGATTTCAATGTCGGTGTTTCCGATGATGAATCGCTGAAGCGCATGATCGAGAAGAAGCGCGAAAGCGGCATCTTCCTGTCGGTGTTCGGCTTCGGTCACGGCAACTACAACGACCAGCTCATGCAGACGCTGGCGCAGAACGGCAATGGCCAGGCTGCCTATATCGACACGGTTGCCGAGGCGCAGAAGACGCTGGTCGAGGAGGCGGGTTCCACCCTGTTCCCGATCGCCAAGGACGTGAAAATCCAGGTCGAGTTCAACCCGGCGCGCGTCGCCGAGTACCGTCTCATAGGCTATGAGACCCGCGCATTGAAGCGTGAGGATTTCAACAACGACCGCATCGACGCGGGCGATATCGGATCAGGCCATTCGGTGACCGCGATCTACGAGATCACGCCCGTCGGCAGCCCGGCCGTCACGAACGATACATTGCGCTATGCCGCCAATCAGGAAGCGCAGGGCGAAAAACCGCTTCAGTTGGACGGCGATCGTCCGGCTAGGGTGAATGACGAATATGCATTCCTCAAGCTGCGCTACAAGCTGCCGGACGAGGATACGAGCAAGCTGATCACCACGCCTGTCGGTGCCGGCAACGAAATTGCCACTCTTGCCGATGCATCCGACGACCAGCGTTTCTCGGTTGCTGTCGCAGCCTTCGGCCAGAAGTTGCGCAACACGGACCAGACGTCGAGGTACGGTTACGAAGATATCCTCAAGCTGGCGCAAGCCGCGCGCGGTTCTGATCCCTACGGCTATCGCGCCGAATTCCTGTCGCTGGTGAGGATCGCCGACGCGCTCGACTGACCTTTTCTCCCTGGAGCGAACCCGTCGCGGGTTCGATTGCGGGCCGCCCGAGAAAGGGCCAACTGACCGGCGGGAAGACCCGCCGGTTCTTTTATGCCCTGCGCCGCCGCCGTTCGCGGCGCGAACCGCCATCAACGTTCTGATTGGCGATCTTGTTGCGCATCGGGCCGATGCGCGATGTGATGTCGTCGATCGTCGGGCGCGGGCCTTTTGTGTGGCCGTCGAGCGCCGCCCGCATGGCTTTCAGGTGATCGCAGGAAGTGCCGCAGCATCCGCCAACGATTTTCGCGCCGCCGTCTACGGCAAGCCGCACATACTCAGCCATCAGTTCAGGTGTGCCGGAATAGTGGATTTCGGAACCGCGAAACTCCGGAATGCCGCAGTTTCCCTTTATGATGATCGTTGCGGTTTCATCCGCTTCCGTCATGTCCAACAGGGAAGAAAGGATATCGGCGGCGCCGACACCGCAATTGGCTCCAACGGCGACCGGCAAGCCGGAAAGGCCGGTCGATACGCCGTGAATATCCTTCGGAAGCAGTCCCATCATGGTTCGGCCCGCGGTATCGAAAGAGCCGGTGTAGGTGTAGGGCAGGCCGACGCGGATCGCGGCCTCGGCCGCGGCGCGGATTTCATCCGGCGCAGACATTGTTTCGATCCAGGCCACTTCCGCGCCGCCGGCCTTCAACCCCTCGATCTGCTCGGCAAAAGCCTCGACAGCCTGATCATAGGTGAGGGCGCCGAGCGGTTCTAGCAGCTCGCCGGTCGGGCCGACCGAACCCGCCACGATGACGCGGCGCCCAGCCTTGGCGGCTATTTCACAGGCGATTGCGGCAGCGAGCCGGTTAAGTTCGTGTACGCGATCCTGCGCATTGTGCAGTTTCAATCTGTGGCGGGTGCCGCCAAACGAATTCGTCAGGATGATATCGGAACCCGCATCGACAAAGCCTTGGTGCAGGGCGCGGATCTTGTCCGGCGCGCTTTCGTTCCACAGTTCCGGTGCTTCGCCGGCTTCCAGTCCCATGGCGAACAGGTTGGTGCCGGTGGCGCCATCAGCAAGCAGCACACCCTTTTCGGCGATGAGTGCGTCAATCGGATTGGTCATGGCGATAGCTCTCAAATTTGGGATGAAATAAAGATATAAAGAATTCTTTATGTGCGGTCAATCGCAAAGCATGACGCGTCGGCGGATTGCCGTCGTGAAGGCTCAGTCATTACTTGGCGATCGGCTATTGCGGCTTGCGGCCGGCAAGCGGCGGCGGTTACTACGGAAGGCGGATCCTGGGCGCCCCGGGGCCCATCTGGCGGCGCAAATGCGAGGCGACCTCGTGAGCGTTGACCACTGCGCCGCGGATCAAGCCGTCGAAATGGCGGGTCAGCGTTTTTATGGTCTCGTCGTCGTTCAGCACCAGGTACATGCTGCCGACATAGATACATACCCGCTTCTGGCCGAAGATCGTGTAGGGGACCGAGAACTGCCGCCGTCCGTCGAACAGATAAAGGCGAAAGGTCGGATAAAGTTCGTCCAGCAGACCGGCCATATGACGTAACTGTTCGGCGCGCAGTCTCTCGTCAAGCTCCGACCAGATGCCGTATCCGTGAATCAGCGCGTCGAGCGCCTGCACGGTCATGCAGACTTCCATGTCTGTTTCCGGGCGGCGGTTGTAGTCGATTCGGAACTGGGCCTCATCGATTTTTGAAGCGGCGTTTTGCTGCTGCGCGAAGGTCTCGTAGCCGATCACCGCATCGGTTCTGAGCAGGTCGGGAAGGCCGGCGGGAACATAACGTATCTTCGTGCCTGCCGCCTCGGCATGCCATTTCGCAAGAAGGCTACGGTCGAAGTCCCCCGGTCCTTCCTCGATCTCCAGGCTCGGACGCAATTCTCCGCGCAGCCCCTCATCCTGGCTGATGCCAAGCAGCCAGTCCAACGACACATTGTGTTTTTCCGCAATCGCCAGAAGGGTTTCGGCGCGCGGAAGGCGGACCGCGGTTCCGCTAAGCAATTGCGAAAGCGCCGAACGGTCGATGCCGATTCCCGCCGCGAACGCAGCCCGGCTCAAACCCGATCGGCGAATCAGCGTGTCGAGCCGGTCGCGGAAGTCTGTGGCGATGTCGCGTTTGTCCAAGACGGCTACCCATCGGTACTTACGCCCGCGATCTTACTTAGCAATGATGACAATAGTCAACACATGTAAGAAATGAGACGCATTATCTGCATAATGTGAACATACTCGCATTGTCCGAAAGCCGTTTGTCAGTAAATGTCAGTACGTGGCTTGGGGCTGAAAAATGAAGCAAAATGAAGGACAAACGGACGCCGTCGCCAGCATAGAGTGGCAGACAATTGTGCTGATTGCTCTGTGCTACGGCATCTGGTTTGCGGCAGGCATGTGGCTGTGGCCGGTAGTTCCCGTCGCTGCACTGGCGGTGATGACGATCACAATCGCATTGCAATCATCGCTGATGCACGAGGTTCTGCACGGACATCCCACCCGAAATGCTCTGGTCAACGAAGCGCTTGTTGCCTTTCCGATCGGACTTGTCTGGCCCTACCGCCGATTCAGGTCCCTGCATTTGAGCCACCATCGCGACGAGCGGTTGACTGATCCGTTCGACGATCCGGAAAGCTACTACAAGGCGAGATGGCGGTATGATCGTGCGCCGGAGTTGGTCAAGACCGTGCTGCGGCTCAACAACATGATGGTTGTCCGGATATTCCTCGGGCCGATCCTTGGCGTTTCCGCACTGGTCTGGGGCGATCTGCAGGCGATATGGGGCGGCAACCGGAAAATCCGCAAAGCCTGGATCATTCACTCGCTATGCGCCATTCCCGTTATATGGCTGGTACAATCGGTATTCGCGATCCCGTTCTGGCTATACCTGCTGGTGCCGGTCTGGGCCGGCCACGGCATCATATCGGTCCGCACCTATGCCGAGCATCGCTGGAGCGAGGATCCCGAGGGACGAACGATAATTGTCGAAAAATCGCTCCTGTCGATTCTGTTTCTCAATAACAATCTGCACCTGGTCCATCATGAACGGCCGCATTTGCCATGGTACCAGTTACCAGCGGAATATTGGTCCAGGCGGACGGAGTGGATCGAGAAGAACAGGGGATATGTTTTCCCCAACTACTTGCCCCTCTTGCGCAACTACGGTTTTAGACCAAAAGAACCAGTGGTTCATCCGGCATGGCGGCGCGACATTGAATCGCCATTCATTTTTTTACCGAAAGGTCATGGACATCCCCGTACATGAAGCGCTAATATATATAGTGAAGCGAATGCTTTACGAGATTGATGGCGCCTTCGTGCAAAAAACGTGCCATCATAGGCGGAACCGTTCCGAGCCCCCCATTTCCCGGAGCGGTTCCGCCGCTTTGTTTTCCGGCCCCCGTTCCATCGCCATTTCCTTGGCTCACCAGCGATGACGTTGTTTGCCGCGCTGCCTATGTACGATTGGCCGGAGCTGCGCCGGGAAACCGACGAGGAGTGGCGCAATCTCAGGGAGCAGTTCACGGCCCGGGGCGACCCGGTTTCGGAACGGCTGGCTCGGAAAAATTCGGATATGCCCGCGGTTCCGGGCGGCATCCGTTCGCCCGACGGCCGGCTGATCGCTCCCGATCCCGCCAGCCTGCCGAGAGACGAACTCGATCTCCACACCTTGTGGCGGCACCCCCGCCTCGCATTGTCGCAGACATGCTGGGGTCCTCTGGAACTGGGCCTTGCCGGTCATGTGCGGATCATCGGGCAGCCCGACTATTCCGAATTCGAAGGCGGTCAGGGCATATTCTACCGCTCCGCGATCGTCATGCGGCGCAGGCGAGGACGA
>JBFIBB010000017.1:0-25532 GCA_041582695.1 Rhizobiaceae bacterium
GTCAGCACCGGTTCGGCGCCCGGAAACTTCTCGAAGGCGAAACGCGGGATCTTGGTCACCACATAGTCGATCGAAGGCTCGAACGATGCCGGCGTCGCCCCGCCGGTAATGTCGTTTTCGAGTTCGTCGAGCGTGTAGCCCACGGCAAGCCGCGCCGCCACCTTGGCGATCGGAAAGCCCGTTGCCTTCGACGCCAGCGCCGAGGAGCGCGAGACGCGCGGGTTCATCTCGATCACCACCAGGCGGCCGTTATCCGGATTGACGGCGAACTGCACGTTCGACCCGCCGGTTTCCACGCCGATCTCGCGCAGCACCGCGATCGAGGCGTTGCGCATGATCTGGTATTCCTTGTCGGTCAGCGTCAGCGCCGGCGCCACCGTGATCGAATCGCCGGTATGCACGCCCATCGGATCGACGTTCTCGATCGAGCAGACGATGATGCAGTTGTCCGCCTTGTCGCGGACCACTTCCATCTCGTACTCCTTCCAGCCGAGCACCGATTCCTCGATCAGCACTTCCGTCGTCGGCGAGGCGTCGAGGCCGGAATGCACGATCGCCTGGAACTCCTCCTCGTTGAAGGCAATGCCGCCGCCGGTGCCGCCGAGCGTAAACGACGGGCGGATGATCGCCGGCAGGCCGACCACGTCGAGCGCCTGCGCGGCAATCGCCATGGCGTGGCGCATGTAGCGCTGCTTGCGGTCG
The DNA here is from genome assembly GCA_041582695.1 of Rhizobiaceae bacterium. Lineage (GTDB taxonomy): Bacteria > Pseudomonadota > Alphaproteobacteria > Rhizobiales > Rhizobiaceae > JAWKWH01. The sequence continues at coordinate 703 of JBFIBB010000017.1, forward strand.
CCTTCGCCGAGCTGCCATTCGGTTTCCAGCCGGTCGAGCGCCGCGTCCAGTTCGTCGCCTGAAAATTGCGCCCGCAGCGTCTCGCGCTCCGCCTCGTGCTTCTTGCGGTCCTCCTCCTTGACCTCGGTGGCGTTGGCCAGCATCGAGCGCGGCGTCTCCAGCCCGATCCGCGCCATCGCCTCGCGGAACAATTTCCGGTCCTCGGCCTTGTCGATGGCTTCGGCGTCGGCGCCGATCATCTCCACGCCGTAGCGGTCGAGCACGCCCATGCGCCTGAGCGACAGCGCCGTATTGAGCGCCGTCTGCCCGCCCATGGTGGGAAGAAGCGCGTCGGGCCGCTCCTTGGCGATGATCTTGGCCACCACCTCCGGCGTGATCGGCTCCACATAGGTGGCGTCCGCCAGCTCCGGATCGGTCATGATCGTCGCCGGATTGGAGTTGACCAGGATGATGCGGTAGCCCTCCGCTTTCAGCGCCTTGCAGGCCTGTGTGCCGGAATAGTCGAACTCGCAGGCCTGGCCGATGACGATCGGCCCTGCGCCGATGATGAGGATGGACTTGATATCGGTGCGTTTCGGCATTGCGTTCCCTGCTGCCTGACTGTCGTAACCGGGCGTTGCGCGCATGAAAAAACCGGACGGTAGAACCGGCCGGACCAAACCCGCGCGAAACCCTTATGGCTAGACGCGCCTTATAGGCAAGGCTTCATGGGAATGGAAGGGGACGGGAAGGCGAAAATTGGGGGTGGGGGATGATGGGTGTGCGGGACGTTCCGGACATTTCCCTACAGATTTAAAATGGACAGATTCGCGGTTCATCTGATTCGGGGCGCAATGCGATCGCGATACTCTACCGGGCTATTGTCTCTCAAACTTGATCATCGTTAACAAGTCGAGCTGTCGGTGGTAGAATGATACGTTTGGCAGCAAGCCAAAATCCTATGGAGGATTCCATGAAAACGTTCATGATTTCGGCTGCACTTGCTACCTTGATCTGCGGTGCAGCGATGGCACAAGACGTTCCGGAGTTGTACAAGAAGACGTACCCTGAGTATGCGCTCGGCCCTGCTATGGGCCTTGTTGGCGCCCTGGAAGGCGATCAGGCCGCCATCGACCGCAAGACCATGCAACTCATCCAGCTCGGCGTTGCGGCTCAAATACCCTGTGAGTATTGCATTTACTACCATACTCGAGCGGCAAAGGCTGCGGGCGCAAGCGACGCCGAACTCAAGGCTGCTATCGCCGCCGCTGCCGACACGCGGATGTGGAGTACCGTCCTGAACGGTAATGCCTATGACATTGAAGCATTCAAGGCTGAGGTCAACAGTCTCATTCCTCTCAACTGATCGGACCCGCTCTTTCTCAGTGTTCGGCGGTGGCAGCGGATCGCCGGGCCCGGTTGTTGTCTGATGCCGGGCTTGCCAGGTTAACTTTGACCGACCAACGCATTGGCGACATCAGTCAATTGGCTCGATCGGGCTCCAGGCGCCCTTCTCACTGGTGCAGAGGAGCTATTGGGGCCCGATGACCGCAATGCGGACAAAGGTGTCGTTGTTGCTCGGAGAAATTTGAGAAATGTTGTCTTGGCCGAGAATGCGAAAGCCCACCGCCAGCTTTGCTAGTCCGGAATTGTGAGCGTTCTCCGAAGCGGCGACTTCAAGCCTCGAATTTTCTGAACGCTACGACCGCGTTTGTCCCTCCAAAGGCAAACGCGTTGCTTATCGCAGCATCGACCTTTCGTTCACGAGCAACATTGGCGGTGATGTCCAGATCGCATTCCGGATCAGCAAGTGTGTAGCCTATTGTGGGGGGAACAACAGAGTATCGGATTGCGTTGATACAGGCTATCGCCTCAATCGCACCGGAGCCGCCAAGGCAGTGACCATGCATCGATTTTGTCGAAGAAACGGACAGTTCGTCGGCATGAGCGCCAAACACCTTTCGGATCGCCTGGGTTTCCGTTCTGTCGTTCATCTCGGTGCCGGTGCCGTGAGCGTTGACGTAGGCCACATCTTCCGGTTCCAAACCGGCATCCCGCAAGCACGATTGCATTGCCGCAACAGGACCTTCAACAGTGGGCGACACGATATCGGCAGCATCGGCCGACAAGCCGGCGCCGGCAAGCTCCGCCAGAATCGTCGCGCCGCGGGCGCGCGCAAAATCCAGCCTTTCCAGTACGATGGCCCCCGCACCTTCGCTGAGGACCAGCCCGTCGCGATCTGCAGAAAAAGGACGGCAGCTAGAAGGAGCGAGTATGCGCAGCGATTCCCAGGCCTTAAGCACTCCGTAGGTCAGAGGAGTATCAGTGCCTCCGGCAACCACAGCGTCGACCCGCCCGCTGCGCAGAAGATCGAGTGCCAAAGCAAAAGCATGGTTAGATGATGAACAAGCGGAACTGATGCCTATCACCGGACCCTTGATGTCATATACCATGCTCACATGGACGGCAGGGCATACCGGCATCGATTTCGGCACCGTGAATATGTTTGCCCTCTTCTTGCCTTTCAGGAAAACAGCACGATAGTTGTCCTCGACTTCATCCGCACCGTATACACCGGTACCAATGAGCGCTCCCGTTCGCTCGGCTTCAATATTCGACGAACTTAGTCCTGCCTGACGAAGTGCCTCCCCGGCCGCCAGCACGGCAATGTGGGCGAACCGGCTCATCGTCGCCAGTTGGCGCCGATGCAGGTTGCTTTCTGGCAGTTCGGCGATCTGGCCGCCGATCGATACCTTGAGGTCGTCCTTGTCAGGAATTGTCAGCGGACCGATGCCGCTTGCGCCCGCGCACATCGATTTCCAAATGCTGTCGGCATTGGTGCCGATGGCGGAGACTCCGCCAATACCAGTCACCACCACACGTTGACCGCTGGTCACTTACCGGCTTCCACAAGTTCAGCGACAGCTCTCGAAACGTCGGAAACTGTTTTAAGTCTTTCCCATGCTTTTACTGTCGATAGTTCTATTTCTATATCGTATTTTTCCTCGAGATCGAAAATAATTTCTGTCAGATCGAGAGACTTAATGTCGAGTGCGGCAATCTCTGTTTCACGAGACAGGGATTTCGGATCCAAACCAGCTTTTTCAGCAATTAACTCGATTGTGGTATCGAGAATTTCTTGTTCCATGACAACCGTCTTTCTGAAGCGGGTACGAAACCGATCAGGGTGATTATCAATTTTCGAGCCAAACGATGTCAACTGGGCGAATTCCCCACTCGTCGCGGTGGGGTCGTGTCGTCAAAATTTCCCGTGTCGGAAAGCCAATCGCGTACGGGACGATGAGCAGGTCTGCTGTTCGAGAATCTTCATGTGAGTGAACCACAGCAGTGGGGTTGTAGTTTCACGCCGAGGTTGCAGAATCCAGAGCGAACGGAAGGTCCGCAATGGGCTCCAAACCGACATTCCGCTTTATTCTCGAAACCGGCGGCCGATGGTATATAGGTGCACTGCCCCATGCCCCGCCAGCCCGCCGAAACAGATCGCCACCTGGTTTTGTGGCATAATTTGGCGGATGAACGAGAATGCCAATCAGCTGCTGAGGGAAGCGGAGATCAGCGCGGAGAGATCCATCGCATATGTGCGATGTGCGATTGGCGTCTCGGTCTCCATTTTCTTTTTCGTGGTCGTTGCGCCGACACTTGAGGAAGATAATCCCGCCCTCAACCTGGTCCCGTACTTTGCCGCATTTTCACTCGGATACTTTGTGTTCGGCGTTTTGACCTTCGTTTTCGCCCATCCTCTGCGATTCCGCGGTTGGATGACATGGCTGTTTACCACCCTCGATCTCCTGTTCTGGTATGGGCTTCTCGCCGCTACCGTGCTGATCATAGATCTGCCGGGAAACCTCATAATCACTCTGCCGCCGGCTCTCATCGTATTCATCATTCTGTCCCTGGTCGCATTGCGCAACAATCCATGGCTCCAGGTCTTCGCATTGGTGTTCGTCATTGTCGCCTTTGTTTCGTTGTATTTGATCTCTGCTGACCCTGTTTCCAGCCCGTTGCATATTGGCGGCGTGCAGGTCGGTTTTTTCGAATTGCCTCTCAATGTCGTTCGTCTTTCCATGGTCACATTGACCGGATTGATTCTGGTCTATCTCGCGATCCGAACCCGGCGGCTTTTGCACCGCGCGATCGAGGAGACGATTCGGCGCGCAAATCTCGCCAGGTATTTGCCGCCTCAACTCGTCGGGCGGATGTCTCAAATCGGCCACGACAGGCTTCTGACCGGAAGCTCTGTCGACGCGGCCGTTTTATTCGTCGACATCAGAGGTTTTACCTCCTTGGCAGAACAAATGGATCCAGCGGCTCTGGGCAAATTTCTGAGCCGCTACAGAGCCGTGGTTGCGGAGCAAGTTCACGCCCACAACGGTATCGTCGACAAGTTTGTCGGCGATTCGGTGATGGCAATTTTCGGAGCGCCCGACAGTTCAGGCAATGATGCCGAAAATGCGCTCGAATGTGCTTCCGGTATCCTTCGTTCGATAGCGGATTGGAGTGCGAAACGCCGTAACAGAAACCAGATGGGTTTTGAGGTGGGGGTGGGAATACATTGGGGAACGGTGTTTTGCGGAGCAATCGGCGACTCACACAGGTTGGAGTTCACCGTACTGGGAGATACGGTGAATGTTGCCTCAAGGCTCGAAAAACTTGCGAAGGATGCAGGCCAGCCGATTGTCGCGTCGCTGGACATAATCGCCGAGGCAGGGATAACTCCATCCGCGGAGAATGGTTGGCATCCTGTCGGCAATTCCATCATCCGTGGCAGGAGCAAATCGCTACCGGTCTTTGCCCGCGGTAAGTGAAACGCGAACGCGATCTGCAGCGGTTGCGAAATGTCATTGCAAGACACTCGCGCATTTGTCTCGCTGCGGATCGCAGCGCTTGGGGTAGCGAATAATCCGGTTCGGCTTGAAGCGACTATTCATTCAGTTCCAGCGAGACAAGGCCGCGCGTCCTTCGCCCCCCTCAAGGGGGGCGAGGGAGCGTGGACAAACCCTCCGCCCCCTCGCCGCCAAGCCATTGAAATCCCTACTCGCTATTCCCTATTCGCCATTCGCTTGTCCCCGCCCTCCAAACCTGCGCGACAATGGCCGCCATCGCCCCTTGGAAAGCCGGGTCATGAACCGGGGTTCGGTTGGGGCGGCGGCAACCTCCCCCCGCAGATACGGTTTCTGCGGGCACGACGAGGGCCTGGCGAGAGGCCGGCGGTCCCGGGCAGACAACCAGGGCGGTGAAACTCCGACTCTCCCCGGGGTAGTGGAAAAGCCACACATCCGCTTCCGGATCTGAAATCCGGCAGCCGATGCGACATCGGTCAAAAGGACAGGACAGCGGCCGGGCGGGTGGTCGAAGGACCGCACGTTACATACCAAGACAGAGCGATCCTTCGACCGCCCGTCTTTCCACCGCGGCAAACCCCGGATCGACACATCGCGGGAAGGAGAAGTCATGCCCCGATGCAAACCGCCTCCCCCTTGTGGGGAGGCACATGAGATCGAGCGTAGCGGAGATCGAATGGGTGGGGGTAACAAGGAAGTTCGATTTTCACCTTTACCCCCACCCGGATCAGCATCGCTTCGCTCGCTTCTCCGACCTCCCCACAAGGGGGAGGTGGGCTTGAGGGCTCCGCCCGGAAAGGAGACAGGATTGGAGACATCGCGGGAAGGAACGGTCATGCGCCGACGCGTCCCCATACGCATTCGTCATCCCGGACGCCGGGCCGAGCCGCGCGAGGTCCGGCGAGCCGGGAACCATTCCGTGCAGCACAATCCGCCACCGCCGGTGCAGAACCGGTCATCACGGAGTGGATCCCGGATAACGATCTCTCGTTTTACTCGATCTCGTTTCCGGGATGACGAAGCGGAGATGAGCCACCCTCATTCTCCCCCCTTGCGGGGGGTGAGCAGCCGGTTGGACCGCAGGTCCAAATCGACGATCCTGCGAATCGTCGATAGGCCGGCGAACGCCGGGGTGGTGCTGCAAGCACCGGGGACCCCGGCAGGCAAAAACCCTGGCTTGCGACGTGAAACGAGCAAGTCCCTGGTTTTGGCATGAGGGGGGTGAGGAATTCGTGCCAAGGCACCCCCCTCTGCCCTGCCGGGCATCTCCCCTCAAGGGGGGAGATCGGTATGCCGCCTCGCGGATCATGGACTGTCTGTTGGCGACCAAGAGGAGCCGCAAGGCGCTTGTTTCCCCCTTCTCCCCGCCTGCGGGGAGAAGGTGCCCGAAGGGCAGATGAGGGGGTTGCGGCTGGCGGGAAGGCCGGGAAACCGCCCCTCACCAACTGCGGCCACCGGTCGCTTCGCCGGGCCTGCGTATCCTCTCCCCGCAAGCGGGGCGAGGAAGCCTTCGTCTGGCAATATCTTGTCCTCGCCTCCCGCTTGTGGGAGCCCCTACCCCATCGACGAGCCGCGATATCCGCCCCGCGCCCTCGTGCGCTTTGCGTCATGAACGTAGCTCCACAGGGCGATCGCGCTCCAGGTCGATACGTACACGATGCCGAGGGCGGAGACGAATTCGCCGGGTATCGGGCCGATGTCGCCGCGCTCGAAGAACTGCTGCAGGTCCCTGACCGGGGAGGGATGCACGATCAGCTTGCCTATATACGCGACCGACTGGATCAGCAGGATCCACAGATAGTTCGATCTTATCCGCCGCCCAAGCGCCACCAGCAGGCTGACATGGTAATGCGGGTGCCAGTAGTCCTCGGCAAGCGTCTGCTGCCAGTTCTCTTCCAGATGCAGGTCGCCGTCATGCAGCATCGGCGCGTAGAACTGCGTTTCCAGCCACCGGCAGCGCGCCCGCCACACATTGAAGTAGCGGTACCGCCGGGCTTCGAGCATCAGGAAGAATATGATCAGGATGCCGACCAGAACCAGCGGCACGGGCGACGCGCCGGCGGACGCAAAGGAAATCGACAGCGCGATGCCGAGCGTGACGACCGACCAGTTTGTCGTGGTGTCGAGACGCGTTCGCCATATGGTCGAGCGGTAAACTTCGCCTCGATAAAGATGGGCGATGGCGCCGATCTCCGCAGCGCTCAGTTCCTTGCGGACCGGATTGAGACTCTCGGCCACGATCCTCACTCCCTCTCGTGTTGTCCATTATGCCATTTATCGGACCGCGCCACCACAAAGCGAAGAGAGGCGAAGCCGGAGGGCAGCCGCGCTTGCGCCAGTCCTTCGGGCGGGTTAGGCGTTGATGCACACGGGAGAGAGATACAATGCGCTGGAAAGGCCGTCGGCAAAGCAGCAATATCGAGGACCGGCGCGGCGGTGGCGGCGGCGGGTTCGGCCGCACGGGACGCGGACGCATCCGGCTTCCGGCCGGCGGGGTGCGCGGCGGCCGCGGCGGCATCAGTATATCGACGCTGGTTATTCTGGTCCTGCTGTTCTTCGCGCTCCGCGCCTGCGGCATCGATCCGCTCGAAATGCTCGCCGGCGGCGGCGCAACCGGACCCTCAGGCGGCACCGGTGTGGAACGCTCAATCGCTCGCGACGACGAGATGAAGCGGTTCATGGCAACGGTGCTGGCGGAAACCGAGGATGTCTGGGGCGGCATATTCGAGGCCTCCGGCCAGCAATATGCCGAGCCGAAACTGGTCCTGTTTTCCGGCGGCGTTCGCTCGGCCTGCGGCTTTGCCTCTTCCGCCGCCGGCCCGTTCTACTGCCCCGGCGATTCCAAACTCTATCTGGACACCGATTTCTTCGGCGAGTTGAAGAACCGTTTCGGCGCTGGCGGCGATTTTGCCCAGGCCTATGTGGTTGCCCACGAGGTCGGCCACCACGTTCAGAACCTGATCGGGGTGCTGCCGAAATTCAACGAGATGAGGCGCTCCATGAGCGCTGCCCAGGCCAACGCCATGTCGGTCCGCGTCGAACTGCAAGCTGACTGTTTCGCCGGCATCTGGGCTCACTACACGGCGCAGAAAGGCCTGCTTGAAAAAGGCGACATCGAGGAGGCGCTGAACGCCGCCAATCAGATCGGCGACGATACCTTGCAGAAGCGGACGCAGGGCTATGTGGTGCCGGAAAGCTTCAACCACGGCACCTCGGCGCAGCGCCGGACCTGGTTCGCACGCGGACTGGAAAGCGGCAGGCTTTCCGATTGCGACACGTTCAAGGATCCGGTGTGACGAATGCAGGCAGGGCTGCATCGCGCGAAGCGCTTGCGTTCACTTTCGTTATTTGCGAAAAACGAAAATAGTCCGGTCAAAAACGGCGGCGGCGCTGCATGAACCTGGAACAGAAATTCAACGCGCGGCAGATGGCTATTCTCGGCCAGGTGCGTCAGCGCGGCCGGGTTTTCGTCGACGAACTGGCCGAACTTTACATGACCACGCCGCAGACGATCCGCAAGGATCTGCAGGTTCTGGCCGACCAGCACGAAGTCATGCGTTTTCACGGCGGCGCCTCGCTTCTGGCGGGCATCGAATACACCAGCTTCGAGGCGAGGCAGAATATCGCCGCCGCGGAAAAGGAGGCGATCGCCAGGGCCGTTGCCAGCCGCATTCCCAACAACGTCGCCCTGATGATCAATGTCGGCACGACGACGGCCGCCGTCGCCCGCCGGCTGAACCTCCATGCGGGATTGCGGATCGTTACGGATAACCTGAGTATCGCCAACGACTTGCGCACTTTTCCGGGGGTGGAGGTCATGGTGCCCGGCGGCGTCATCAGGCGCTCCGACGGCGCGATTCTGGGTGAAGCCGCCGTTGACTTCATTCGCCAGTTTCGCGCCGACATTGCGCTTGTCGGTGCGGCAGCGATTGCCGATGACGGCGCCATGCTCGACTACGATCTGCGCGAGGTTCACGTCACCCGCGCCATCATGGAACATTCACAACACGTCATTCTGGCCGCCGATAGTTCGAAATTTGGCCGGTCGGCGCCGATCTGCATCGGCAATCTTTCCAGCGTGCATACATTCGTCACCGACCGCTGCGACAGAAAACCCATTCTGGATATCTGCCGCCGGCATCAGGTCGAGCTGGTCGAAGCAGCCTGAAAACCGCGCGCCTATCGCATGTTGACGGTTCAGGCTTGACTCTTGCTTTCGTTTTAGCGACATTTCGAAAAAAAGACGTATGGAAACGCGCCTCAAGTCGTCATCATCGGCGGTGGCATGGGGAGGAACTTGGCTAGCGGCAGCACAATCATCGTTACCGGCGCCGGCGGCGGCATCGGTGTGGAAACCGTCAGGGCGCTCGACGGGCAGTGCCAACGCCTATGCTGTATCGATATTTCTCAAGCCGCGCTCGACCGGGTTCGCGCACTCGATCTGGAGAGTAAAATCATCTGCCACGAAAGCGCGCTCGAAAGCACTGCAAGCTGCCGGGCGGCGGTAGCCGCGGCTGGTGGCGAGATCACCGGGCTGGTGCATCTTGCCGGCGTGTTCGAACCCGATCCTGCCGGTCTGGATGACATGGATGTTTATCACCGGGCGATCGCCAACAACCTAACCAACGCCTACATGATGGCCAACGCCGTGATCGAAAAGGCGGAAGCCGGGATCAGCGGCGCGATGGTTTTCATTTCATCGCTGGCCTTCCGGCGCGGCTCCTGGGAACACGTTCCCTATGCATCCGCCAAGGGCGGTCTCGTCGGCTTGACGCGGGCCCTGTCGCGACGTCTAGCCCCCGCCTGGCGCGTAAACGCCCTGTCGCCGGGATCGATCAACACCGCGATGCCGGCCAAGCTGGTCGCCGAGCGCGGCATCGAGCGCGTCGTCGCCGAAATCCCGCTGAAGCGCCAGGGCGAACCTTCGGAGGTGGCTTCGGTGATCGCGTTTCTCATGGGATCGGGAGCCTCGTACATCACGGGCCAGTGCATCAATGTCGATGGCGGGATCATCAATGGCTAGAGCTGTCGCAGAATTGCGGGACTCTATCGGCGGGACGCGGGAGGAGCATTCCTGATGGAATCTACGCGCAAAATGCTCGACGGGCTTGGTGCCATCAACCAGTTTTTCGGAAAAGTCGGAGTCGTTTCCGGAGCACTGCTCATCATCATGATGACACTGTCGGTCACAATCGGGATTTTCTTCCGCTATGTCCTCAACAATTCGATCACCTGGACCGAGGATGTTGCACTGATCATGATGGTGTCGACAGCTTTCTTCATCGCGCCCTACGCCTATCGCAGCGGGGCGAACGTATCCATCGAAATACTCATCACAGCATTACCGAACGTCGCTGTAAGGTTGCTGAGGCTGGTCATCAACCTACTGGTGTTGTGGATTATCTATCGGTACTTCTTCGAAAGCCTGAAGCTTGTCGAGCGCGGCTGGAGCATCCGCGTGAACACCGTGCCCATTCAATGGGCGATTCCCTACATGATGGTTCCCGCCGCATTTCTGTCGCTCGGGCTGGTGGCGATTGAACTGATCGCACGTGACCTATGGGCAATCATGTTCCGTTCGCGCGCCGCCGACCTGCCGCACATGACGACAATTGAGCCGGAGGAGGAACGTTAACGCTATGGGTCTTGCCTACTTCTGGCTCTTCTTTCTGTTGATGGCGATCGGGATGCCCGTGGTGTTCGCGCTGCTTATCGCTCCTGGCCTTTCGCTGGTCATTGACGGAAAGGACGAACTTTTCTTCTCAAAGCTGCTCAGCACACTCTATACGGGAATCTACTCGTTTCCACTGATGGCCGTGCCATTCTTCATTCTCGCCGGTGAACTCATGAATTCGGGAGGGATAACCCGCTCGATTGTCAAGTTCTCCGGATCGATGATCGGCCATGTCCGTGGCGGTCTTGCTCAGGTCAATATCCTCTCGTCGATCATGTTTGCCGGTCTCTCCGGTTCTGCGGTGGCCGACACCTCCGCACTCGGCAAGATGCTGATCCCCGCCATGGAGCAGAACGGCTATTCCCGCCGCTTCGCGGCGGCAATCACCGCTGCATCCTCGGTCATAGGCCCGATCATTCCGCCATCCGGAATCATGGTGCTTTATGCGTTCGTGATGAACGTGTCGGTCGCCGGCCTGTTTCTTGCGGGCTTTGTACCGGGTTTTATGGTGGGTATCGGCCTGATGGTGCTTACCGCCTATTTTTCGCGAATCCGAAACTATCCGGTGTCGAACCGCAAGGCCACTTGGGAAGAACGGTCGGTCGCATTCCTGGAAACCTATCCCGCCCTGCTCACGCCTGTGCTGCTGCTCGGTGGCATTTTGTCCGGAATATACACCCCAACTGAAGCCGCGGCTGTGGCGGCGCTCTATGCGATTTTCGCATCAGCGCTGATCAGGCTCGACATCTGGACCAGATTCATCGCCGATCCTGCGCATGCTTATCTGCATGTTGCGCCGCTGACGGTCTTGCTGTTTGCCGGTTTCACCGACTATGTCGGATTTAGGTTGTTCCTAGGACTTGCGTTCAGCTGGATCGTGATTGCAGAGATCGTCTGGCGCATTGCAACCCGCGACAGGAAAAACGTCAAATCCGATTTACCGATCGTGCCTTATTCCGCCGATTTCGGTGCGACGGTGGCGGAATCGGCACGGCTCTTGCCCGAAGTGTTCCGTCAGACGGCAATCCAGTCCGGTGTCATCCTGCTCCTCGTCGGCGCCGCTGTCACGTTCGGCTGGATGGTCACCGTGTCGGGGCTTGCGCGCGAGGCAGCAAGCATCATCAAGGGGACGACAGACAATCCCTATCTTCTACTTTTCTTGGTCAATCTTCTCCTTTTCATCGTTGGTATGTTCCTGGACGCGGGTCCGGCAATCCTGATCCTTGGTCCGGTGCTGAGCCCGATCATGTACCAGGTCGGCATCGACCCCCTGCATTTCGCAATCGTCATGTGCGTCAATGTGACGGTGGGACTGGCGACGCCGCCGATGGGTCTGGTGCTATTCGTCGCCTCATCGGTAGCAAACGAGAAGATCGAACGGATCGTGCAGGCGATTTGGCCGTTCCTTTTGGTGGAGTTTGCCGTGATCTTTCTGATCACCTACTTCCCGAGCCTGACGATGACCGTGCCCGCGATCGCGGGGTTTGCAAAATGCCCGAATGGCGCCTGGCTCTGCGAGGCGCTCGTGGGAACTGGCGGCGTTTGATACGCCGGAACTGAACCGAGCAAACAGGGAGGATTCGCCATGCTCGACAAATTTACCAAACTACTCGCCGCGACAGCGATCGGCGCAGCGGTGAGCCTGTTATCACCGGTCGCGACATTTGCGGCTGATTTCACGATCAAGGTTGCCTTCCTCGGATCGCCCGATGACGAGGATTACGATGGCTCGCTGGTGTTCAAGGATTATGTTGAAAGCCGCTCGAATGGCAGCGCTGCTGTCGAAATCTATCCCTCCGGTCAATTCTGCGGCAATGAAAAGGAATGTCTGGAAAACATGCAGGCCGGCACGCTAGAAGTCTATATCACCACGATAGGGGGCTTCGGCAATGTGTTCGGCCCGGGCCAGGTGCTCGACCTTCCCTATATGTTCGCCTCCGACCGTGTGGCGGAATGCGTTTTCGACGGATCGTTTGTCGACGAATTGCGCAACGGTGTGCTCGCGCAAAATATACCGATGCGTCTGATGGTGATTTCCAACACCGGTGGCTGGCGTAACTTCGCCAACGTCAAACACACGATCCGAAAGCCCGAAGACATCAAGGGAATGAAGTTCCGGACCATTCCGGCCGAAATCCAACAAGAGCTGGTACGCCAGCTGGGCGGCAATCCGACGCCGATCTCATGGCCGGAGGTTTACACCTCGTTGGCCACCGGAGTTGTGGAAGGGACAAAGAACGGCATCACTGACATCATGAACATGAAGTTTCCTGAAGCCGGCCTCAAGTACATCACGCTTGACGGCCACGCTTATATGGGTGCGCTGTGGTGGTATTCCGATCCCGCATGGAAAGCGCTGCCGGACGATTTGAAGCGCATCGTCTTCGATGGCATGAATCACCTCAAGACGGTAACGCGTGCGTTCCCGATGCGCCGTCAGATCGAAGCCTACGAGGCCTTCAAGGAGCAGGGTGGCGAGATCTACGTGCCGACACCTGACGAAAAGAAAATGTTTCAGGAGGCGTCGTCAGGCATGCGCAAGTGGTACACGGACAAGTTCGGTAGTGAATGGCTCGATAAACTCGATATGGCGGTTAAGACCTGCGAGGAATCGACCGATGCCGAATTTGCGGCCGCTAACCAATAGGTCAGCAAACTTAACGACCCACCGGGCCAGCTAGGCCCGGTGGAGCCCCTGATGTCATCCCTCGAGCGAGCGAGAACACGGATCAACAACGGCAAACAGAATCATACAAATCCTATTGGCAAGTGTGGCAGTGGCTAGTTCTGTTTTAAATTCGCTAAATTGCCGCGAAAAGTAGCGAAGGACAACGCCTTGGACGCCTATTTCTCGAGCGGCAGAACACGACCGAAACAAGGACTACGGCAATCCGTGAAGAAGTGAAAGAGCTTTTGAAAGAGGCACAGTTATGCAACTGACCCCGGGAAAACTGTGGGGCATGCGGCGAATGGCCGGCGCCAACGGCGTATTTAAGATGGTCGCCGTGGACCAGCGTCCGCCGATCAAGGAACCTATCGCAATGAAGCTGGGCGTAGAAGATGCACCTTGGATCGAAGTTGCCCGCTTCAAGCGCCTCCTTATAGAGAAACTTCAGCACAAGAGCACGGCGATGCTGCTCGATCCGCACTACGCTATACCGTACGGTATCGACCAGCTTTCGCCCGAGAAGGGCCTGATCGTCACATTGGAGGATTCGGTCTTCCGAGAGATTGGGGGCGGGAGGGTTTCCTCCAGCATCGAGGACTGGTCGGTGGCCAAGATCAAGCGAATGGGTGGCGATGCGGTAAAAGTGCTTGCATGGTATCGTCCCGATGCATCTCCCAAGGTCTGCACGGCGCAACAGGATTTCGTCAAGCGCATTGGCGAGGAGTGCGCGGAGTTCGACATTCCTTTCCTTTTCGAACTGCTCGTCTATCCGCTCCCGGGCGACCCCATTCACACCACTGACTATGTCGAAATGAAATCCAAGAAGGCAGACCACGTGCTGGCCTCGGTCGCGGAATTCGCTAAACCGGACTATTGCGTCGATGTCTTCAAACTCGAAAGCCCAGTAAATGCCGCTGATCTAGACGGATCGGTTACCGTCCAGTCCCTGTTCGACGAGATGGGTCGGATCGCCAACAGACCTTGGGTGATGCTATCGGCCGGTGCCGGTAAGGTCGATTTCAGAAATGTGCTTAACCATGCGTTCCGTGCCGGAGCCTCCGGATTCCTGGCGGGTCGCGCCATCTGGCTGGATGCGTTCGACAAGTACCCGGACTGGAATTTGATCGCTGACGAACTGGAGATGAACGCGTTAGCATATCTCGACGAGATCTCGGCGCTTGCGGACGTGTCGGCACGGAATTGGCGCCTGCATCCTAGCTATGGCGAAAACGGCGCATCGTTCGCCCCGCCCGATGCAAGTTTCCGTCACGTGTATGCTGCCACCGGAGGGTGACTACGGTGACACTCGGGATTCTGCCGTTTGGGCGACCGACCGTTGATGTACTGTTCGCCAAAGCGAGGTTGACGCATACGCTGGATCGCCTTGCGGAGACCGGGCTCCAAATTAAAGGTTCGGAGGAACTTTTATTCCACGCCAATTTCGCGCGCGAGGCTACGGTACGGCTGCACGGGAGTAGTCAAAAGCCGGGCCATAATGCGGCAGTTATTCTCAAGTGCGATCGCGACGAAACGACGATCATTTTAGCCAAATGCCTAGACGATAACTCATCGGTTTCCGTGATCGATCTCGGTTGCGCAGCCATCTGCCGCGGATTCATGAAACAAGTCAAAAGTAAACACACAAAATCGCAATCACCCCCGGGTCACTGAGCTGCCCGAACGGGTAGATCCAATCCGAAACTTCGGAAACGTGAAAAAGTTCATCGCTCGAAATCCGGTACAAATCGCTTTTTTCGAACAGTCCCGGGAGAAATCTGACCAAGAGAATAAAAATGCGCCGAAACGATCCGTTTGTTGCACCGAAGTCGGCACTTGCGCGCGACGGCACCGCCCTGCCGCGTTCACGGGCCAAATGGGATGTACTGTTTCAGCCGGAGAAGGAAACCGGAGTTCCGCTGGGCGGGATCGGTACCGGCGGAATCATGAGATCTTCCACCGGCGTATTCAGTCGCTGGACGATAAAAGGTGGCGGTGTCAAAAATTTCACCATTCCGGCGGCAGGCTTTGTCCTACGCACCGCACGCCAAGGCGCCACTCCCCGAGCAAGAGCGCTGCAGCCAGCCTCCGATTCCAAGGAAATGGCGGCTTTTGAGTATACGCCGGCGGACCGCTGGCACGGATTGTTTCCAAAGGCATGGCACGGTTACGCCGCCGACAGCCACGATGGCGTGGAGGCGGAATGCCTGTCTTTTTCGCCGGTCATCCCGGGCGATCTTGATTGTGCAACGTTACCCGTAGCATTGTTTCGCTGGCAACTCAGCAATACCACCGATCAACCGATCGATACATCGCTGGCGTTCCTATTCCCAAACTTGAACGGTTGGTTCTCCGACTTCGGTGAAAGCCGGTCGGAACGTCCGGCGACCGGAACGTTCAACCATGGTTTCAAGTCCGATAATGCCTGGGGTGTCGTATTTGACCAAGCTCGCGCCGGGGATGTCCTTCCAGAATCCTGCGGCCAATGGGCAGTGGCCTGCGCGCCGGAGTCCGGCCTGGAGCTCAGCCGGTCGATTTGTTTCGATGGTTATGGTGACGGCGCAGAATTCTGGAAACCATTCGTCGAGACCGGACGAGCGCCGGAACTGGAAGATGCCTGGATCGTCGAAGGCGGCTTTCGTGAAAATCTGCCCGGCCTGCCGACCGGCGCAGTCGCTGCCGGTCTTACTTTAGCACCGGGCACTAGTCGCATAGTTACATTTTGTTTGGTTTGGGACTTGCCCGTAATAACCTTTGGACAGGGCAGGAGATGGTATCGGGCCTATTCCGACAAATGGGGGTATGATGGTGCGGCAGCGGCCAAACTTTCCAATCACGCCTTGAGTCGAGCCTTGGAGTGGGATGGCCGGATCAACAATTGGCATGACGCGGTTACGTCAGAAGCGGGCGATGAGCCGCATCGCGGTGGTACTGCGATAAATGAATTATATTTTCTCGTTGGCGGAATGTCAGTTTACACTTCTGCGAAAGGTTCACCAGACGGGCGAAGTCATTTCGGCATGATCGAGTGCCACGACTACGCCTTGTACAACACGCTTGACTTGTGGATTTACTCGGCAGAGGCAGTAGGCCGGCACTTCCCGGAGCTCGCGGCGCTCGTTGTGCAGGACTATGCCGCCCAGACCTTGGCCAAAGACCTGCGTAAACGCCGCCATCGATGGCATCACGGCATGTTTCCTATCAATGCCGAAGGATGCTGTCCGCATGACATCGGTGGCCCGACCGAAGATCCCTTTGTCGTACCGAATTCCTATACCTACCGGGACGGCAATTTGTGGAAGGACCTTAATTCCGATCTGGTGATGTGCGTTTTTCGAGAAGGCCAGGCGATGGGCAAGGACTGGCGGCGAAGTCTTTTCCCGGCCGTAAAGACGGCAATCGATCATCTGCAACAATTCGATACCGATGGCGACGGCCTGATCGAGAACGACGGAACACCGGACCAGACCTTCGACAACATTCCAATGAAGGGACCGTCAAGCTATTGCGGCGGGCTCTGGATCGCCGCACTACTGGCCGGATCGCGCTTGGCCGACGAGGCAGGTCAGGGAAGGCTAGCAATTGGCTGGGCCGATCAGGCGAAAAGCGCCATGGAGGCCTACAGCAGGCATTTATTCAACGGCGAGTTTTTTCGCGTCGACACTGATGGCCCGCTATCGACGGCGTGTTTCATCGAGCAACTGTTCGGTCCGTTTCTGGCTCGCAGGCTGGGATTGGGAGACATCGTGCCCGAAAAGCAAGCTGTCCGCGCACTGAAAAGCGTGTTCCAGAAGAACTTTGTCGAGGCGGGCGGCAGTGAGGGCGTGGTATCGCTGTCAAATATACCACCAGAAGCCTATGAGTTCCTGCCTCACGCGGCCGACCGAACGTTCCAAACCAGCGAAATCCAGCCAGGCTTCAACTTCAGCTTCGCAGCACAACTGGAATGCTGGGGGCTTACCGATGAAGCCGACACATTGCGGCGGGCGCTCTATCACGAACTGTATGTGCGTCGAAACTTGGTCTTCCAAACACCGGCAGCCTTTGACCGAGGCGGCGTGTCATGTCGGGCAATTCTGAATATGCGCCCCCTTGCCGCATGGTGGATACTTCCACCGAATTTGGGCGGGTGAGATGAAATCGTCTCTCGGCGGCGCGCTTTTAGCGCTTCTGTCCTTTGCCGTTTTTGCCGCGCATGACGTGGTGGTGAAAGTATTGGGAGGTTACTACAGCCCCTTCCAAATAGTCTTTTTCCACGTACTTTTCGGGCTGCCGCTTGCGGTGCTGCTGATGATGTACAACCCTGATGCAGCGAGCCTGCGCCTGGTTCATCCCCGCTGGATGGCACTGCGCGCCGCAGCGATGGTTGTTACAGTATCCTCTGTCTTCTTCGCATTCTCGCAGCTTCCGCTAGCGCAAGCATATGCGATAATATTCGCGGCACCAATGCTGACGACCGTCTTGTCGATCTACGTCCTCGGCGAACAGGTCGGCAAACGCCGCTGGACCGCAATTGTCTTGGGATTCATTGGCGTGCTTATAGTTTTGCGCCCCGGTGTTGCGCCATTGGCCCTGGGCCATCTTGCAGCAATTTCAGCGGCGCTCGGCCTATCGATCTCATATGTGGTAATGCGAAAAACCTGCCACAGCGAAGGTCGCATTGCTTTGATGCTGTATCCGATGGTTTTGAACCTCTCCGTGATGGCCTGCATATTACCGTTAATCTATGTACCAATGCCCCTACAGCACCTTGGCCTCGTCGGCTTGATTTCAGTGCTGAACTTCAGCGCCTGGCTGATACTGATCGAAGCATACCGTAGGGCTGACACGGTTGTTGTCGCTCCACAGCAATTCTCGCAGATCGTGTGGGCGGTGATATTTGGCAAATTGTTTTTCCAAGAAGTTCCAGATCTCACGACCTGGATCGGTGCCGCGATCATTATTGGCAGCGGGTTTTATATCATCATTCGCGAGAACGCGGGCAGCGGGGAGACAAACCTGAATATGTTGCTGCCAGAAACAGGCCGAAGGTTATGACCGGCGACACCTACCGAGACGTGGCAATCGACGCCTGTTCATTTTTCGCAACTGGTATATAGCGAACGCTGAAATTGTAACAGGAGTGACTGTTGAAAACAGAAATGGATTGGGTTTACGGCGGCTTGGATAAAGTTACGGGCGACGCACTGCGTCTGACTGCCGATCAGCTGAAAACTCGTCTTGGCGCGCGCGCAGAATATTTCGATAACAATACTTCAATGATAGAGGCATTCGCCCGGTACTTGATGACGGATTATCTATCCGGCTTGAAATCCGGTCGCGATCAATTGCTGTTCATCGTACCGGTCGGCCCGATCGGGCAGTACGAACTCATGGCCCAGGCGTGCAGGGAGGGCGATCTGTCCTTGAACCACCTCACCCTCATCGTGATGGATGAGTACCTGACCGATGCGGGAGAATGGATACCCGACAGCGATCCGCTGAGTTTTCGCCGCCACGTCCGCGAGGCGTTGCTGGATAATCTGCCGCACGACAAACACCCGGAAATAATTGTTCCCGATCCAAAGAACATTGACGCTGTCGGCGCGGCGATCGAGCGCCTGGGGGGAATTGACAACTGCTACGCAGGTGTAGGGATAACCGGGCATCTGGCGTTCAACGATCCCGTCGCAGGTCGCAACGATCCCACGTACATGGCGGGCATGCCGACACGGGTGGTTTCGCTCTCAACGGAAACCCGGATGATCAATTCCATTACCGCGGCGCGTGGAAATCCGGACCGGATTCCGCGGATGGCTGTAACCGTCGGCATGAAGGAAATCCTTTCAGCGCGCCGGTTACGCATATTCATGAATCGCGAGTGGCAATGCGCCGCCATTCGCAGATTAGCCTGTGGACCGATCACCGGCGCCTTTCCCGCTTCTCTGGTTCAAAACCATCCCAACTGGTCGTTGCATGTAGTGGAGTACGTGCTGGAAAAGCCAGAGCCCACGTTACGATGACGGTCGAGGGACTAAATCTGTAAACTCGGGAGTAACGCGCGTGGCCGGGGCGACTCTGACACCCGACGATTCAAGTTTCCGCCACGCCTATGCTGGTTATTGACACAGCTTGAGCAGTGTGAATCTCACACATTGGCGATCGCTCTGATCTCGTCGATCAGGGCGGCTTCGGTCGCTATCCCTTCCCGTAGAATCCGGGCTTTGGTCTCGTGGCGCCGGGCGCCAGGCAGCCTGGCCCCTTCGGTGTTCTCGATCATTCCGGCCAACTGCTCGAAGCGTGAAAGAGCGGTACTGCCGCCGAAGGCGGAGGGATCGATCGCGATCAGCATTTGACCGGTGCCCGGCGGCTCGCCTTCAGCGTTAAAGAATGAGCTCTGTTCGAAGGCGTAATTCGCTCCTGCCAACCCGGCAGACAGCAATTCGACCATCAAGGCCAGCGCTGTTCCCTTGGCATCACCGACCGGCGCCATGGTTCCGGCAAGCGCCGCCTTCGCATCGGTCGTCGGGTTTCCATCCCTGTCGAAAGCCCAGCCTTGCGGGATCGGCTCTCCTTTCTGATTCGCGGCCATGATTTTGCCGCGGGCCACCCTCGACAGCGACACGTCGATCACAATCGGCGCGCCGCTTGCGCGCGGACAGGCAAACGCGATCGGATTTGTGCCGAACAGCGGTGTCCTGCTGCCCCAGGGCGCCATTGCCGCCGGCGCGTTGGTCGTCATGATCGCGACCAGCCCCGCTTCCGCCAGTCTTTCCACCGGAAGGCCCATAACGCCCGAATGGTGTGAACGCCTTATTGCGGCAATGGCGATCCCCTGCGCCGGCGTCATTTCGCCGAGCTCGGCAATTGCGAGATCGATCGCCGGATAGGCGAAACCATGCGCGGCATCGATCCATACTGCGCCTGGGCGCACACGCTGCGCGGTGGCGGTGGCGTGGCCATCCACCTTTCCCGCGCGCGCCTGTTCGGCATAGGCGGCAACACGCCTCAATCCATGCCCGCCCTGCCCGCAAAGCTCCGCGCCGATCAGCGCCTCGGCCACGCTCTGCGCGTTAGCGGTCGCCGCGTTGGATTCCTCCAGCGCCCGCACGACGAGCGCACTTGCCTCCTCGACCGCTATGGTCACCATCTCAGCCATTGGCCTTGTCCAGATGCGCTTTCACCAGCCCGGCGATCATGTTCGAAACGCGCAGGTTCGATTCGAACGTTACGCCGGCGATATGCGGCGTCAGGATCAGATTGTGCAAGCCCGCGAACTTGGCGCCGGCTTCTTCCGTTAGCGGCTCGGCTGCGAAGACATCGAGTGCTGCTCCGCCCAGATGTCCGTCTTTCAGCGATTGCGCCACCGCCGCCTCGTCGACAATGCCGCCGCGGGCCGCGTTGATGAGGACGGAACCCGGTTTCATAGATTTCAGCGCGGCAGCATCGATCATGTTTCTGGTAGAGTCGGTTAGCGGAACGTGCAGGCTCACCACGTCCGCCGTTTCCAGGACACCATCGCGTGAAAGGTTGCGCGCTATCTGCCACACCGGATCGCCGGCCTCGACGTAAGGATCGTTTGCGACGATCTGCATGCCGTAGGCATGCGCGCGCCAAGCCACCTCCCTGGCGATCGCTCCAAAACCGATCAGCCCGAGCGTCTTGCCGGCTATTTCGCGGCCAGCCAGTTTCTGCCGCGGCCATTTGCCCGCGATCATCTCGGCATTGGCGGCAAAAGCGCCGCGAATCAGCATCATCGCGGCGGTAATCACGTATTCGGCGACCGACAGATTGTTGGCTCCGATCGCCGGGTAGACTGCTATGCCACGTGCCTCGCAGGCTTCTGTATCGATATTGTCGAGGCCGACGCCGAGCCGACCGACGCATTTCAGTTTTACCGCAGCGGCCAGCAGATCGCCTCGCACTTGGGTCCGGTTGCGTACAACAAGCGCCCGTGCGTCGGATAGAAGTTGCCGCAGCTCGTCGGGCCGGTCCACGAGGTGCGGATCATAAACGACCGAATACGAGGATTTGAGCGGCGTCAAAGCGCCCTCGTCCATGAATTCGGAAATGACGATATCGGGCATTGTTCAGCTCTCGACTGCGCTTCCCGGCACCCGGGTGGCGCTCCCCGAAAAGATGTTATGCGCTGCGGTACAGTTTTGTCATCGAGAACTCGCGGTGACCAAGCGCCTCGGCAGCAGTGCTGCGCCCGTTGGCGGTGCGGCAGATCATATCGATCAGGGCGTCGCCGGCCTCGTCGATGGTCATCTCGCGGCGCAGGATGCCGGATACGTCCAGATCCACATGTTCACCCATTGTGCGAACGGTGCGCGGATTGGCGGTGATCTTGATCACCGGCACGATCGGATTGCCGATGACATTGCCCTGACCGGTCGGGAAGGTGTGGACTACATAGCCACCCGCCGCCATCAGCGTAACGCACTCGGCCGCGGCGGAAGAGGAATCCATGAAATACAGCCCTTTGCCGGATTTTGGGGCTTCAGCCGGCTCCAGAATGTCGATGTATTTCGACGTGCGGCCGATCTTTTCCAGATTGCCGAGTGCCTTTTCCTCGATTGTCGTGAGGCCACCCTCGATATTGCCCTTGGTTGGCTGTGAATCGGACAGATCGTCAGTCTGGTGCGCAAAGATCACTTCATCCTGGTAGGCCTGCCACATCTTGTGCCAGCGCTCGCCGACCTCGTCGTTGATAGCGCGGGCCTTGCAGATATGCTCGGCTCCGGTGATTTCGGAAGTCTCGCCGAAGCACCCGTAAATACCCTCTGGCAATAGCTTGTCATACATGTTGCCGACCGTCGGGCACGAACCGAGACCGGTCGTCGTGTCGCTTTCGCCGCATTTGGTCGATATCCATAGTTCGGAGATCGAGCATTCCTCGCGCTGCAGTTCCGATGCCCAGTGGACAAACTCCTTTGCCTTCCAGCTTGCCTGGCGGATCGTCTCCAAATCGCCCTTCTGTTCGATGGAGAAACCAGCAACCGGCTTTCCTGTTTCCGCGATGCCGTCGACTATCTTCTGCGTCCAGCCGGGTTCGATGCCGATGACAACGACCGCGGCGACATTGGGATTGGCTCCGGTGCCGATCATGGTGCGGAAGTGCAGATCGAGATCCTCGCCGAACTGCAAACGCCCGTAGGCGTGAGGGATCGCCATCGTGCCCTTGATGTTGTTTGCCACCGCTTCGCAGGCTGCGTTGGAAATATCGTCCACCGGCAGGATGACCACGTGATTGCGCACGCCGACACGTCCGTTTTCGCGCCGATATGCCCTGACCGTCATGTTTGAGTACTTCGATGCCATGTCCGTGCTCCTACCAGCGCTTGGTTTTCAGATTGTGGATATGGACATGTCCGCCCTTGCCGACTGACGCCACCATCTTGCCGATGTCCTCTCCGTACTTGATCGCTGTGTCGCCTTCGCTCAGTTCCTTCAACGCGATCTTGTGGCCGATCGGCACGTCGGCCTCCGCTCTGAGCTTGAATGTGGAGTTGTCCGCTGTAACGCAGCAAAGCATTTCGGTACCGGCCTTCAGCCCTTCGACAACGACGACCCCTACATTGTCGTCGTGTTCATGCACAAGCAGATGCGGGATGCCCATCTTTCGCTCCTGATCCTGATGGAAAAAGCCACACCGCGCGGCAGCGAGGCCAAGTCTTATATAAGATATAATTATTCCAATGCGTCGGAGTCAACGGGCAGTCGACCGGAGAATTAGTGCTCTGACCGAAAAGCGGAATATTCTCGGTCGGAATTCCGCTATCCGAAAACCGCATGCAGGATCGAAATCCAGAAGGCTGTTGTCACGACGGCGCTCGCGACCGAAATTGTCATTGTGTTGGTCGCAACTGCCTGCCCGGTTCCGAACTGCACGGCAATCAGGTAGGCGTTGACGCCGGTCGGCATGCATGCAGTCACCACGGCAACCTGGGCGGCCAGCGGAGGCAGGCCGAAATACAGCGACAAAGCCAGGGTCACGGCAGGCATCAGGAAAAGTTTCAGCACGGTCAGTGCGATGCCGGTCGGTACGTTGCGGGAAATGCCATAGCGGCGAAGGCTGAGACCCATCGAAAACAAAGCCAGCGGTCCGGCGATATCGGCAAGCGCATCGACGATGCGGCTGCCGAGCGAGGGCAAAGTCATCCCCGTCATGCGGAATACAAGACCCAGCACGATGCCGACGATCAGCGGATTACGCACAAGCTTGCCGAGAAAATCGAACAGCATCGGCCCGAACCCCGACGGTTTGTTCTCGTCATGATCAAGGACTGCGAACACCACGATCGTTGCCGCCATCATAACGGCAAGGTGGACCGAAATGATGAGCGCCAACACCTCGAAGCCCGCCTGTCCATACAGACTGAGCACCAGCGGAATTCCGAGCAATACGGTGTTCGAGAACGATGCGGAAACGCCGCCCACCACTCCGGCCCTCGTATCGCGCCCGAAGAAACGCGTCGTCACGAAATGGCCCGCGGCCCAGGAGATCGCCACTGCGGCAAAGTACACTGCCCACAGCGACCATGGTGCCGCGCCGTGGAAATCAGCACTTTGCATGGTGCGGAATAGCAATAGCGGTACCGCAACCGCAACCGCGAACTCGGCCAACGCGTCGCCGGCTTCCGCCTTCAGATAACCGGTCAGCCCGGAAAAATAGCCAAGCGCAACAAGACAGAAAATGTAGAGGACGGCTTCGACCTGATCCGACATTACGTCGGCCTACGCGATCGCCCTGACAGCAGCAAGCAGCAATACTGAAATACCGCCATTCCCCCTATCTAAAATGCGATTGGCTCTCTGCAACGTGCACTTTCCTCGGCCGCCGCACCCATCATGACTGCGGTCATTCCGTCTTCGAGCGAAACTTCCGGCTTGCCACCGTCAAGAACCATGGCGACAAATTTCCGGTGCTGGAAAAACGTCGACCCGTGATGATCGCCGGCCGCAAGAATGGACTCGTCGACCGTCACGGTCTCGCGCCGTTCCGTGTTTCCGGCGCGTTCGGAAATGGCGATTTTGGCATGGCGCTCCCGGCCGTCGCGGCTGAAGCGGGCAGGTCCAGGCACGAATGCCTCAATCCTGCCCTTGTCGCCGGTCGCTGTCAGAATTTCCTGCCAATAGGCGCCCTCGGCGAACATGCACAGATCCAGCATCGCACGGATTCCGTTGGCGAAGTCGACGATCACATAGGCATTGTCGATGATGTCGGGCACGCCGTCGGGATGCTCCTCTTCAAGATGATTGACCGCGATACTGCCGGAAGCATAGACGCGCACCGGTTCGCTTTCCGCAGCGAGCCGCATCAGATCGAAATGATGGCAGCATTTTTCCACAAGCGTTCCGCCGGTATGGATATTGTGCCGGTTCCAGGCGCCGACCTTGTCGAGAAACGGATAGCGGTGCTCGCGAATCGAGAACATGCGCACGCGGCCCGCGCTCCCGTTTCTGATTTCCTGCAAAAGCCGTGCAACCGGCGGCATGTAGCGGTACTCCATGGCCACCCAAACCGGCGCGGTTCGCGATGCCTGCATCGCAATGATCAATCGGCAATCCGCCATAGTCGTGGCCAGCGGTTTTTCGACGAGCATCGGCAGATTGGCGGGCATCACATCGCGCAGGATATCGATATGGGTACGGTTCGGGCTGGCGA
>JBFIBB010000018.1:0-25261 GCA_041582695.1 Rhizobiaceae bacterium
AGCGACAAACCTTGTAAAATATGATTTTACTGCCTCCACCAGCGTCTGTTGCAACATGACTTCCGACAGCCATACATGGTACGGATCGGGCCGCGCGCCGCGTTTCGTTTCCGTCGGCGGCACGCGCCAGGGCAGGTCGCGGTGGTGCCGGTCGTACCAGGCAAGTAGCTTGAGCGACAGATTTTGCGTTTGCGGTTCGGGCACGGCGCGGTAGGGTGTTGGAACATTGTCTGGAAAGGCACATGGCAGGAAACACGCGCCGTCACAATCCCGTTCCGGTCAGCGATCTTGTTTCGGGGATCATCGACCCGGTGCTGGCGAGACGCGCCGGCATCACTTCCAGCCTGCTTCAGGCTTGGGACGAAGTGGTGGGCGACAGGCTTGCCTCGCAGTCGCGGCCCGAACAGATCCGGTGGAGCCGGCGGGCGGATGACGACGATCCGTTCGAGCCGGCGACGCTCGTAATTGCCTGCGAAGCGATTGCCGCGTTGCACCTCCAGCATGAAACCACCGAGATCATTGCCCGGGTCAACGCATTTCTCGGCTATTCGGCCATCGGACGCATCAGGATCGTTCAGAAACCTGTTTCACAGTCGCCGAAGCCGTCCAAAAAGGCGAAAACCCTCAGTCCTGAGCAAGCTGCCTCCATCGCCCGAAAAGTCGCCGATGTGGAAGATAGTGGGCTGCGCGAAGCGCTCGAACGCCTTGGCAGAAACGTGGTTTCATCGCGAAAATAGACACTGCCGATCTTCACGCCCAGTTTACCGGCTGCGTCGTTTCGACCATGGTCATCGCTAAAAACTTGCCGTAATTGAACCCAAAACTCCCGGCTAATTCACACCGAAGCTCGCAATTTGCTGGCAAATCATTACAAAATCCACGCACAAACAGGTGATTCGCATGTCCGTCTTGATCCGCCGTCGCAGTCTTGTTTCCGCACTGGCCCTGCTGCCTGCAGCAGGCCTTCTCGCCGCATGCAACCAGGAAGAAAAGAAGGCGGAGACACCGGATGCGCCGGCAAAGCCCGAGCCCGCCAAAGTCGAGCCTCCGAAGGCGGTTGGCAAGGTCGACATGGCGAAGCTGCTTGCCGACGGCCCGATGGAGGAAAAGTCCATCGGCGAAGCCAATGCTCCGGTCACAATCGTCGAGTACGCTTCGATGACCTGCCCGCATTGCGCCCGCTTCCACGAGGCCACGCTGCCGGGGATCAAGGAAAAATACCTCGACACGGGCAGGGCGCGGCTGATTTTCCGCGAATTCGCCTTCGATCCGCGCGCCGAGGCCGGCTTCATGCTGGTGCGCTGCTCGGGCGACAATTATTTTGCCATGGTCGATGTGCTGTTCAATCAACAGGACAGTTGGGCGCGGGCACAGGATGGCAAGGCCGCTCTGTTGAAAATCGCGCGTTTGGCCGGTTTTTCACAGGAGTCCTTCGAGGCCTGCTTGACGGACCAGAAGCTTCTGGATGATGTGAGGGCCGTTAAGGATCGCGGCGCCAATGAGTTCGGGGTGGATTCCACGCCGACCTTTTTCATCAATGGCAGTAAATATTCGGGAGCCATGTCGGTTGACGAGATGTCGGCAATCATCGACAGCTTGTAAGCGCCTGCCGGCAGCCGGCGGCCGGCATTCGGCCGCCCGCATTTCGGCGGGGTGCTGAACCATGCGGTTTTCGAGGCTCCGCCTGCTAGGTTTCAAATCCTTCGTCGAACCTTCCGACTTCGTCATCGAAGGCGGGTTGACGGGCATTGTCGGACCAAATGGCTGCGGCAAGTCCAATCTTGTCGAGGCGCTTCGCTGGGTCATGGGCGAAAGCTCATACAAGAACATGCGCGCCTCGGGCATGGACGACGTCATTTTCTCAGGCTCCGCCACGAGACCGGCGCGCAACACCGCCGAAGTCACCCTGTTCCTCGACAACGCCGACCGCACCGCACCGGCCGCCTTCAACGACGCCGAGGAGTTGCAGGTTTCGCGCCGCATCGAGCGCGAAGCCGGTTCGGTCTACCGCATCAACGGCAAGGACGCCCGCGCCAAGGATGTGCAGTTGTTGTTTGCCGACCAGTCCACGGGTGCGCGCTCGCCCTCCATGGTGGGGCAAGGGCGAATAGGCGAACTGATCCAGGCCAAACCGCAGGCCCGCAGGGCGCTGCTCGAGGAGGCCGCCGGCATTTCCGGGCTGCATTCGCGCCGCCACGAAGCGGAATTGCGCCTGCGCGCCGCCGAGCAGAACCTGGAGCGGCTCGACGATGTGGTTGCCGAACTCGAAAGCCAGATCGACAATCTGAAACGCCAGGCTCGACAGGCGACCCGGTTCAAGAACATTTCGGCCGACATCCGCAAATCGGAAGCGATTCTCCTGCATCTGCGCTGGACCCAGGCAAAGGCGCAGGAAGCCGACGCGCAGAGCGCGCTGGCAAAGGCCACATCGCTCGTCGCCGAGAAGGCCGCCGGTCAGGCTGAAGCGGCGAAGCAACAGGGGATTGGCGCGCATCATCTGCCCGCCCTTCGCGATGCCGAAGCCAAGGCCGCCGCCGCATTGCAGCGGCTCACCATCGCCCGCGCACAGCTCGACGAGGAAGCCGAGCGGCTGCGCAACCGCCGCGCCGAACTGGAACGTCGGCTCGAGCAGCTTGACGCCGATATCGCGCGCGAAGAGCGCATGCTGACGGATAATGCCGAGGCGTTGTCACGCTTGGCTGAGGAGGAAAAAGCGCTGAATGCGGAAGCGGCAGTCGCTGTCGAACGGGAGGCCGCGACACGGCAGGCCCATGAGGCAGCCGCTGCCAGGCTTGACGCCAGCGAGAAAGCGCTTGCGGCGCTCACTGCGGAGCGCGCTGAGGCCTCTGCAGGCCGCATCCAGATCGAACGAAGCATCCGCGAGCTTGGCGAACGCAAGGGCCGTCTCGATGCCCAGTTGGCCGCTTCCGAGCGTGAGCTCGGGGAGATTTCCGCCAAGATTTCCGGCCTGCCCGATCCCGCCGAAAAGGCTGCAGCAGTCGCCACGCTCGAATCGGAACTGGCGCGAGCCGAGGCCGACGCGCTCGAGAGCGAGACCGCCATCGAGGCTGCCCGCGCGGCCGAAACCGCTGCCCGCGCCGCAATGCAGGAGGCCAAGGCCGAACTCGCGCGCATCGAGACCGAAGCGCAGACGCTTGCCAAGATTCTGAACGCCGACGCCGGCGGCCTGTTTCCGGCGGTGCTCGAAAAGATCAAGGTCGAACGCGGCTTCGAAACAGCGCTTGGCGCGGCGCTCGGCGAAGACCTCGACATTCCGCTTGACGCCGCCGCTCCGGCGCATTGGGCCGGTGTGGAGCCGCATATCGACGATCCGGCATTACCGGATGGTGTCGTGCCACTGGCGTCAGTCGTAAGTGCTCCACCTGAACTGGCAAGGCGTCTGGCGCAAATCGGCATCGCCGACGTGCAAACCGCCGTCGCGCTGTCAAGACAGTTGAAACCGGGCCAGAGAATCGTCAGCCGCGACGGTGCTCTGTGGCGATGGGACGGTTTTGTGGCCAGCGCGGATGCGCCGACAGCGGCCGCGCAGCGCCTGGCACAGAAGAACCGGCTTGCCGAACTGGACGCCGAGGCGGTCGAGGCGACCAGAACGCTGCGGTTGCGCGAGACGGGGCTTGCGAAAGCCGAGATAGCGCTGAAGTCGGCAATCGAATCAGAACGTGAAATCCGCGATCGAAGCAGGGCGCTGCAAAACCGGTTGCGCGAGGCTCGCGAGTCGCTTGCAGCCGCCGAACGCGCGTCCGGCCAATTGGCGACCAGGCGGGCGGCACTGGAGGAATCGCGGGCGCGGTTGACGGAATCGCGCGATGAAACGGCCTCCGAGCTGGCAAAATCCGAGGCCGCACTTGCAGCGTCGCCCGATCTCGCCGGGCTCGACCGCCGGCATGAAAAGGCCGCAGCCGAAGTGGCGCAGGATCGCGCGGCCGCCGCCGAGGCGCGTGCTGTGTACGAAGGCCTGAGCCGTGAGGCGGAAACACGCAGGCGCCGGCTGGAGACGATTGCCGCCGAGCGCGAAAACTGGACCAGGCGTGCGGGAAACGCCGAGACCCAGATTACCGCGCTTCGCGAACGCCGCGGCGAAGCAGGCGCCGAGATCGCAAAGCTCGCCGATGCGCCAGAGGAAGTCGAAACGCGCCGCCGGGCGCTGATGAGCCAGCTCTCCGATGCCGAATCTCTGCGTCAGAAGGCTGCGGACCGGTTGCAGGAAGCGGAAAACCGCCAGGCTGAATTGGACAAGGCGGCGACCGACGCAATTACCAAACTCGCCGAGTCGCGCGAGGAGCGCGCCCGCGCCGAGGAACGGCTGACGGCTGCAGACGAGCGGCGGCAGACGGTTGAGGCGCGCATCAAGGAAGCCATGAACGTTGCGCCCCACCTCGTATTGCAACATGCAGGGCTCGAGCCGGATGCGGAATTGCCCGATGCTGACGATACCGAGCGCCGGCTGGAGCGGCTGAAGATCGAGCGCGAGCGGCTTGGCGCGGTCAACCTTCGCGCCGAGGAAGAACAGGCCGAACTGGCAGAACGGCTCGAGACCATCACCGTCGAGCGCGAGGACGTGATCGAGGCGATCAAAAAGCTGCGTCTGGCGATCCAGAGCCTCAACAAGGAGGGTCGCGAGCGGCTGTTGGAGGCTTTTGACGTGGTCAATGGCCATTTCACGCGCCTGTTCACCCATTTGTTCGGCGGCGGTACGGCTGAACTTCAGCTCATCGAATCGGAAGACCCGCTCGAAGCCGGGCTTGAAATACTCGCCCGCCCGCCGGGCAAGCGGCCGCAGACCATGACGCTCCTGTCTGGCGGCGAGCAGGCGTTGACCGCCATGGCGCTTATCTTCGCAGTGTTTCTGACCAACCCGGCTCCGATTTGCGTGCTCGACGAAGTTGATGCGCCACTCGACGACCACAATGTCGAGCGTTTCTGCAACCTCATGGACGAGATGGTGCAGTCGACCGAGACACGCTTTGTCATTATCACCCATAATCCGATCACCATGGCCCGGATGAACCGCCTCTACGGCGTGACCATGGGTGAACAGGGTGTCAGCCAGCTCGTTTCGGTCGACCTGCAGCAGGCCGAGGAACTGCGCGAGGCGAGTTGATCTGCCATCGCAAACCCCGTTGGCGTTTCAATCGATTTTTTGTTGTGCGACTTTACGGCTTGGCGGTGGTGCAGTGCAGCAAAAATGATTATGGCTGACGCCGGTACCGATCGCCTGCGAGGATGCAATGACCAAATGGGTTTACAGCTTCGGTGGAGGAACGGCCGAAGGCGCGGCTTCCGATAGAAATTTGCTCGGCGGCAAGGGCGCCAACCTGGCAGAAATGTGCTCGCTCGGTCTGCCCGTGCCACCCGGGTTCACCATCACCACCGAGGTCTGCAACCGGTACTACGCTGACGGCCGCAATTACCCTGACGGACTTGAGGCGCAGGTAAGCGAGGCGCTCGACAGGATCGGCGCGGTGACCGGAAGGCATTTCGGGGACCCGTCTCACTTGCAGCTCGTATCCGTGCGCTCGGGCTCGCGCGCATCCATGCCCGGCATGATGGATACGGTGCTCAACCTCGGGCTTAACGACGAAACCGTGCAGACACTTGCCAGCGATTCCGGTGACGAGCGCTTTGCCTACGACAGCTATCGCCGCTTCATCCAGATGTATTCCGACGTGGTCATGGGGTTGGATCACGAGGTATTCGAGGAAATCCTCGAAGACGAGAAGGCTCGGCTCGACTGCGAGCTCGACACGGAATTGAGTGCCGATCATTGGAAACATGTTATCGGTCTCTACAAGGCCAAGGTACTGGAAGAACTGGAAGTTCCCTTTCCGCAGGATCCGCACGAACAGCTCTGGGGCGCAATCGGCGCCGTGTTTTCGAGCTGGATGAACGCTCGCGCGATCACCTATCGCAAACTGCACGACATCCCTGAAGCCTGGGGCACCGCGGTCAACATTCAGGCCATGGTCTTCGGCAACATGGGAGATACTTCGGCAACAGGCGTTGCCTTTACGCGCAACCCGTCAACCGGCGAAAACAGGCTGTATGGCGAATTTCTGGTCAACGCCCAAGGCGAGGATGTGGTTGCGGGCATCCGCACGCCGCAGAGCATCACTGAAGCTGCCCGCATTGCCGCCGGTTCCGACAGGCCTTCGCTGGAAAAGCTTATGCCGGACGCATTCGATGAATTTCAGGCGATCGCAAAGAAGCTTGAGTCGCACTACCGCGACATGCAGGATCTCGAATTCACCATCGAGCGCGGCAAGCTGTGGATGCTGCAGACGCGTTCGGGCAAGCGCACCGCCAAGGCTTCGCTCAGAATTGCTGCCGAAATGGCCAATGAGGGTCTGCTTACCCGCGAGGAAGCGATTTGCCGGGTCGATCCCGCCTCGCTCGATCAGCTTCTGCATCCGACCATCGACCCCGAGGCTGCGCGCGACATAATCGGAATGGGCCTGCCGGCCTCGCCGGGGGCGGCAACCGGTGAAATCGTGTTCAGCTCCGACGAGGCCGAGGAAATGCGCGCTGCCGGCCGCAATGTCATTCTGGTTCGCGTCGAAACCAGCCCGGAAGACATCCACGGCATGCATGCGGCAGAGGGGATTCTGACCACCCGCGGCGGTATGACCAGTCACGCCGCAGTGGTTGCCCGCGGCATGGGCAAACCCTGTGTGTCGGGCGCGGGAACGCTGCGCGTCGACTATCGCAACGAGACGCTGATCACCATGGGCCGCACATTCGCCAAGGGCGACATGATCACCATCGATGGCACAACCGGACAAGTGCTGGCCGGCGCGGTAGCGATGCTGCAGCCGGAATTGTCCGGCGAGTTTGCAGCGATCATGGAATGGGCGGACCAGGTGCGCCGGATGAAGGTCCGCACCAACGCAGAAACGCCGGCCGATGCGCGCACCGCCCGCTCATTCGGAGCGGAAGGTATAGGTTTATGCCGCACGGAGCACATGTTCTTCGAAGGCGACCGGATTGTCGCAATGCGCGAGATGATACTAGCCGACAACGAGAGCGGACGGCGCGAGGCGCTTGCCAAGTTGTTGCCGATGCAGCGTTCCGATTTCGTCGAACTCTTCGAAATCATGGCCGGCTTGCCGCTTACAATCCGCCTGCTCGATCCGCCGCTGCACGAATTCCTGCCCAACACCGAAGAGGAGATCGCCGAGGTCGCCGAAGCAATGGGCGTCTCGGCCGAGAAGCTGCGCCAGCGCACCGAGGCGCTGCACGAATTCAATCCGATGCTGGGCCATCGCGGCTGCCGCCTGGCCGTGTCCTATCCCGAAATTGCCGAGATGCAGGCGCGCGCCATTTTTGAGGCCGCCGTCGAAGCGGGCAAGAGGGCGGGCAGCCATGTGGTTCCCGAGGTAATGGTGCCGCTGGTCGGCATCATGAAGGAATTGGGCTACGTCAAGGATCGCATCGATCAGGTGGCGAAGGATGTGATGGCGGAAAGCGGTGTCGAGATTGATTACTTGGTCGGTACGATGATCGAGCTACCGCGTGCGGCCATCCGCGCCCATGTGATTGCCGAGGCGGCCGAGTTCTTTTCCTTCGGCACAAACGATCTGACCCAGACCACGTTCGGCCTGTCGCGCGACGACGCCTCAACGTTCATCGAGACTTATCGGCAGAAGGGTATCATCGATCAGGATCCGTTCGTCTCGCTCGATGTCGACGGTGTCGGCGAACTTGTTCGCATGGCGGCGGAAAAGGGCAGGGCGACGCGCCCGGACATCAAGCTTGGAATCTGCGGCGAGCATGGCGGCGATCCCGCGTCGATCGCCTTCTGCGAGGAAGTGGGTCTCGACTACGTTTCCTGCTCGCCCTTCCGCGTGCCGATCGCGAGGCTGGCGGCGGCACAGGCGGCGGTATTAAAGAATTGATTTTGCATGGTTATACACGTTTCGCGAAGCGAGTATAATTGGCTAGCATGATTGGTTATCCCATTTTTGCAAATTTGGGATAACAACGTTGCGCGTTTGCTCCAACCGAGTTATACCAAAATTGCGAAAATGGGATAACTCTATGGCCCGACCTTTCGAACCCAGGTTGGATATTGCTTATTCAACGCTAATCTCCGAACTGATCGACCGGACATTGGACGCACAGTTTGACCTGGATTTTGATGAGGGAGGTCTGTTTCGCAAACGGAAAGTCAAAGGGCGCGAATATTGGTACTACAAACCATCCGACCGAAAAGAATCATCTGCTGATGTATATGTCGGCCCCGTCGACGATCCCGAAATCACAAAACGGGTGGAAAATTTCGCGCGCATCAAGGACGACTACCAGAAACGCAGAAAGATAGTTTCAACCCTCGTTCGTGAAGCACGGCTGTTTCGGCCGGACCAACGCGTCGGCGACATTGTCGAGGCTTTCTGGAAAGCTGGCTTGTTTCGGCTGCGGGCCTGCCTGGTCGGCACCATCGCTTTCCAGACCTATGGCACCGTTCTTGGGTACCGGATCGCCGGCGTCGCGATGCAGACCGGCGACATCGACCTGGCCCAGTTCCACTCCATATCGGTGGCTGTGGAAGACACCATTCCGCCGATACTTGACGTCCTTAAGGGAGTCGATCGGAAATTCGCTCCCGTCGCCCAACTTGGCGATGAGCAGGGCGCCTCGAAATTCCAGGGCTCTGGGGGAATACGCGTGGAATTCCTCACGCCCAACACCGGTAGCGACGACCACATGGGCAACTCTGCAAAGATGCCTTCACTTGGCGGCGCCGCGGCCGAGCCGTTGCGGTTTCTGGATTTCCTTATCCATGAACCGGTCAGAACGGTCATGCTGCACAAGGGCGGCATTCCCGTGCTCGTGCCCGATCCTGCCCGGTTCGCGGTGCACAAGATGATCGTGGCCGCCCGGCGAAAGCCTGGAACACAAAAAGACGTGAAAGACCTGAAACAGGCGGAAATTCTGGCTGAAGCTTTGCAAGCGTTGGCCAAGGCTGACGATATCAGGGAAATGTTTGAAGAAGCCCGAAATCGCGGCCCCGCCTGGCGCGAGGCGCTGGATGCCTCGCTGAAAAGACTGCGGGCGCTCAATGCCGTGGCGATGCCGGAAATCTTGTCTGCGGCCTAACGGCTTCGGCGCTTCCGGTCGGCGCCTATCCCACCTCCACCGTCACCCGGTCGCCGTAGAATGCGGCGTAGCCTTTGATTTCAGCCATCTCGTCATAGGGTTTTTCGTAAGACCACATGATGTCCGGCCCGCTGTCGCCGCCGGCGATGCGCCAATAGCTGGCGTCGCCCTTGAAAGGACAGTGGGTCGAGGTTTCCGTGCGGGTCAGCCGGTCGAATTTGATGCCGGAAAAGGGAAGATAGATCACCGGGGGATAAGTTCCCTCGCGCATCAACAATGCTTCTCCAGAAGCCGCTAACTCTGCGCCAGCCGCGCTGACGCGAACCGGCTTGCCGAGCGGTTCCAGAGTGATCTTGTGTTCGGGATGTTTTGCAAATCCCGGCGCGGAATTGGTGCTCGCGCCCATCTGCTTTCTCCTTTCCGTTCAGGCGGCGCGGAGTTTCTCCGTCGCCACCCAGGCCTCGGTGTCGTCGAGCGCACCCTTCAGCCGGTCGAACAACTCGTCGAGTTCGGCTTCCGTAATGATCATCGGCGGGCAGAGTGCGATCGTGTCGCCGATGGCTCGCAGTATGGCGCCTCTCCGCTCCAGGAACATCGAAAGTTTCAACCCGACTCCCTGTTTAAGATCGAACGGTTGTTTCGTGCCCTTGTCGGCCACCAGTTCGACGCCACCCATAAGTCCGCAATACCGGGTCTCACCGACGAGCGGATGTTCGGCAAGCTGGTCGAGCCGCGCAGCGAAACGCGGCGCTATGTTGCGCACATGGCCTAGAATATCGCGTTTCTTGTAAATTTCGATGGCTTTAACGCCGAGTGCGCAACCGAGCGGATGTCCGCCATAGGTAAAGCCGTGGCCAAAGGTTCCAAGTTTCCGCGAATGATCCACATAAGCCTGGTAAATGTCCTCCGGCACCATCACCGCGCCAAGCGGCGCATAGGCGGCGGTCATCTGCTTGGCTGCCGACATCGTGGTCGGCTTCAATCCGAGCGACTGGGATCCCCACCAGTTGCCGGTGCGTCCGAAACCGCAGATCACCTCATCGACAATCATGATGATGTCGTATTCGTCAAGGACTTGCTTGATCGCAGCGAAATAGTCCTTCGGCGGAACGATCACGCCACCCGCGCCCATGACCGGTTCGGCGATCATTGCGGCAATCGTGTCGGGATCTTCCCGCTCGATCAGGCTGCGCAGATTGCCGGCGAGCCGCGCGACGAATTCGGTTTCGCTCTCGCCGTCCCTGCCGAACCGGTAGTAATGCGGGCAATCGGCGTGCAGCACGCGGTCGACCGGCAGGTCAAAACCACCGTGCACATATGGCAGTCCGGTAAGCGAGCCGGACATGACCGTAACACCGTGATAGGCCTTCATCCGGCTGATGATCTTCTTCTTGTTCGGCCGGCCGAGCGCGTTGTTCATGTACCAGGCGAGTTTCACCTGCGTGTCGTTCGCCTCTGAACCCGAAGAAGTGAAAAGCACTTTGGAGATCGGCACCGGCGCCAGCTCCTTGAGCAGTTCGGCAAGTTCGATGGCCGGCTCCATGCCCTTGGCGCCAAACAGGTGGTAATAGGGAAGGGTCCGCATCTGCTCGACGGCAGCCTCGACCATCTCTTCATCGCCGAAGCCGAGACCGGCGCACCAGAGCCCGGCCATTCCTTCGATATATTCCTTGCCCTGAGTGTCATAGAGATAGACGCCCTTACCGCGCGACATCACCATGGGTCCCGATTCTGACAGTTTGTGAATCGGTGTGTAGGGATGAATGATCGCTTCGATGTCGCGGGTCTGAACGTTGGTCAGTGGCAATTGGTCCATGTGCGGCGCCTTTGTTGAAAACGCCGAACCTATCGCCTTTTCCGATTCCGTGAAACGCAAATGTCGCGAATTTCACCGATCCGATCGTCAGCGGTCTGGTCAGGCTGCCGCAGACGTCCGTCCGAAATAATCCATCAGCCCTGCATAGGACGCGGCGAACCGGGCGATGCTGTTGGGTTCATCGTTGGGCGCCTCAACCCTGAGCGTTTCACCATCCTCAGCCAGATGAACCAGCAGGATCTGCCGTTCTTCGCCATTGCGGGCCGCTATGGCCGCCACGCGTTGATCGCCGTCGCTATGCCCGGCAGGAAACTGAAACAGGAAATCGTATCCAGCCGCCTCAACCGCATCCTGGACGCTGTCCTCAAATCCCCTGCCGACAATGTCCTGCAATTGTAGGGCAAGCTCCAGTTCGACGGCTTCGAGCGAAATCTGCATTGTTGGCGTCAATTCCGTGTCATGGTCGGCCATGCGTACCTCACAACATTTCGCACTTGCCCCACCTGATGGAAAAAGTCGCGCCCGACCGTGGCCGGATTAAGGCAGGCGTGCGTTATTAACATCGTTTGCCCCTTGAAGATGCTGGACAATTCGGTTGCGCCGATCACAATGGGGTAAATTTGAAACAGGCCGTGAAGGCCGGCGCGCTTCGGGAGATATCCAATGCTGGGAACAATGCAGGACTGGCCGCTGCTTTGCCATAAAATCATCGACTACGCCGCCAGACAGCACCCCGGTCAGGAAATTGTCTCGCGCTCTGTCGAAGGTCCGATAGTCCGCACGACATATCGCGAGGTACATGCGCGCGCTCTGCGGGTGGCCCAGAGCCTGGCGCGTGACGGCTTCGGCATTGGCGATCGAATCGCCACCCTTGCATGGAACACTGCCCGGCATCTTGAAGCGTGGTACGGCATCATGGGAATGGGTGGTGTCTATCACACGCTCAACCCGCGTCTGTTTCCCGAACAGATCGCCTGGATCATGAATCATGCCGAAGACAGGGCAATATTCGTTGATCTGACTTTCCTGCCGATAGTCGAGAAGATCGCTGCGTCGGTGAAGTCGTTGCAGAAGGTGATCGTGCTGACCGACTCGGCACATATGCCGGAGACAGGCCTTGCGGACGCTGTTGCCTATGAAGATTGGATCGCGAGCGCCGATGGCGATTTCCGATGGGTCGCGGTCGAGGAGAATGCCGCCTCGGGCATGTGCTACACATCGGGCACTACGGGCGATCCTAAAGGCGTCGTCTATAGCCACCGCTCTAATGTCATTCATGCCATGATCGCAAACCAGCCGGACGCCATCGGCATTTCGTCGAGGACGATCGTCATGCCGGTTGTGCCGATGTTCCACGCCAATGCATGGGGTATCGCTCATTCCGCCCCGATGACCGGCGCAAGGATCATCATGCCAGGCGGTCGCATGGACGGCGAGGCGATCTATGAGCTTCTGGATACCGAAAAGGTGAATCTCACCGCGGCGGTGCCCACCGTGTGGCTGATGTTGCTGCAGTATCTCGAGAAAACCGGCAAGAAGCTGCCCCATCTGGACAAAGTCGTCATCGGTGGATCGGCATGCCCTCGATCGATGACCCAGAAGTTCCAGGACAATTACGGTGTCGAGGTAATTCATGCCTGGGGCATGACCGAGATGAGCCCGCTAGGCAGCCTTGGCACAACGAAACCGCAACTTTCAGGGCTGAAGGGCGAAAAACTTTTGGATCTGAAGGGCAAGCAGGGATATGCGCCATTCGGCGTTGAGATGAAGGTCACCGACGACGAAAATAACGAACTGCCCTGGGACGGAGTGAAGTTCGGCCGTCTCAAGGTCAGGGGTCCGGCTATTGCGGGTTCATACTACGGCGGCGCGGGTGCCGAGCAGTTTGATGACGAAGGCTGGTTTGATACGGGTGACGTCGCCCATATTGATGAGAACGGGTACATGCAGATCACCGACCGGGCAAAGGACGTAATCAAATCCGGTGGCGAGTGGATTTCGACGATCGATCTGGAGAACCTCGCTATCGGACATCCCGACGTTCTCGAGGCCGCAGTAATCGGTGTTGTGCATCCGAAATGGGATGAACGGCCGCTGTTGATCATCGTTCGCAAGCCGGGACGCGAGCCTTCCAAGGATGAGATCCTCGGCTTCATGAACGGCAAGATCGCCAAATGGTGGATGCCCGACGACATTGCGTTTGTCGATGAAATCCCGCACACCGCTACCGGCAAGATCCAGAAGACGAAACTGCGCGAGCAGTTCGCGGATTTCCGGTTTTCTGCCTGAACGGCGCTACAGCGCCGTCAGGCTTGCCGGTATCTTTGTGTTCGCAAGTGGAGCGGCGGTAACTGATGACTGCATTTGTGGCGCGCGGCGAAACCAGATCCGCCGCTTTCGCGGATTGGCTCGCTCGCTTCGATCTGCTGTTGTTTGTTGTCGCAGGTCTGTCGCATCGCTACGGATTGATCGCCACACCTGATTTTTTCTGGATACTTGCACTTGTCGGGGGGCTTGCGATCGTCGCCTTGGTTTTTGCGGCTATCGCCTTCAGGCGTCTCTGGCTGTTTGGTGACCGTGGCGGGAAGCTGGCCGCCAGGGCAACGCTGATCGCCCTGCTGGTGCTCGCCCCCTTCTTGTATTCCGGCGGTTTGGCTTTGCACTATCCGGCGCTCAATGACATCTCGACCGATCTCGACGATCCACCTCGCTTTACCATCCTCGGGCAGGGCCGAACGGTGCGGATGAACCCGATCGATCCGTTGACCGTCAGCGAGGCCGAACAGCAGATCGCGGCATTTCCGGCAGTAACAGGCCGTCGATATGAGGCAGCGCCCGATACCGTGCTTGTGGCGATTGACGCTATGCTTGCGGCCCGCGGCTGGCGCCGCGCCGGCGAACCCGCCGGATCCCTTGAAACAGGTGAGTTGACGCTGGAGGCGACAGCGTCTTCACTAGTCTTCGGATTTGTTTCCGATATCGCCATTCGGGTGACGGATGAAGGCGAGACGAGCTATGTCGACATGCGATCCTTATCGCGCTTCGGAACGCATGATCTGGGCTCCAACGCGCTTCGTATCAATTCGTTTCTCAACGATCTGGATGGCGAGGTGGCAAGCCGCGCCGGCGGTCAGGCGCCGGGCTGAGGTCTTGCTCTCCGAGATCGCCCAAGGGCATTCACGCGGGTAAATATATACCATCGATGGCCGGCGCGCCTCCGGTCGAAACCACGCCGCGCGAAACTAGATCTTCAAGATGTGCAAGCACCGACAACCCTGCAGCTCCATGCAGGCGCGGATCGGTGTCGCGGTAGATCGCTCGCACCATCTCGGCAATTGTCCGGTCACCCATCCTGATCCGTTCCAGAACGGCGCGCTCCCGCATCTTGCGGTGCGCCTTTAAACCGCGCACGAATTTTGCGGGTTGACGAATGCGGCCGCCATGGCCCGGCAGGTACAGCCAGTCATCGCGGAGGAGCAGCTTGTCGAGCGAAGCCATATAGTCGGTCATCGCGCCGTCGGGTGGAGCGACAATGGACGTCGCCCAGCCCATTACGTGGTCTGCGGAAAACAGGATTCCTGTACCCTCGAGCGCGAAAGCGAGATGATTGGCGGTGTGACCGGGCGTTTCCACTGCGGTGATCGTCCACCCGTCACCCTTGATGGCCTTGCCGTCCGGCACAGGAAAATCCGGACTGAACTCCGCATCGGCGCTTGCGTCGAGCGGGTTGATTTCACCGATCGCCAGTGGCCGGGCCGGCCTGTGAGGCCCCCCTGCCACAATAGTCGCTCCGGTCGCCGCCTTGACGCGGGCGCTCAGCGGCGAGTGATCGCGGTGCGTGTGGCTTACGAAAATATGGGAGACCGGTCGGCCCGCTATTGCAGCCATGAGCCCTTCGAAATGGGCATCATCATCCGGCCCGGGATCGATCACGGCAAGTGTGTCGTTTCCTACGATGTACGTGTTGGTTCCGTGAAAGGTGAACGGGCCGGGATTGTTTACGGTCAGGCGCCTGACCCCAGGGGCGATCTCGACTGCGACGCCATAGGAAGGAGTAAACTCGGTATTGAAATCAAGCGACATTCCGGTGCAAATCCGCCCTGTCGGTTACTGGCGCCGGTTGCGGCATATCACGGCGGGCACTATAGGCAAAGGGCAGTTCACCGCAGACTAGAAGGTAGACCCACATGTCCGAATTTCGCAGCCCGCAGGCCATCGTTCCTTCCTTGCTGATCGGCAGCGGCGTTTCAACTACAATCCTGAAGGCTTTTCTGATTCTGGCCGGATCGGTCGTGATCGCGGTTGCCGCCCATATTCAGGTGCCGTTCTGGCCGGTTCCCATGACTTTGCAGACATTGGCGATTTTCGCCATTGCCGCCGCTTATGGCCGAAATCTCGCCGTGCTCACGGTCATTGCCTACTTGGTTGAAGGCGCGCTGGGCTTTCCGGTCTTCGCCAAAGGCGGCGGATTGGCCTATTTCGCTGGACCGACCACCGGTTACCTCGTCGGCTTTGTCATCGCTGCCGCAATCACGGGCTCGGTTGCGGACCGCGGCTGGAGCACCAGTCCGTTCAAATTGTTCGGCGCCAATCTTGTCGGAGAAATCGTCATCCTTGTTCTCGGTGCGGCTTGGATCGCGGCAATGTTCGGCACCGACAAGGCTTTCGCCTGGGGCGTCGGACCGTTCATCGTGACCGATTTGGTCAAGATTGCCCTTGCGTCCGCTCTAGTGCCGGCCTTGGCCACGACATTGCGGCGGTGGTTTCCGAGCGTTTGAGAGCGCAGCGAAAACGGCGTTCTTCCCTGACCTTGTTGCGGGGCGGTTTCAAGAGATAACCGCCCGGTCGGTCACGCGCCGCCAGTTTGTCCCGTCGGAAAAGGCCAGCACCGCGCCGCCGCTTTCGTTGGAGACGAATATGATTGCGCCAGCGCCGTTCGCCGAAGCCGACGGAACGCCTGCGACCGTGTAGGATTTCACCTTGACCGCGCCGTCGACGTCGAGTTTGGCCGTCGGCGATGTGGCGCCCGTGCCGACGCCGACCTTGCCAGACCCCTCCGAAAGCAGCAGCAGATTGCCGGACGACGACTGCGCCACGATGAAATCGATGCCGGCGGCGCCGGCCTGACCAGTCAGAATATTCGCCAGCGTGTTGTTGCTGACGATGAAGTCGCCGGTATCCTGGAAATTGAAGCGGCATGCGCCCAGACCTGCCTGCAGGATCGCGGCAACGCCATCGGTACGATAGGCTATGAATCCGGCGCCAAGGCCCGTCTTCTCCGCCCGGATATTGCCGGCGGCATGTACGGCGTTTTGCGGTGAGGAAATCCCGAAGCCGACATTGCCGGTGGTCTTGTCGACGACGATCGCCTCGGTCCATGTCGACCCGTTGGGCGAGACTTTCACATGCCAGTTGTCGTCGCCTGTCAGCCCGAATTCGGCGCGGCCGGAAAAGCCGGTCTGGAACAGGACCGAGGCGGTGTCGCCAGCGGCGTTCTTGTTGATCTTGAGCCGATGGCTACTGCCGTCATGATTGAGAAGTGTCGCCGATGCATTTGAGGTGATGCGGTTGGTATCGTCGGCAGCGGCCCCGCCGACCCCCAATGTGTCGAAATCACCACTGCGCCCGCCGGCCGTTATCCAGTCCTCGCCGTCCCAAGCTGCCAGAATGTGTTCATCGGCGATCCATGATCTCCAACCGGGCTTCGCGGAGTAGAACGCCCAGGCGCCATCCTGCCACGCGGCGACCTTTGTTTCGTGGCCGGCCCAGGAGCCGGTGGCGCTGACAGCGACGATGTACCGGTCGCCATCCAGTGGCGCTGTAGGAGCCGTGTTGAAGCTGCGGCTGAGAACGGCGAGTTGCGTTACCGCGTCAAGCGCCCGTATCGCCTCGTTGTGCGTAACATGCTTCTGGGCCTGACTTGGTAGTATGTAGGGAAGGTCAAGATTGGGTGTGCGGTCCATCGCAGCGCTCCGTTGTGTTGTCCGAAACGGTAGCACCGGTCATGGGCACGTGGATAAATCGCAACTTCTGCCGGGCCGCGACTAGCCGGTTTCGCTTGACCTCAAGACCCGATTCATGGCACCGAGACGCGCCCGCTTGCCCGGGCAGCAATGTCGCGGAACCGGCACTGACCCGGCCGTTGTTGGGGCGTAGCCAAGTGGTAAGGCAGCGGTTTTTGGTACCGCCATGCGCTGGTTCGAATCCAGCCGCCCCAGCCAGAAAAAATTTCCACGCGCTTTCTTGTCCCGGATACATCAACGAAGCTCGGGATTGTTTCCGGTCGGGGGTTTCGGCATGATTGGGTTCCATGCGACCGCCTGAATTCAACATTGATTTGTCCAGTTTCCGCCACGACCCTTATCCGGTTCTTGCCGAAATGCGGGCGCGGGCGCCGATCGCTCATGTGCCGCAACTTGGCGGTATCGTTTTTACCCGCCGCGAAGACATCTTTATCTGTGAAAAGAACATCGAGGTATTCTCTTCCCACCAGCCGGAGGGCCTCATGAACCGGCTGATGGGACACAACCTCATGCGCAAGGATGGCGGCGACCATGCGCATGAACGCAAGATCATCTTTCCGTCTGTTTCTCCGAAAACGGTACGAGATCTATGGCGAGCCCGATTTCAGGACGCGGCCGATGGCATCCTTGACGCGGTTGCGCCTCGCGGATCGATGGATGTCGTGCGGGACTATGCAATGCCGCTATCCGGAGAGGCGCTGAAAGCGATCACCGGCCTTAACAACATCACTTTCAAGGAGATGGATAGCTGGTCGCAGGCGATGATCGATGGAATTGCCAATTATCATGGCGACCCCGAAACCGAGGCCCGTTGCCATGCCGCAACCGCAAATATTGACGCCGCTATCGACGACATGGCGCCGCATTTGCTGCGAAATCCCGATTCCAGCCTGTTGAGCGTCATGATGCAGGCGGGCCTGCCGATGGCGAGCACACGCGCCAATATCAAGCTGGCAATATCGGGTGGACAGAATGAACCTCGCGACGCCATCGCTGGTTGCGTCTGGGCTCTTCTCACCCATCCCGGCGAAATGAGCAAAGTCCGTTCCGGTTTGGCGAGTTGGCTGCAGGTTTTCGAAGAGTATGCGCGTTGGATTTCACCCATAGGCATGTCGCCGCGCCGCGTCGCCACGGCTCACACCTATCGCGATATCGATTTCGAGCCCGAAGACCGGGTATTTTTCATGTTCGGCTCGGCCAATCGCGACGAAATCGTTTTTGACAATGCGGATTGTTTCGAGGTTGGCAGGGACACGCAGAAAAGCATTCCCTTTGGCGCGGGACCACATTTTTGTGCCGGGGCATGGGCCTCGCGTTCCTTGGTTGCCGAAGTGGCGTTGCCGTCGCTATTCGCGCGGCTTGAAGGGCTTTCCATCGAGCAAGACGCGACTATCCGCTTCGAAGGTTGGGCGTTCCGTGGACTCGCGAGCCTCCCGGTTGTCTGGAAGGTCTGACATTAGGTTCTAGCTGATCTGCTCCGTGGCCTCGTCGCTGCCAAACGCCTGCAACGGGATGATATCGCCGCGCTTGAATTCGGGCACGATGTGGCGCAGCAGTTCCATCGCCCGCACTTCATCCTTTTCGGCGATTGCTTTCTCTATGCCTTCGATCGACTTGCGGATCACGGCGGCCTCGATCACCCGAGGCGCGGCTATCATGAAACCTTCCTCATGCATGACGTTGATAATTTCGTCGGTACCGAAAAGTTCTTCGTACAGTTTTTCGCCCGGCCGAAGACCCGTGTATTTAATCTTGATATCGACATCGGGGCGGAATCCGGCCAGTTCGATCATTCGCCTCGCGAGATCAGCGATCCTGACGGGTTCACCCATGTCGAGCACCAGAATCCTGCCGCGCTCTTCGCTGGTTTCGCCATGCCCTGCTGCCTGCAGCAGCAAAGTCACCGCCTCCGGAATCGTCATGAAATAGCGGGCGATTTCCGGGTGCGTCACTGTTACCGGACCACCGCGCTTTATCTGCGCAGAAAAACGCGGAACCACCGAACCTGTCGAGCCGAGCACATTGCCGAATCTCACGGTCTTGAAACGCGGAACATCCGCAACTGTATCGATTGCCTGACAATAAGCCTCTGCCGCACGCTTGGTTGCGCCCATGACGCTGGTGGGATTGACCGCCTTGTCCGTCGAGATCATCACAAAAGTCTTCACACCGTGTTCGACAGCACAATCGGCCAGGTTCCGCGTACCGATCAGGTTGGTCTTCAGGCCCTCAAGCACATTCGCTTCGACCAGCGGAACGTGTTTTAGCGCAGCGGCGTGGAAGATTACGCCTGGTTTGTATTTTTCCAGCAACTCAGAAATACGTGCACGGTCGCGGATGTCCGCGATCTTGGTGATTATCTGCACGGAAGGAAAATGATCGTGAACTTCGGAATCGACCCTGTAAAGATTGTACTCCGAAATATCGCTGATGATCAGCTTCTTGGGATTGAACGCCGCAATCTGCCGAACCAGTTCGCTGCCGATGGAGCCGCCGGCTCCCGTGACCAGGATGACTTTCGAATCCGCAAGGCGTGAGATCGATTTTGCATCCGGCTTGAACTCGATCCGTGGCAGCAGATCCGAGATATTGATCGGGTTGGGCTCGATATCGACTTTCTCGAATTTGGAAGTTTTGTGAAGATCGGGAATTCTGCTGACTTTCAGCCCGCACCTGCTCGCGCCGGCGACAAGATTGGTCAGCATGCCGGGCGAAATGTCGGGAGTGGTGATGATCAGGCTTGACACGTCGCGGCCCCGGCCGCGGAGCTTCTCGACGATCACATCGAGATTGTTGGATGGCCCGACCACTCTTACGCCATGCAGGATGTTGCCTGG
Organism: Rhizobiaceae bacterium; assembly: GCA_041582695.1. Lineage (GTDB taxonomy): Bacteria > Pseudomonadota > Alphaproteobacteria > Rhizobiales > Rhizobiaceae > JAWKWH01. The sequence continues at coordinate 19,791 of JBFIBB010000018.1, forward strand.
TGCGATCTTGTCGTCGACGATGCCCACAATTTCGATTTCCGATTTTTCCGAGCGCCTCACCGCGCGAATGTAGGATTCTGAATTTTCATTGACGTCGTATAACAACGCCAGCGTCGCTTCCTTCTCGTGTGCGGCTAGTTTCGGTATGCGGTCGAGATATCCTCCCTCTTTCAGCATTCTGAACAAGACCCTCGGACCGCCAATGCAAACGACCATGTAGATGAAACAGAGCGGCAGCATCGAACGCGGAACATTGGAGCCGCGCGTCAGGAAAAAAAGGATGATCGCGAACGTGCCCACCGCCATCGCACTCGCCTTGATGATGGCAACCAGATCGGGCAGGGATGCATACCGCCAGAATCCGCGGTTTAGCGAGAAAACGTAAAAGAAGAAGACGGAGATGACCGCGAAGACCAGTGCCTTGTCATTTATCCCGGGAACGGTCCACAAGCGATCGAAACCGTAGACTGTACCATAGGCAAGATAGAAGGCGAAAACCGCCGCGAGCAGGTCGTGAAGGGAGCCGAGAAATCTGATGACTCGAGCGCGTGAGATATTCATGCTCCAGTATCCCGGCTACTTTTTACATAGCGAATCAGCACGGAATCTTTTTCACCACCACATTGCCACAATGGCAAGTGCGAATGCGGCACGGGGAACTCGTGCTCATGGTCGGCTTGCGTTATGTTCCCGCCCACTGCGGGAAGGTGCGAGATTTCACCGGAGACAGATTTCAGCATGAACCCTCGTCATCGACCGCCGCCAGCAAATACCCGGTTTGTACTTGCTTGCTTTTTAAACTAGCCCCTATTCACCGATAAAGTGAAAACAAATGTACTATTGCAACTGTAACAATAAGTGACCGATTGAAATGCCTTCTGGGTTGGTCATGATGGCGACGTACAATGGCGCCCGATTTCTCGAGAGTCAGATTCGATCGATCGAGGAACAGCGGTATGGCGAGATCGATCTGCTGATTTCCGACGACGGATCGACAGACAAAACCTTGGATTTTCTCTCGGGACTGCACAAGCGTTGGCGCAAGGGAGAGGTGCGGATTATCAAGGGACCCCGAAAAGGTTTCGCGGAAAACTATCGTCAGTTGGTCCTCAATTCTTCTGGCGGACACTCCCTCTACGCCTTTGCCGATCAGGACGATCTTTGGATGCCTGAAAAACTGTCTGATGCGGCTAGCTGGCTGGAAAACGGAAATCCGGCTATTCCGGCCCTTTACTGTACAAGAACACAGATCATCGACGATCAAGGCCGAACGGTTGGAATGTCTCCACTGTTTACCGCGCCCCCTTCATTCCGCAACGCCATCGTGCAGAGTATTGCCGGCGCAAATACCATGGTTTTCAATCATGCTGCCCGCGATCTGCTTGTCGAATCCTGCAAGCGCACCGGCTTCGTCAGCCACGACTGGTGGGCTTATCTGCTGATCAGCGGTGCCGGAGGTCGGGTTTGCTATTCTCCCGTTCCGCGCGTGCGCTACCGGCAGCACTCGGCAAACCTCGTCGGAGCAAATTCCACATGGCGGGCGCGGCTGTCCCGACTTGTGCTCATGGCGGGCGGACGTTTTGCGAGATGGAACGACCTGAACCTGAAGGCCCTCGAACTATGTTCGGATATGCTTTGTGAAGACGCGAGGGAGGTAAGGACGGAACTCGTCAGGATCAGGGAGGAAAACCTGCTCGCCCGGCTTTCGCGGTTACACCGGTCGGGCATTCACCGGCAGACCTTTTTGGGGCAGATGAGCTTGTTTGCCGCCTGTGTGCTCGGCAAGATCTGAGCGAACTGAAGCCGGGCATCCATGAAAATGCGAAGTTGGCCGGTTGCGATCGCTTCGCTGGTGTTATAGGCACGCTAACGGGGCCGAACGGGTGCAACGTGGGCGGATGCACAATGCACATTGTGAGGACATACATTTGAAAGGTATCATTCTTGCGGGCGGGAGCGGCACGCGGCTTTATCCAGTTACGACCGCACTTTCCAAACAGCTGCTGCCGATTTACGACAAACCGATGATCTACTATCCGCTGGGTGTGCTCATGCTTGGCGGAATAACCGAAATTCTGGTCATTTCGACGCCCCGCGATTTGCCGATGTTCCGCAACCTGCTTGGCGAAGGCGACGCTTTCGGTGTGAATCTGAGCTATGCCGAGCAACCGCAGCCAAACGGGCTTGCAGAGGCGTTCATCATCGGCCGCAAATTCATTGGTTCTGATACCGTCTCACTGATACTCGGCGATAATATTTTCTATGGGCATGGCCTGTCCGAACACTGCCAGGTCGCGGCGTCACGGCAACGTGGAGCGACGGTTTTCGCATATCAGGTCGATGATCCGTCGCGTTATGGGGTCGTGGCATTTGACGAACGGAACGGTCGCGCCATCTCGATCGTGGAAAAACCGGCAAAGCCGCAGTCGAACTGGGCGGTTACCGGACTCTACTTCTACGACAACGACGTGGTGGAGATCGCCGCTTCGATCAAGCCGTCCGCGCGCGGCGAACTGGAGATATCCGATGTGAACCAGGTGTATCTGGAGCGGGGAGATTTGCAGGTGCAGCGCCTCGGCCGCGGATATGCATGGCTTGATACGGGCACACATGACAGTCTGCACGAAGATGCTTCTTTCGTGCGCACGCTCGAGCACCGGCAGGGAATAAAGATCATGTGTCCGGAGGAGATCGGCTATGAGCTTGGATACCTGACTGCCGATCAATTGCTGGCCCGGGCGGACCAACTGGGAAAAAACGAGTATGCCGACTATTTGCGCAGGCGTGTGGGGACCAGATAGCCTTGGTTGAGATCAGGGAGATTGCATTCGGCGCCGTTCTTGAGGTGTCACCTGCCAAGTTCGGTGACAGCCGGGGATTCTTTTCCGAGACCTACAATGCGGAGAAGTTTCGCGCCTGCGGCCTTGAGGTGCAATTCGTCCAGGACAATCACTCCTTTTCCGCTGCCGCGGGCACGCTGCGCGGACTGCATTTCCAGCGGCCGCCCGCCGCACAGGGCAAACTTGTACGCGTGACGCGCGGTGCGATTTTCGACGTTGCAGTCGATATCCGCAACGGTTCTACAACTTTCGGCAAGTGGGTCGGTCTGAAAATCTCGGCCGAGGATTGGAACCAGATCTATATTCCACCGGGATTCGCCCACGGATTCCTGACCCTGGTTGACGACACCGAAGTTGTCTACAAGGTCACAGACTACTATTCGCCCGAGCACGACCGGGCAATTCGCTACGACGATCCGGAAATCGGCATTGACTGGCCGGCATTCGAGACGCCTTACGAATTATCGGACAAGGACCGCAAAGCGCCGCCGCTGGGAGAGGTCGATACCGGGTTTATCTATTCGGGAGAATGCCAATGAACATACTGGTCACTGGCGGGGCCGGCTTTATCGGTTCGGCCGTCTGCCGGCTGCTTGTGGGAGAGGGGGTCGATCGCGTCATCAATGTCGACAAGCTGACCTATGCCGGAAATCCGGCATCCGTCGCCATGCTCGAGGACAGTCCGAACTACAGCTTCCATCAGGTCGACATCTGCGACCAGACAGCCATCGCCCGGATATTGCGCCAGGAGAAAATTGGCGCCGTCATGCATCTTGCTGCCGAGAGCCACGTCGACCGCTCGATCGACGGACCGGCCGCTTTCATCGAAACCAATGTGGTTGGTACGTTCCGCCTGTTGGAGGCATGTCTGGATTACTGGCGGCAGTTGGACGGCCAGGCCCGGAACGATTTCCGCTTCCATCATGTTTCCACCGACGAGGTCTTCGGCGACCTGCCGCTCGATGAGGGAATTTTCACTGAATCGTCGCCCTATGCGCCGTCTTCTCCCTATTCCGCATCCAAGGCCGCATCCGACCATCTCGTACGCGCCTGGCATGAGACCTACGGAATGCCGGTCGTGCTTTCCAATTGCTCGAACAATTACGGCCCCTATCATTTTCCCGAAAAACTCATCCCGCTGGTGATTCTGAACGCGCTCGACGAAAAGACCTTGCCTGTCTATGGCCGCGGCGAAAACGTTCGTGACTGGCTCTATGTCGAGGATCACGCGCGCGCTCTCGAATGCGTCCTGAAAAATGGACGCGCCGGCGAATCCTACAACGTCGGCGGCCGCGCCGAACGGACCAACCTGTCTGTTGTCGAATCCATCTGCGACATTCTCGACCGGAAGCGCCCGCGAAAGAACGGCAAAGCCTACCGCGAACTGATAGAGTTCGTCACCGACCGGCCCGGCCATGACCGCCGCTACGCCATCGACCCGTCGAAAATCGAGCGCGAACTGGGCTGGCGCAGCCGCGAAACATTCTCGACCGGTTTGGAAAAAACCGTCGAATGGTATCTGCGGAACAAGGCCTGGTGGGAACCGATCAGGCAGAAAAGCTATTCGGGCGCGCGACTTGGCACCGTCAAGGCGGCCGCGGAGTAGGGCGGCGTGCGCCTTCTCGTCACCGGTTCCTCCGGGCAACTCGCGCGAAAGCTTTGCGACCGGTCGGTGTCCGCTAATCCGGTTCTGGCGGCCGGGCGGCCGGTTCTCGATATCTGCCGCCCGCAATCGATCGCAGCCGCAATCGCGGAGTTCTCGCCAGACGTCATCGTAAATGCCGCCGCCTACACGGCCGTTGACAAGGCGGAATCAGACCCGGATGCCGCATTCGCCATCAACCGGGACGGTGCCGGAAATGTCGCGAGCGCGGCCGCCGCGGCCGGCCTGCCGGTGATCCATGTTTCCACCGATTACGTGTTCTCCGGCCGGAAGGATGGCCCATACGCGGAAGACGACGCCACCGGCCCGCTCGGCGTATACGGCCTTTCGAAGCTCGAAGGCGAACGGGCTGTTGCAGCCGCCAATCCGCGCCACATCATTCTGCGCACGGCCTGGGTTTACAGCGACACCGGATCGAATTTTGTCAGGACGATGCTGCATCTCGCCGCCGAGCGCGACGAAATTCCGGTCGTCGCCGACCAGTTCGGCAATCCGACTTCGGCCGCCGATCTCGCCGAAGGGATCGTTCATGTCGCCGGACGCCTCTGTGAAGACAGGGATTTTGCCGGATACGGCGTCTACCACCTTGCCGGAACGGGCTCGACGAATTGGGCGGGATTCGCGCGCCACATATTCGAGGTCAGCGCGAGACTTGGCGGCCCCGTGGCGCAAGTGCGCGAAATCACGACGGCCGAATATCCGACGCCGGCCAAAAGGCCCATGAACTCGTGCCTGTCGATCGAAAGGTACCGCCGGCAATTCGGCTGGACTCCGCCGGACTGGCGAAAGTCCGTTGAGTCAATTATGCGCCGGTTCTCGTCTTAGCCCCATCGACATTTGCAACACCGGGCACTGAACGGCCTTGGCGGAGACAACCGCGCTGACGGCAGAGCCTGCAACATTCATTTGGTCACTATCCGGCGCACCCGACCGTAGCCGTTTCCCCTTTTCCCTTCGAGCTCTTCGTC